>JAERMM010000086.1 GCA_016844585.1 Chloroflexota bacterium | reverse complement strand
GAAGGCCTCGAGGCTCCCGTCGCGATAGGGGTCCGCGAGGATGTGGCGAGGGAGCGGGCCAAAATCCGCGTTTCGCTCGCTGCCGAGCAGCCACGCCTCCGCGTAGGGGCGGCGCCAGGTGACGACGACTGTGCGTTCATCCGGCGCGCCGATGGCCTCGATCGCGCCGGTGGGGACTGCGCCGGCCGTGCCGAGGTCTGGGGTGGAGTAGACCTGGTAGCCAAACGCGAAATCGGCCGCGGTGAGGGGCTGGCCATCATGCCAGACGACGTTCGGCTTGATGCGATGAGTGGTGATCATGCGGCCGTCCGCATCGACGCGCCAGGCGTCCGTGTTGAGCCGCGGCAGCGCCTCCACGAGGTACGGGAGCCAGGCGCCCGTGTGGTCCTGGACGGCAACCTGGGCGTTGAAGAGCCGCTTGCTCGTGCCGAGCGTGACACCGGCCTGCTGGAGCGCGCCCTGCGCGACGCTCTGCGGCTCGGCGCGCACAGAGATGACGAGCGTCCGCCGCGCCTCGCTCACGACTGCGGGCGTGGGGCCATCCGACGATGCGCGCGGAGTCGCGGGCTGAGGGGTGCAGGCCACGAGCACGAGCACGAGGACAGCAATCAAGAGCACCGAATGACGATGTGCACATGCCATAGTCTCCCTCCACAAGGCCAGCGAGGCCGAGCGGGCCCCTGACCCCGGCTGAATGACCAGCAGTGTAGCGCGAGAGCCTGGTTTGCCCTTCAGCCGAGCGGAGGTTGCACGGTGGGAGGGGGCTCGCGGCGGTGTACGACCACCATGTTAGGCGGGCGAGGATACCGGACGCCAGTCCGACGCCACCGACGGAGGGCGGCCGTTTCGGAGTCTGGTATCATGAGCGAGCCGCCTTGCGGGATCGTTCAACGGTAGGACGGCTGACTCTGGATCAGTTGATCGTGGTTCGAATCCACGTCCCGCAGCCATTCGGAGCCGAGCACTCGCGGCGAGATCCTTGTAGTTACTAGTCACGCTTCGGTCGCTGCCCGGTCTTGACACTCAACGCGGTTATGCCAACTTTCCAGGATAGCGCCCATCCCGGAGCAAGCTAACCTCATGCACCTCTTTCGTGTACCTCCCCAGCATCGACGGCACGACGCAGTCCGGGCATCGTTGGCCGTAGCCTCCGAATTGCAAGCTGCCCGAGGTCGACAGCCGACAGATGTTTCAATCCTGCGACAAGTCCAGCGTAACGGTCATCCATGCAGGGAGCTGACGGTTAAATTGAATAGGTGAGGAGTCAATGACCTGCCGGAGCGGAGCGGGCGCATTGGATCAATACTGATTGCTGAGTGGAGGTTTCATCGGTGAACGGTGGGGCCGGCTTGCTAAGGAGTAGTGCGTGCGCTGAAACCATATAACCTTGCTCGCGTTGGTTGCGGCAGGGTATGACGAGACTGCTCGCCTCCGTGGCCCGCGTGGATGACACGTCGGCGAGAGGCAATTTTCCAATTGAGAGGAGATTCATCTTGCATATTCATATTCGCCTCGCACTCCTGCTAGCCACCATGATGGTGATCGCCCCACTCCAGTTGCATGGCTCGTCCGCGGGTGCGCAGGCCTGCCAGGCGCTAATCTTCTTTGACGTCCCCGGCGCTGGAGGATCGGCAAGCGGTAGCGGTACGACGATGTTGGCGGGCTGGGCGCTGGACACATCCAGTACCAGCGGCAGCGGGGTCACTGCTGTCCACGTGTATCGAGACGGCCCCGCCGGCGGCAGCGGCGTCGGAGTGGGCGTCGCCAACATTGGCATCGACCGTCCCGACGTGGACGCAGTCTATAGTCGTTCGAATGCTCGAGCCGGCTGGCAAATGATGGACGCCAACTTCACGGGCGTTTCAGCTGGTAAGCACACACTCCATATCTACGCGAACACCGTGTGCGGCTGGGTAGCGTCAACGTTCGACGTCGACGTGCGGGCCGGCTCCTCTGTCATGAGTGTCGACGTTCCGTCCACGAGCGCCTCCACAACCACTACAACTACCACCACGCTGCCCCGCTGTCCGACTGGCTACACGGGCTCCTCGGCCGCCTGCGTGTCCGTCGGCTCAACGGGGGCGAACTGCACGGCGGGCTACACGAGCACGGCAACCTATGGTTGCGTGCAGGGTGGCACGGCCTCCTGCCAGCCCGGATTCGTTACAACCGCGGCCTACGGCTGCCAGCCTGTCGGATATGGAGGCATATTCGGCACAGGGCTCTACGGCGGCGGGCTCTACGGCTTCGGCGGCGGCGGGCTCTACGGCGGCGTGGGCTACGGCGGCGTGGGCTACGGCGGCGTGGGCTACCTCGGCGGTGGGTCTCTCTGCCCCGCGGGCTATACAACGGGGACGGGGACGAACCAGGTTGGCATCTATGACGGGCCACCGGGTTACTTCAGTCCCAATCCAATCACGGTTCGAGTAGGCCAAACGGTCACCTGGATGAACTGTGGACCCATCAACTCCCACACTTCTACCAGTCTCACGAACGTGTGGGACACCGGAACGATCGCCGTTGGACAGACGCGCGCATTCACGTTCACCACAGCGGGAACGTTCCCGTATCGCTGCAGCATCCACGGACACACCGGAACGGTAATCGTTACAACTTAGCGAGACACCCAGCCCAAGGAGGGGCCACTGGCTGAGGCCGGTGGCCCCTCCTTGGGCGAGCGCAGTCTTGATCGTGGTTCGAATCCACGTCCCGCGGCCAGCCATCCCCGTTGTGACTAGATCGGGGCTGCCTCGGCAACGGAAGGCACGCCGCTGAGGACATACCATTCCGGGACGCCGTACACGCGAACCGGAAGCGCTTTGCCCTTCACGTGCTCCTCCGCAAGGAAGTCGCTCGGGATCTCTTCCTTCACCAGCTCGTATACAGCCTCGTTGAACACGATCTTGTGATCCGGGAACCCCTTGGTAAGCCCCTCGATGCGGGCCGCCGTATTGACCGCGTCCCCGATGACTGTGAACTCCAGCCGCTGCTCTGACCCGATCGCGCCGGCAACTGCTTCGCCGTCGCAGATTCCGATGCCGTTCTCGATCGTCGGCTTGCCCTGCGCAGCCCGCTCGATGTTGTACGCGTGGAGGGCGCGTCTCATGTCGACCGCCGACTTAACGGCGCGCATCGGATCGTCTGTGTGCGCCAGAGGCGTGCCGAAGACCGCCATGATGGCATCGCCGATGAACTTGTCCAGCGTGCCCTCATGGTCGAAGATCACTTCGATCATGCGGCCGAAATAGTCGTTGAGCATCCGCACGATATCTTCCGGCTCCGCCGACTCGGTCATCGTTGTGAAGTCGCGAATGTCCGACATCAGGATCGTTACTTGCTTCCGGTGCCCACCAACGCTCGGCATCAATCCGGTCGCCATGATCTGTTCGGCTACCTGGTGACTCACCACGCGCGACAGCGTCCCGATGAGCTGCTGCTCGCGGGAGATGTCCTCGATGACGGCCACCACGCCGATTTGCTGCTCTTTGGCGTCGCGCAGCGGTACCGCGGACGCGTTCAACGTGACGGGATTTCCAATCTCTGTAGTGTGCTTGACCTTCTGGACCTGTCGCGTCTCTCCAAACTCCAGTGCCCGAGAAACGGGGTCCCACAGACCGGCGTTCAGCACTCCGCCGCCGATTGCGGACTCGAACATTGCTCCTATCGGCGCGCCTCCATCGAAGGCGAGGATGCGCTCCGCCGCCGCGTTAGCTGTCGTGATGCACGCGTTCATATCAATGGTGATCACGCCGGTAGCCATGCTTCGCAGAATGCTCTCGTTGTAATTCTTCATGCGCATAACGTCGTCGAACAGTCGGGCATTCTCCAGCGCGATCACGGCTTGTGAGGCAACCGCTGCGAGCAGTTCCTCGTCCTCTCCCGTGAACAGCCCCTCGCGCTTGTTCAGCACCTGCAGCACGCCCACGATCTTCCCGGCGCTGTCGCGCATCGGCATGCAGAGCATGCTCCTGGTGCGGTAACCGGTTCGGCGGTCCATCTCCGGGTTGAACCGTGGGTCGTCGTGGGCATCGGCAATGTTCACGACTTCGCCGGTCGCGGCAACCTGCCCTGCGATCCCAACGCCAACAGGGAAACGCATCTCCTGCAAGTCACTGCCCTGGGCGACCTTGAACCACAACTCATTCGTCCTTTGGTCGACGATGTACAGGCTCGACCGATCCGCCTGCATCACTTCGGTCGTCTTATCCATGATGCGCGCCAGGAGCGGGTCGAGCTGAATCTCCGAGGCCAGCGACCGCATCACGTCGAGCAGGATGGTCGTCTTCTCGATCTCTTTGCGGCGGGCCTCGACGAGGTTTGCGTTCGTGAGGGCCACGGCCACGTGCGAGCACAACACCCGCAGCAGATCCTCGTCGTCCCTCCTGAACGGGCCGTCGCTCTTGTTGAGCACCTGCAATACGCCCACGGTGACGCCTCGCACGTCCCGCACGGGCATGCAGAGGATCGAGCGGGTGCGGTAGCCGGTCTGGCGGTCCACTGCCTGATTGAAGCGCGTGTCCGCGTACGCATCAGGGATATTGATGGTTTCGCCGGTCGTGGCGACGTGCCCGGCGATGCCCGCGCTGCGCGAGAATCGGATCTCGTTGATACCCGCCTTTTCGGCCACACGCGACCAGAGCTGGTCCTCGGCTTCGTCCACCAGGAAAAGGGTGCTGCGGTCTGCTTCGAGCAGATGGCTGGTGCGTGACATGATCGTCGCCAGCAAGCGGTCAAGGTCCAACTCAGAAGCGAGATCGTGCGACAGCGCGAGGAGTGAGGTGAGCTTTGCGACCGAGGCGGGGTGCGAGTCCCCTGTCGTCGCGTCGGGCTTCATAGAGCCTCCGAGACCACACCTGCCGAGTTGGTTTCGGGGAGCCTGCAAGGTGGTGGGCGCCGCCCGCGGCGTACAGGTCGTGCGCAGGAACCCGATCGTGAGTCTTGTCAGTATACGAGCGTCTTCCCCGCCCATCAACACGCCAACCTACGCCGCCCACGCACGCCACGGTAGCAGCGCCAGGAGATCCCTTGCTCCGCACTTGACAGACCGTTATAACGAGCCGCAGACGGGGATCCCTGGGAAGCAGCGATTTGGCCGATGGTCTCCCGACTCACGGATGGAGGATTCCCGACCGATGGCCCACGAAGAGCCCAACGTGATCGGCCGGTGAGGGCCCTCGTCTGGGAGGTCAATCCTGGTGTGCGCGCCGTGATTTCGCGCGCGCTTTTCCTCAGGGGGCACGAGGTGAGCGCCCACGGCGATCTCGCATCGACGCTCATCGAATGGCAAACCGAGATGCAATCGCTAGTCATTCTCGGCTGGCAAGATGGGGAGGCTTTCGAAGCCTGTCGGCAACTTCGGAGTATGGAGGGCGGTTCGGACGTAGTCGTCCTCGTGGTCGGGCGCGAAATCCCCCGGGACCTGCTCCTTTCGACCTCGGAATACGCCGACGATCTCGTAGCGCCGGAACCGGAACATCTCGCGGCACGGATCGCGGTCGCTGAACGGCGCGTGGCGGACACGGAGCAGCGACGGCAGGCGCAGGAGCAGCTTGTCCGTCAGGCGCTGCACGACCCACTCACGGGGCTGCCCAATCGCGCGCTGCTCTCTGATCGCCTGACACAGAGCATTCGCGCCGCGCAGCGGCAGAGCACCGGGCTTGCGCTCTTCGTCATCGATCTGGATCGCTTCAAAGACGTGAACGATACGTATGGCCATCACGCGGGCGATCTGGTGTTGCGCCAGGTTGCCGATCGCTTGCGTGGCGCCCTACGCTCGTCCGATACGGTTGGGCGCATGGGTGGAGACGAACTGGCAGTGCTGCTGCCGTCCATCGGCGAGACGAACGTCGCGGTCGCGACGGCGCGGAAAATCATTCACGCTCTCTGTGCTCCATACGCAGTGGACGGAGCCTCGGTCACTGTGGGGGCGAGTGTTGGGCTGGCACTCTTCCCCGTCAACGGGCGGGACAGCGAGACACTGCTGCGGCAGGCGGATGCGGCCATGTACGTAGCAAAACGCGCCGGCGGCGGAATCGCGCTCGCGTCTGCCGAGGCGCCGACTGCCCGCTCGCCCGCCACCGCTCGGATCGTCGATGCGCCCGATCCGGCGATCCGCAATGGCGCCTTGAGCGCGCCCATGGGAGATCGCCGCGTGCTAACCGATCGGCGGTCACAGGCTGAGCTGCTGCGGACCATCGGCCAGGACCTGGATCGAAATGGGACGTGCCCGAGCACGATCATCTGTGAGGATGATGGCTACCGAATTCGCGAAAACGGCGCCGAGCTATGGTTCGCAATGGACGAAGTCATTCGCGAGAGCACGAGTCGCGCCCTTCGCCGTCAACCCTATTGATTCGGCCCGGCGCCGTAAAGACGGTTACCCTTTGATGCGTGGATTGACGCAAGAGCGCGTTCCATCTTAAGCTCGCTGTGATCCGACGTCGCTCCGCCGAGGTGTTGCCGTGCCCATCGTCCCGGGCCAGAACCTGGGCAGCTACGAGGTCGTGGAGGAGATCGGGCGCGACGGTACGGTCACGGTCTACAAGGGCTATCATGCAGGGCTCACCCGTCACGTAACGATCAAGGTTCTACCCGTGTTCCACCCGGACGGCCCATCGTTCCGGGCGCGGTTTCAGCGTGAAGCCAAGACCGTCGCGAGGCTTCGCCACCCGAATATCCCGTCCGTTTACGACTACGGCGACCAGGATGATGTTACTTACCTCATCAGCGAACATCTGGATGGCGGGACTCTGGTCGAGCATCTCGGCGCCCCGATGCCACCAGAGATCTGCGCGGGCATCCTCCGTCCCATAGCTTCGGCGTTGGACTATGCGCATTCCCTCGGTATCGTCCACCGCGACGTAAAACCCAGCAGCGTGCTGATGACCGGCGACGGACGGATTCTGCTCGCCAATTTCGGAATAGCACGCATCGTCGGCGACGTCAAGGGCCTCTCGCAGGGCGGCCTGAGCGTGGGAACCCCGGAGTACATGGCCCCAGAGCAGGCGATGGAAGACAACGTTGGGCCAGCGGCCGACGTCTACTCACTGGCGGTCGTGGCCTACCAGATGCTGACGGGTGACGTGCCCTACTCTGGCGAGACACCTCTGGCCATCATTCTGGCGCACATCCACAATCCACTGCCCCTTCCCAGGGACCGCAACCCCGACCTGCCCGAGGCCGTCCAGGATGTTCTTGTCAAGGGCTTGGCCAAGCAGCCCGAAGGCCGTTACCAGTCCGCGGGCGAATTCGTCGAGGCTCTCGGCCAGGCATTGGCCGAGGATCGCAACGGACCCATCGCTGTCGCAGGTGGTGTTATCGGCACGGGGCCGCCTGGCTCGGCAGCTGCTTCTGGCGTGAGGCACGCGGCCCATGAACCCGGCCCGAAGCTTCGACCCGTCGACCTGATCGTGGCCGCCTGCCTGGGAATCGTGGCGATGGTTGTCGTGGCTGTTCTGCTGCTCGGGGCCCGGGGTCAGGTGTGAGGCGCTTCCCAGGGCAGCGTGTCGACTTCGAAGCCGGCCGCGTTCTTGTGCCCGCCGCCGCCCCATTTTCTGGCCACCTCGGAAACGTCGAAGTCTCCGATAGACCTCAAGGAGAACTGCCAGCGGCCGTTATCTCTCAGGTAGAACGAGGCGCCGAATGGGCGCTCCGGGTGCAGAGAGCACAGCCGATGGACGTGGTCTGAGCAATTCTCGTAAAAAATGTTGATGACGGGCACCGTGAACCCGCCCAGATCGCGGAATATGGCGTGCTGGCATGCCTTCACGCCATAGCTGTCGATGTACGACTGGATCGCCGCGCCCTTCGCCGCCGCCGCGTCCAGTCCTCCGTTTGCCAGGTCATCCCAGGCGTCGAAAGTCATCGGCACAGTGGCCATGTACGACGCCGTGTGCCTCGTCTGATCGCCAAAGCGATAACGCCAGAGATCGCGATCCTCGACGACGTCGACGAGCCACGGCCGTTTCGGTGGCGGATCGCCCTCGGCGGCCAGGTGGTCCCAGGTGATTCCCGCTCCCGACCGCTCCATATCGAACACGCAGAACGGGAGCCCTTCGAGGTCGGCCTCAGCCGTCTTGTGATGGTCGAGGACGAGAAGACTCGCTGCGTCATCTTTCATGCGAAGGAGCGTCTCGCGCGGATAGGAAAAATCGAGGATGTACACGTCCTTGTCCTTCACATCCGGCGGAGGGTCCCCATGGCGGCCCGGGTGATAGACAGCCTGGATCGCGGGTCGCAGCGCTTTGAAGGCCCAGGCAGCCGTAAACCCATCGGCGCAGCCCCCGTGGTAAATCACCAGCGTGTCGTTCACCCGATCGTCTCCTCGTTCACTTCGGAACCCACTCCTACTTCAGGTAGCCAGCCTCGCGCCAGTATCGCTCCGCCGCCGGGTGAAGTGGGATCTTCAGCGGAGCTGCCGGCGTGTCGCGGCACATCTCTGCGAGCGGCAGATCCCGCGGCTCCTGCCAGACCACCTGGCTCTTCCGCGCGTCCAGCGAGCGGCAGAACTCGTAGATCAGGTCTTCGGGCGCATCGGCGTGCGTGTACACAGGCCACCCGCTGAAGTCGAGGGCCGGCACGTCGGCCGGAAGGCTGGGGAAATGGGACCGCACGATGGTCGAGCGCAGAAAGCCGATATCGTCCATGTGCTTCAGCACCGGCTCGTCCAGAGGCAGCAGGCGCATGCCAAAACGGTCGATGCGTGGAACGAACTGGCTGAGCGCCTCGTCGAAGACCGCGTCCAGCGTTCCGGCGAGGATCCGATTCCCGCGATGCTCGTCGAAGGGCGCGTGCCCATCGCGGGTGACGAGCCCTCCCCACGATTCAATGTCGGCCAGGCTGAACCCGTAGCATGCCAGCACCTCGTCGATGTAGACGTGCGACGCGTGATCGGCGTGGTTGCGTACCGAGACTCGCAGCGGATACTTGCGCTCCTTGATGTCTGCCAACGAGCGTAGGCCGGTTGCCTCTGTGACGGCGAATCCGAGCCAATCCAGCGACGGAATGACCGTGATCGCCCGAACCGGCATCGGCTCGCGGAACGGCCCGGTTCCGCGGTACGCGGCCAGCAGCGGGCCGGCGGGATTCATTAGGGCGATGTCGACCTCGCGGCGGGCCACCTGGTGGACCACCTCGTACGAGTCGCTTCCGAAAACAGTAAGCCCCCAGTTGTCGCCGGTCCCCTGGCGCCTCATCTGTATGCGCGCTTGATTGAACTTGGTTGTGAAGTCGCGGGAGCGCATGGACTCCGCGAGCGTTTCCAGTACCAGCGAGGACCGCGTTGCGGCGGGCATTTGGGTTGTCGGCCGAGTCGGGGGTCCTTCCATCATCTTTCGTCCTCACTTCATGCCTCGCGCCGAGGCTGCCGTCGCAATGATACGCGCCGCCGGAGGAGCCTCAGCGCAGCTCCCAATTCACGATGTTCCAGCCTATCGACCCGGTGGTGTCGGGCACCGTTGCTGTCGGGCCGCTCAGTGTGGCGAGGTGCGGGGTCGCCTGGAGCGTGTAATACGTCGGGACCGATGGCAGCTCCTGGCTCACGATTCGCGCCATCGCCGCCCGCTCGACCAGCCACCAAAGTTGCCGCCGTTCCAACGGTTCTCGGGCCTGGCAATCTGGGCTGCCGTGTACGCCGCCGTTTGGGTTCCCTCGTTGGCGTTCGTTGCACGCGTCGCCACCCCCGGGAAGGATGCTCGCGACTGTCCGTCGAGGAGCAAGCCCTGCGGGACCGCGGTCTCCAGCGTCTCGAAACCCGCCTGGCGCCAGCCAGCGGCAGCGATGGCGCTCTCGATGTCCGCTGTCGGGCCGCCGGTCGCCAACACCTCGAACGAGAGCCGCCCTTCAGTGGGACTGGTGTAGTTACCGTCGGCCCCTTTGGCATAGCCAGCTTCCGCCATGAAGCGCTCCGTTGCGCGAAGGTCATACGGGTACTTGGTGACGGCGCGCTCGATCTGCGGAT
>JAERMM010000307.1 GCA_016844585.1 Chloroflexota bacterium | reverse complement strand
CCTGGACGTGCGCGTCCGCCGGGCTTTCGCCCATGCGGTCGACCGCCGCGAGATCAACGACGGCCTGTTCGAGGGTCAAAACATCATCGCGGACACCATCGTGCCACCCAGCGTGGACTTCTACACGGACATCGACCGCGCCATCACGAAGTACCCGTACGACCTGCGCCGCGTAGAGCAGCTGATGCGCGAGGCCGGGTTCGGACGCACGGTCGGCGGACCCTTCGCAGGACCGGACGGGCAGCCCGTGAGCTTCGAGATCAAGACCAACTCAGCCACCCAGCAGGAGCAGGAGCAGGCGATCCTCGGCAACGGCTGGCGCGCGGCTGGCTTCGACATCCAGGAGACCATCCTCCCGGCTGCTCAGGCGCAGGACTCGCAGGTCCGCGCGTCCTTCCCGTCGATCTTCACCTTCAGCAGCCCGCAGGGCGACGTGGCGCTCGCGCGGCTGAACTCGTCGCTCATCCCACGTCCCGACAACCGCTGGACCGGCAACAACCGCGGCGGCTGGACCAATGCGGACTTCGACCGCTACGCGGAGCGCTTCAGCGTCACACTCGACCCCGGCGAGCGAGTGCGCCACGTGGTTGAGATGGCGCGCCTCTTCACGGAGGAGGTCCCCGCCGTCTCCCTCTACTTCAATGCCATCCCCATCGCCTTCGCATCCGCGCTGCAAGGCCCGCGGGAGTCCGTGCCTGACGCCGAGTGGGCATGGAACGTCCATGAATGGGAGCTCCGGTAGCGGGCGCCCGCTACATGGAGCCGCTCAGCCGCTCGACGGCGGCCGTGAGCCGACGGAGGCACCGCTCGCGGCCAAGCACCGCCATCGTGGCGAACAACGGGGGCGTCGCGGTCATACCGGTACTGGCGACCCGAATTGACATAAAGAGCTGCAACGGTTTGAGGCCAAGCTCATCGGTTAGGACGCGGTAGGCAGATTCGAGCGCCTCTGGATCGAATGAGGCGATCTCCGCCGCAAGGACAGCGCTTCGCCGCAACCCTTCAATGGTCTGGGCGACAGTCATCCCTTTCTGAATCAGCATGGCCGCTTGGTATTCGAGTCGATCGACGAAAAAGAAGTCCATCAGTTCGCGAGCTTCACCGAGCGTCTTGAGCCGGTCCTGAAACAGGCCAGAGATCGCCATAAGTGCATCGTCGTCGAGCATACCGGCCGTCTCGCCTAGGAACGGTCGCAGTCGAACTGCCAGCTCCTGCGGGCCCATCGCCCGGATGTAGACGCCATTGAACCAGTCGAGCTTCGCATGGTCGAAGATGGCGCCGGTCTGGTTCACGCGTTCGAGCGAGAACTGCTCCACCAGCTCCTTCAAACTGAAGATCTCCTGGTCTGTGCCCGGCGACCAGCCGCAAAGCCCCAGGTAGTTGAGGAGCGCCTCGGGAAGATAGCCAGCCTCCTGGAAGGCAGCGATCCCGGTGGGGCCGTGGCGCTTGCTGAGCTTCTTGCGATCCGGCCCAAGGATGGCCGGCAGGTGGGCGAAGATCGGCGGCACCCAGCCCAGCGCCTCGTACAGAAGCATGTGTCGCGGTGTGCTGGAAATCCATTCGTCGCCGCGAAGCACGTGTGTGATCTCCATCACGTGGTCGTCCACCAGGTGGGCCAGGTGATACGTCGGGTAGCCGTCGGACTTGAGGATGACGAAATCGTCGAGAACCCGGTTCTCCCAGGTCACATCACCGTGGATCAGGTCCTGAAAGGTCGTGGACCCATCCAGAGGCACGGCGAAGCGCACTACGGACGGCTCCCCGGCGGCATCCCGTCGAGCCCGCTCGATGTCGGTCAGGTCGCGGCAGAGTCGGTCGTAGCCGGGTGGCTCCTTCCGTGCCTGTTGCTCCGCGCGAAGCGCATCGAGCCGCTCGGGCGTGCAGTAGCACCGGTATGCCCTTCCATCACGGACGAGGCGCTCGACCTGCTCGTGGTAGGTGGGCAGCCGCTCGGATTGGAGGTATGGACCGTATGGCCCCCCCACCTCCGGGCCTTCGTCCCAGTCGAGACCGAACCAGCGCACGGCCTCAGTAAGCGCTTCGATGGCGCCGGGAATCAATCGTGCTCGGTCGGTGTCCTCGATGCGAATGACGAACGCGCCGCCCTTTTGCCGGGCGAACAGCCAGTTGAATAGGAAGGTGCGAAACGTGCCGATGTGTGGAAGCCCGGTGGGACTGGGGGCGATCCTGACGCGGACGGCAGGAGTGCTGAGTGCTGAGTGCTGAGTGCTGCGTGTGGGATCGTTGATCACGAGGCGCGCTCCGTCGGAACCCCGGGATCGCGTGGTGGACTGCTTGCCCTATCGGCTAACTCGCGGAGATATCCAAGCGTCGCCTCCAGGTCGGCGGGCAGCTCGGCCACAAACCTGCGCTCGCTCTGTTCGGACGGTGAGGTGAGCGTCAGCTCGTGTGAGTGCACGAACTGTCGCCCGAGACCTGCTGGTGGCCGGCCGCGACCGTAGGTGCTATCGCCCGCGACTGGGTGCTCGATGTATCCGAAATGGACGCGTAGCTGATGCGTGCGTCCGCTCGGCAGCCCGGCGTCGACGTAGGTGTAGCCGGACAGTCGCTCGAGTACGTGGAACTCAGTCCGCGCCGCCCGGCCGTCGGCGCGCACCGCCATCTTCTGCCGGTGCACGCGGTCTCGGCCGATCGGGGCATCGATGATGCCATCTTCCTCTTTGAGAGTTCCGAGAACCAGCAACCGATAACGCTTGCGCATTTCGCCGCGCTGCATCTGACCCTGCAACGCGGCGACCGCCTCGGGTGTCTTTCCAACAACCATCACACCCGCATCACACCCGAGGTGTCCTTGTCCAACCGGTGCACGATGCCCGGACGCCTCTGCCCCGTTGGATCGCGGAGTTCGGGAAAGCGGGCCAGCAACGCATGGACCAGCGTGCCGGACTCGTGGCCAGGGGCTGGATGTACCACCAGGCCCGCCGCCTTGTTGATGACGATGATTGTGCGATCCTCAT
Organism: Chloroflexota bacterium; assembly: GCA_016844585.1. Classification (GTDB taxonomy): domain Bacteria; phylum Chloroflexota; class UBA6077; order UBA6077; family SHYK01; genus JAERMM01. The sequence continues at coordinate 3,261 of JAERMM010000307.1, read as the reverse complement.
ACAGGACGTCGAGCGAGATCGTCGGGTCCGGCTCGAGCAGGGCATGGCTGGCGACGGGCCGGATCTCAAGACGATCGTCAGCGGCAAGGCGCATCGCTGGCTTGGCCATCGCGCCGTTCACGGTAACGCCACCGACCTCGATCAAGCGCTGCCACTCAGAGCGCGAGTGCTCGTGGAGATACTGAGACAGGTAAGCGTCCAGCCGCATGCCGCCCCCGTACAGACTTACCTGCTCAACCCTGGCCGGGTGGGAGGTTGGGGCCTGCAGCTTCGGCCTGGGCCGTCGGCTGCCCGGAGCGTTCAATTGGTCGCTGGTTTCGGCTTGGGCGTCCGCATCATATGGAAGGCCAGTATGCCGACGCCGATGCAGATCGCAGAGTCGGCGACGTTGAAGACCGGCCAGCTAAAGGCTGGCCGAATCGCGACGTCGATGAAGTCGACCACGTAACCGTTGCGGACCCGGTCGATCAGATTTCCGATGGCCCCGCCAAGCTGCAGGCCGAGCGCGACGTTGAGCAGCCAGCCGGTTACTTTGAAGTAACGGTAGCTGGCAATGATCACCACGATGACGGCGATCCCGATCAGGACAAAGAACACGGTGCGATCCTGCAAGATCCCGAAGGCAGCTCCCCTGTTCGCCACGTAAGTCAAACGGAGGAAGTCACCGATGATCGGGATCGACTGGTCGGGAATGCGCGTCAGGTACGTGTGCGCCAGCCATTTGGTGACCTGATCGGCGAGGAGGACGCCCGCCGCGATGACGACCGACGTCGCTATGCGGCGCACCCCGTCCGAGGACTCCGCACCGGGAACCACGGACTGAGGCATAGGTGCGAGCGCGTCGCTCTGCGCATCACGCATCCGTGGACCTCGTGGACGTCACTCTACGGTCCGCAGGCTCAACGTGATGTCCTCGCCGTCGATGCGGGCCTGAGCGGATTCCCCATCGGGTCCGTTCGTGGACTCCAGGGAATCGAGCCGACGAAAAACCACCGCGCCGACCTCGCGCTTGATGCGGTCACCATGCGTTTCGAGGACCGCCAATAACCCCGGCGAGGCCCGGTAGTCGAGCGAGATGCGGTCTTCGACGCTCAAACCGGCGTCGCGGCGCATCATCTGAACGCGGTGCACGACCTCACGTGCGAGCCCCTCGGAGCGCAATTCGGGGGTGACGTTTCGGTCGAGCGCGACGGCCAGTCCGCCGTGCCACTGCATATCCTGGGCAACGGACTGGTTGTCGAGCGGCTCCAGGGTCACCGCGACCTCCTCGGACGCAAGCGTTTGGCCAGCGACGCTGACCGAACCGTCCGGATTGATCGTAAACGTGCCGTCTTGAAGCCCCTGCTTGACAGATTGAAATGCAGCGCCCAACCGCGGTCCGAGAAGCCGCGGATTGGGTCGAACCACTCGACGCGCGAAGGCATCGACCTTCTCCGCGGTACGAACTTCGCGAACGTTCAGCTCGTCCGCGATCTCCTGCCGCAACTCTTCTGCGAGGTCGATGCTGCCCGACCCTGTCGCGATGGTGATCGCTGGCAGGGGCTGCCGCACGCGGGTCCCCGCTTCACTGCGCGCGGCACGCCCCAGCGTGACAATCGCGCGGGTCAGGTCCATCTCCTCTTCAAGAGCCGGATCGATTGCCGTTGCGTTCGCCTCGGGAAACGGCGTGAGGTGCACGCTATCCGGCGCCGACAGATCGACCGAGCGGACGATGTTTTGATAGATCTCCTCGGCGATGAACGGCATGATCGGCGCGATCACTCCCATCAGTGTCGAGAGGCAGTGGAAGAGGGTGTTGAACGCAGCCTCGCGATCAGCAGGATCCGCGTCTCGTGAGAAGCGTCGACGGCTGCGTCGCAGGTACCACGTCGACAGGTCGTCGACGAAGCGATCGGTGGAGTCGGCGAGTGTGGCGACATCGTAAGCGTCGAGCCGGTCGTTAGCGAGCACCACCAGTCCGTTGAGGCGGGACACAATCCACCGATCCATTCGGCTGAGTGCTGAGTGCTGAGTGCTCAGTGCTGAGGGTCCGGCTGTCCCCTCTCCCTCTGGGAGAGGGCTAGGGTGAGGGCGCGCCTCCCCGCTAGCGGGCCTGTACTTCTCAGCCTCCGCATAGGTTGCGTAGAAACTGTAAACATTCCACAGAGTGATGAGCTTCCGCCGCACCTCCTCAGCCGGCTTGTACCCGAAGAGCAGGTTGCTGGTGATGCTCTGGCCGGCATAGAGCCAGCGCATCACGTCTGCGCCCATCCGCTCGGCCGCCTCGTCAAACCAGATGGCGTTGCCCAGGCTCTTGTGCATTGGATGCCCGGACTCGTCCATCAGCTTCTCGTAGGTCAGAACGCGCTTGTAGGGCGCCTGGTCCTCGATCGCGACGCTCATGAAGAGCATGCTGTAGAACCACAGGCGGATCTGCTCGCGCATCTCCGACACCCAGTCGGCTGGATACCATCGCTCCCACTCGGCGTGGTCCTTCAGAAGTCCGGGGCCGAGGGTTGAGAAAGGCACGATGCCGGCGTCCAGCCAGCAGTCGCCAACCTCGGTGATGCGCTCGACTTCCCCACCGCAGGAAGGGCAACGAATATGAACGGCGTCAATCCAGGGCCGATGCAGCTCCTTGACCTCGTCCATGCCGGACACGGCGAGGTTGCGCAGCTCATCGACCGAGCCAACCACGGTCAGCGTGTCACATTGAGGACACAAATAGAATGGAAGGGGAAGTCCCCAGTAGCGCTTCCGAGAGATGCACCAGTGGCCCATGTTGTTGAGCCAGTCCTCCATCCGCTTGCCGGCCGAGGAGGGAATCCAATCGATCGTACGGGCCGCGCGGATCATGCGTGGCCGGATCTCGTCGCACGAAATGAACCACTCGGACACCCCTCGGAAGACGATCTCCTCGCCGCAGCGCCAGCAGGTCGGGTAGCGATGCTCGATCTCTTCCATCTTGAAAAACATATTCTTCGACCGCAGTGATCCGAACACGTCGTCCCTGACGGCGCGGGTGCTCTTTCCGGCGAGCTCGCCGAAGCTCGCGTAGTACTCGCCGTTCTCGTCAATCGGCACCAGCACGGGCAGGTCGTGTACCTGGCTGAGGGTGAAGTCCTCGGCGCCACAGCCAGGCGCGATATGCACGATCCCCGTGCCCTCATCCTCGCCGACAGCTTGCCACGGGACGACATGGTGATCGATACCCTGCTGCGCCTCCAGCTCGTCGAACGGCCCCCGATACCGCAAGCCAACCAGGGTGGCGCCCTTGACGGT
>JAERMM010000006.1 GCA_016844585.1 Chloroflexota bacterium | reverse complement strand
TCCACCCACCATCGGATCGATATCTGGCCGATGTGAGGCAGCTCTGCGACGAGCGAAATATGCTGCTCATCCTCGACGAAGTGCAGACCGGGGTTGGACGTACCGGGACGCTCTGGGCTCATACGCAATGGGGGATCGAGCACGACATCATGACGCTTGCCAAGGGCCTCGGGAGCGGGTTCCCAATCGGGGCGACCCTAGCGAAGGAGCATTGCGCGGTATTCACTCCGGGCGATCATGCTTCGACCTTTGGTGGCAACCCGCTGGCGACATCTGTTGCCCTGGCCGTGCAGCGGGAGATTGAGCGGCTCGGGCTCGTCGATCACGTAGCGGTTGTCGGGGACTACTTCATGGCGCGGCTGAACGACCTGATGGCGCGGCACGCCACCATTCGTGAGATTCGTGGCCGCGGACTACTCGTCGGCCTCGAGTTCCACGACGAGATCGCGCGCGACGTTCTCGATCGCATGCGTGAGGATGGGTTGATCGCGAACGCGCTGTCCTCACGCATCCTCCGATTTGTGCCGCCGCTCATCGTGAGCCAGGAGGAAGTCGACGAAGCGGTCGATATCCTGGACGGCGTCCTAAACCGACTGTAGAGTTCCGATCTCAGTCTGCGCGACATAACGATTCCCGGCGGACTTCCTGGCTCACGTTCGGCTTTGTGACGCCGTCGTTGTCTTATGTCCGACTGTAGCCCAGCCAAAGGTTGTCACGGTCGTCACGGTCGTCACGGACATCTTTTTCTCGATTCGTGCCTATTCGATCGAGGAGCACAGAAACAACGCCTCGGCGCTGTCAACAGCCCCGGCCCGGAGGATAGCGGGCGGATCAACTGTCAGGTCCAGCACCGTTGATTCGGCCCCGACCTGGCTTGGCCCGCCGTCAACAATCAGGTCGACTCCAGCGCCGATCGCGGCGGCGGCCTCCGAGGCGGTGCGTGCGCTTGGCTCGCCCGAGCGGTTTGCGCTCGTCGTCGCGACGGCACCGCCGGCCGCGTGAATGATCGCGAGCGCCGCCGGGTGAGCCGGCACGCGTACGCCCAGGGTGGGAAGTCCGCCGCTGCGCGGATCAATGCGCCGAAGTACAAGGGTGAGTCCCCCCGGCCAATAGCGGGCTGTCAGGCGTTCTGCACGCGCGTCGACTGTGCACCAGCGCCTCGCCATCGCGGTCGACTCCACAAGCCAGATGATGGCCTTTTCATCGGGTCGCCCCTTGACCACGAAGATCCGCTGGAGTGACCTCGCGTTGGAGGGATCGGCGCCAAGCCCGTAGACGGTGTCGGTTGGGTAGACCACGAGACCGCCGTCGGCGAGCACGCGCGCTGCAAGCGCCGTTACGGCTCGCTGTTCCTCGGGTGAATCAGGCCAGCGAATGACCTTGTCGGCAGGCGGCATTCACGTCTCCGGCCGACTGATTACGAGAAACCGCTCGATGTCGGCGGCGTCTCGCTCGAAGGTGACAGGCCACCCGGGCAGGTGCTGTGACGCACGCTTGCGCAGGCGGCCTGCCTGATGCTCGCCGATCTCGAGGATCGCGCAGCCACGCGGCGCCAACCTGCCGGGAAGCGTCGCGAGAAGCCGATCCATGACCGCGGTTCCGTATGGACCCCCATCAAGTGCGCTCATCGGCTCATAGCGAGAGACCTCGGGCTCCAGAGCATCCATATGAGACGTGGGAATGTACGGAAGATTGGCGACGATGAGTGGGAACGTAACGCGGAGCGCCTCCGCGAGATCGCACGCCACGAGTTGCAGCCGGGCTGACACTCCGTGCTCCCGCGCGTTCAGGCTCGCCACCCGGAGCGCTGCGTCGTCGATATCTGTCGCGACGGCTCGCAGGTGTGGTTTCTGGTCGAGCAACGTGACCGCGATCGCGCCACTTCCGGTCCCAACGTCCAACAGCAAGGCGGGCGTCTGCTCACCACCGTTACTCATTTCTGCAACCGCGCTTCTTGCCTCCCCTTCGATGCGGGACAGTTGGTCCAGGGCAAGCTGCACGATCCCCTCGGTCTCCGGTCGCGGAATGAGCGTGTCACGCGTGACGGCGAAGCGCCGACCGAAAAACTCGCGAAAGCCGACAATGTATGCCAGCGGCTCGCGCGAGCAACGGCGCTCCACCAGTTCCCAGAACCATTGATTCTCCAGAGGGGTGGGGACTGACTCGGGATGCGCCAAAACGGCTTCGCGGCCAATGCCACTCGTCCGTTCCAGCAGGATCAGGGCTGTGAGCCACGGCGAGTCGACACCAGCCTGTGCCATTCGAGCCCTGGCGGCCGACAGGAGCCCTGAGGTCGTCGCCCTGGCAGACGGTTCAGCCGCCTGTTGGACCGAAGCAAGCGTCGTCACTGCAGTCCGCCGTCGTCCCGAGATGCCATGACTAGGGGGTCGATGACCATGTCAAGCTGGCCCTGCATGATGACGTCGAGGCTGTAGAGGGTGAGTCCGATCCGGTGGTCGGTGAGTCGGTTCTCGCGATAGTTGTAGGTACGGATCTTTTCGGCGCGCTCTCCGGTGCCAACTTGCGAACGACGCATTTCGGCAACCTGGTTGTGCTGCTCCCGCTGCTGCAGATCGAAGAGGCGAGACCGCAGGACCGCCATCGCTTTATTCTTGTTCTTGAGCTGGCTCTTTTCGTCCTGACAGGTAACAACCATCCCGCTGGGCAGGTGAGTAATCCGGACCGCTGAGTCCGTGGTGTTGACGCTCTGCCCGCCGTGCCCGGTGGACCGGTACACGTCGACGCGCAGCTCGTCCTCGGCGATCTGGATGTCGATCTCCTCCGCCTCTGGCAGCACGGCAACCGTTGCGGTGGACGTGTGGATACGGCCGCTCGCCTCTGTAACGGGTACCCGCTGCACGCGGTGAACACCGCTCTCGAACTTGAGCCGACTGTAGGCCCCGCGTCCCGCGATCTCGACGATTGACTCTCGCAGGCCACCCAAACCGCTCTCGCTGCCCGAGATGATCTCTGTCTTCCACCGTCTGGCCTCCGCGTAGCGGAGGTACATCCGCAAAAGGTCCGCGGCAAATAACGCCGCCTCGTCGCCCCCCGTTCCGGCCCGGATCTCCATGATGACGTCTCGCTCGTCGTTCGGGTCGTGTGGGCGTAGCAGCTCGAGAAGCTCAGCAGCCAGCGTGTCCCGCTTCTCATCCAGATCCCGGAGCTCCTCCTCAGCGAGCGCACGCATCTCGTCGTCGGTGTCATCCAGCAGCGCGCGGTTGTCATCAATCCGCCGCTCGACCTCGAAGAAGGCCCTGCCGCGCTCTACGATAGGTGTCAGTGTCGCTTGCTCACGCCCCAGTTGTTGGAGTTGCCGCGAATCCGTGACAACGTCCGGGCTGGACATCAACCGGCCGATCTCTTCCAGGCGCGCCTCCGCGTCCACGATGCGGGAGCGGAATCCGGCGTTGAGTCCCTCAGCGACCATGCTCATGCCGATTTCCCCGCAGTCGCGGCGATCCGGTCGACTGCCACCGCGACCGGCACGGTCTCGGGCGCCGTTGTGGACATGTCGCGCAACGATACAGATCCGTCGCGAAGTTCGTCGTCTCCGAAGAGTGCTGTCCACCGAACCCCGATTGAGTCGGCGTTGCGAAGGCGGGCGCGAACCGGCCGATTCCCAACGCCGAGCACTGTCGGAATGCCACTCGCACGCAGCATGCTGGCGAACAATTGCGCAGCGCTCCGGGCTGCTTCGCTCATGTGGGCGACGTAGGCGATTGGCCGGTCGGCGGGCGGGACCTCGACTCCCTGCCGTTTGAGATTCAAGATCAAGCGCTCAATGCCTGTGCCAAATCCGACGCCCGGCGTGTGGCGACCTCCGATCTGCTCGGCAAGCCCGTCGTAGCGACCGCCTCCCCCAATGGACGACTGGGCGCCAATGTGTTGCGGCCACACTTCAAACACGGTTCGCGTGTAGTAGTCGAATCCTCGCACCAGGCGGCGGTTGAGCATGACCGGGATGTTCTCGGCATCGAGCGCCGCTCGAACCTGCGCAAAGTGCTCTGCGCAGGGATGGCAAAGGCTGTCGACGAAAGACGGTGCAGCGTCGGCAATTGGCTGGCATGTGGGGACCTTGCAGTCAAGCAGGCGCAGCGGATTCTTTTCAAGACGTCGGCGGCAGTCGCCGCACAAGTCGGCCTCGCGGCCAGCGTAGTGAGCGCGAAGCCGAGCGATGTAGGCCGGTCGGCACTCGAGGTCGCCAATAGAGTTGAGCTGAATCGATAGGCCGCTGAGGCCCAGCGCCTCATAAAAGCGCCACAGCAGGGTGATGGTCTCGGCGTCCAGGGCGGCATCTTCCTCGCCGAACGCCTCACAATCGAACTGGTGATGCTCTCGAAGGCGTCCTGCCTGTGGACGGTCGTATCGAAAAACGCTGATCAGGCTGAAGAGACGGATCGGCTGCGCGATGGGCGCGGTCCCTTCAGCCCGAAGCGTGATGTCCTCCCCTCCCTTGTCCTGGAAGGAGTACATTTCCTTTTCCACGACATCAGTCATCTCGCCGGCGCCATGGTGGAAGAGGCCAGTGTCTTCGAAGGTCGGGGTGCGGATCTCGGAATAGCCGAACAGCGCAGCGAAGCGGCGGGCGGTTCGCTCGACGAACGTCCAGTGGGCCAGGTCGTCTGGCAGGATGTCCTGAGTGCCGCGAGGGGCCTGAAACACCGTTCACCTCGTTGGAATCTGACGCTTGGGGAGACGCGAATACTCGAGGCGCTCGCCCGGGGCTCCTATTATAGCGTCGCGGCCTCCGGCGAGATGACTGATGTCGTGGAAAAGGAAATGTACTCCTTCCAGGACAAGGGAGGGGAGGACATCACGCTTCGGGCTGAAGGGACCGCGCCCATCGATGGAAAGGCCAATGATGCGCTGTGCCGCCTTCTTGCTGAGCGTCTTGGGGTGCGGGCCTCGCAGGTAAGAGTTGTGGCGGGCCAACGCGGCCGGACTAAGATCGTCGAGATCGGAGGTGCGTGAAACGACGCTAAAAGCTCCGCGACGCGCTGATCAAGGCCTGGGTTAGGGCGCCTTCGATGAACCGGAGCAGCAAAAGGGCGACGATGGGTGAGATGTCCATCATGCCGATCATTGGAATGACGCGGCGAAGCGGGCCAAGGATTGGCTCGGTGATCTGATTGAGAACGACTGCGAGTTGGAAGAAGGGATTTCCAGGACGCATCGGGAACCATGAAAGGAGCGACCGGGCGATGATGGCCCAGAAGAGGATCTCGAACAGCGCGGAGACAAAGTAGAGCAAGAACTGAATGAACATAGTGCTCCAGGGTCAGGCGGCGAAGATTGCGCGTCCAATGCGCACCACCGTCGCGCCCTCTTCGATTGCTAGGGGGAAATCCTCGGACATTCCCATCGACAGTTCAAGTAGAGGAACGCTCGGCCGCGATTCGTGGAGCGCGTCACGTCGCTCACGAAGTGTACGGAAGATTCGTCGCGTCTCGTCCGCGGTAAGGCCCAACGGGGCGACAGTCATGAGTCCGACGACATCCATACTTGGAAGTGCGCGAATCGCCTCGACGGCCTCGCCGATGCCATCAGGGTCGAAGCCGAAGCGGTCGGGCGTGTGCGCGAACTGCACCTCAAGGAACACCCGCACGGGACGTGCAGCACTGTGTGAAATGGCCTGAGCAACGCGAACACTGTCGATGGACTGGATGGTGTCGAACAGTCCCAAGGCGGCACGGACTTTGTTGGTTTGAAGGTGCCCCACGAGATGCCAGCGCGGCGCCGCTGAAACGGATGCGTCAACGCTGGGGATCTTCTCGGCGGCCTCCTGAACACGATTCTCACCAACGTCTTCGAGCCCCGCCTCGACCGCCTCGGCGATCATCGGAGCGAGCATCCCCTTACTCACACCGACAAGCCGGATGGCGCCTGGGATCCGCCCACTGTGAATCGCGGCATCCGCGATCCGTTCCCGAACGAGAGCCAGTCGCTCGTGGACACTCATCGCTACCGGCCCTCTAACGGCGGGTCTGCCCCCGGGTCCAATCGGGGCCCGGGGGCAGGGGATCATCGAGGCCCGTCGGCCGTTGCCCGAACCGGCGAAGCGCGTCATATGGCTCTTCGGCGGTCGGGCTGCCGTATGCCGGCGGCGCGGGTTCGGAGCTCTCCGGAAATTGAAAGCCGCGGAATGAGCCGGTGGAGCGGGTGCTCACGCCGGAGGCAGAAGCGTCGAAGCCCGTGGCAATCACGGTGATTCGCACTTCGTCGGTCAGACTCTCGTCGATCACTGTGCCAAAAATGATGTTTGCGTCCGGGTCAGCAGCCGCGCGGATCACATCGGCCGCTCGGTTGACGTCGGCCAGACTCAGGTCCGGCCCGCTCGTAATATTGAACAGCACGCCGCGGGCCCCCTGCATGGACAGGTCGAGCAGCGGGCTCGCCATTGCGGCCTGCGCAGCCTCAACGGCGCGATTCTCGCCTGCCGCCGATCCGATGGCCATAAGCGCGATGCCGGACTCGGACATGACGCTCTTCACATCGGCAAAATCCAGATTGATCAGGCCCGGGCGGGTTATGAGTTCGGATATGCCCTGGATTCCCTGCCGAAGCACATCATCGGCCACGGCGAATGCCTGCTGGACTGTCGTGCGCTTGTCAATGACTTGAAGCACCCGATCGTTCGGAATGACGATGAGGGTGTGGAGCTGCGCCTGCAGAGCGCTGATTCCCTCCTCGGCTGTTCGTCGCCGCCGAGATCCTTCGAAGGCGAACGGTTTGGTAACGACACCAACCGTGAGGGCGCCGACCTCTTGCGCGATCTGCGCGACGACCCGGGATCCACCAGTTCCGGTCCCCCCGCCCATCCCGGCGGCGATGAATACCATGTCGGCCCCCCGACACACGTCGAACAACTCGTCAGCCGTCTCCTCGGCTGCCTTTGCGCCGACAATAGGGTTTCCACCGGCTCCGAGCCCGCGGGTGAGTTTCTCGCCTAGCCGGATCCGCCTGGGCGCATCGGACCGAGTCAATGCCTGCTGATCTGTGTTGACGGCGACGAACTCTACGCCTCCAAGACCGGCTGCGATCATGCGGTCCACGGCGTTGCACCCGCCGCCACCGATTCCGAGCACGACGATCCGCGCGGCGCCGTCCATCTGGCCGATCATCAATAGCTCCATCCTTTCGCGCCCGGCCCCGCCGTGCGCACGTCGAACCCCCTGGCCCTTCGTCTCATGCGAAAAAGTTCCGGAGCCAGGCACGGATCGTGGCTCCAGCCCGTCCGACACCTGTCGACGGCTCGGTCTGCGTGCTCTGGTCAAGCTGCTCTCGACCCCATTCGATCAGCCCGACGCTGGTCGAAAACGCTGGACCTCGCACGGCATCGGCCAAACCATGCAGGCGACGTGGGGCGCCCAAACGGCACGGAACCCCGAATACCTCGAAGGCCAGGGCCGCTGTGCCGGGAATCTGGGAACTGCCCCCGGTTATGACAACGCCGGCAGGATATGCATAGCCGAAGCCGGCCCGCAGCATCTGTTCCTGAACCAGCTCGAACGTTTCGGCGAGGCGCGCATCAATGATCTCGGCAGCTATGCGCTGGTCGACGGAATGGCCCTCGCCCCGTCCGTAGTCGGGAATCGTGACCATCTGTCCATTCCCCGATGCGTACTCAATCGTCGACCCGTGGCGAACCTTTACCTCCTCAGCGATCTGGAACGTCGCCCGCAGACCGATGGCAAGGTCGTTGCTGATCTGAAACCCGCCTACCGGGAGCACGCAGCTGTGAATCAGACTGCCGTCACGAAAGACTGCTGCCCCCGTGGTGCCTCCGCCGATGTCGATGACCATGGCGCCTTGCATCTGCTCCTCATCGGTCAGGACCGCCTTTCCAGCGGCAAGCGGCTCGAGAACCAGCGCGTCCAGCTCCACATGAACCGGTTGAATGCAGCGCATGAGGTTGTGGATCGATGTTACCGACCCGGTCACGATATTCGCTTCGACCTCGAGACGATGCCCGGTCATGCCAACCGGGTTGGCGAGTCCATCCCGGCCATCGACGATGAAGTGCCGCGGGACGACATGAACGATCTCCTGGTCGGGGGGCAACTGGACTATGCGCGTTCCGTCGATAACTCTTGACACGTCATCGAACCCGATGACACTCTCAGCCGGGCGGAGGTTGATGACGGCGTGACTGTTCGTTGAGAGAATGTGAGCGCCTGAAACCCCCACGAAAGCGCTCATCGCTTTGAATCCGGACTGCTGCTCCGCTCGGCGAAGCGACGCGGAAATCGCGTCGACCGCCGCTTCGACATCGACGATCACCCCCCTTTTGACGCCTTGTGAGGGAGCAATGCCCACGCCCAGAACCTCGGTAAGGTCGCGGCTGACGTCAGCAATCAAAGTGCACACTTTCGTGGTGCCGACGTCGATTCCGACAATCATCTGGTCTCGAGCGATTTTGTCACCCCATGACTTTTGGGCTGGCCGATGATACCAGACCAATTATGACGCTCAGCAACGGACTATTGAGCAGAGCACAAACGCAACTAGCGGAAATAGGGCCGTTCATGAAATCGAACGTCGATGAAGCTCGCCGGTGTTTTCGTCTGGGAAAGATACCCGCGAATGGCCTGATACGCAGTGATCTTGTTTTCGACGTCATCGCCGAACCCGAGAGCAACCCTCATGCCGCTCGGCGTGACCAGCGAGACTCCGCTATTGGGGTGGAACTCAATCCAGCCATTGGGCAGCTCCAGCGCGTCGAGCCGCGGGCCGACAGCCTGGGCCACGCGTACCGCAACTCGGTCCGCACGACCACCCGGGTCGACTTCTGGGCCCTCCGGTGCGCGCACGACGGGTAGGGACACGGTCCCCGGCGGACTTTCCCTCAGTCCCAGCCCATCGGCGTCAGCAAGGGTCCTACGCACGCCCGTGTCCCACACTACCGCGGGTTGACGCTCGCCAATATGGATCTCTACGAGGTCAGGAAGTCGAGGTTCGACGGTCGACCATTCGATGGCTGGGTCCGCCAGCAGCCGCCGCTCGATGCGTGGGCTGCGGATCAGGAAGACGTTTTCGCCCTCCACTGAAAGCATGGACAGAATCTCGTCGGTTCCAACAAGCCGGTTGCCCACAACGTCGACCCGAGTTACTCGAAGCTGTGGGCTCGAAGCACCCTCGATAAACGCCCAGGCTCCACTAGCCAGAATTGCCACCGCGAGGAGCTTCCCGAGGAACCAACCGCTGAAAATGCCCCGAACGTGCTGTCTGATCATGATTGGGCTGCGCGGTGCGTCCGGTTTGCGTGCCTTGCTTCGCGGGGCCTCGACGCGTTGGCGCCGTCCACCGTTGGATCGACGAGGCGGACGTCTCATCGGAACGACCCGGCTCACTGGGCGGCGCCAGGCGGTCGCGACAGGACGACCAAGTCTTCAGCGGTCCAGCGGCCGACGAGCTGCAGCTCCGGCGACAGCCAATGTCCCGCCCTTTCCCACACAGTCCTCTGGACCTCCATCATCAAGTCCAGAACGTCTCGGGCTCGAGCGCTCCCGCGGTTCACGATGAAGTTTGCGTGGAGCTGCGACACCTCGGCGTCACCCCGTCGTCTCGCCTTGAGCCCGCAAGTCTCGATGAGTCGCCCCGCCGTGTCCCCTGACGGGTTGGCGAACACCGACCCAACGCTGAAACCGGTTGGCTGAGTAGCCCTCCGTCTCCCCTGAATCTCGCGGATTCGCTGAGCGAGAGCGATCGGGTCACCTGGCGTGACCCGGAATGCTGCATCCAGCACGACGCCTCTAAGCTCATTTCGCTTCAAGCGCGTCGACCGATAGTGCATATCCAAGTCAGCGGCGGACAACGTCGCCACACCGTGCCCGGGAGTAAAGACCCCGGCTGACGCGAGTTGCTCGGAGGTGCAAGAGCCGAACGCGCCCGAGTTGTTTACCACGGCTGCTCCAACGGTGCCCGGGACGTTCGCCGCCCATTCGAGTCCTCCGTATCCTTGTTTCGCCGCCTGTTTTGCAACCGCTGCAAGAATGCAGCCAGCGTCAGCTCGGAGCAACGCGCCAGATTCATCGTTCGAAGTCTCGATCGAAGTGGTCCCAACGCCGACTTTGATTATCAGACCGTCCACGCCTTCATCCGAGACGAGAAGGTTTGAGGCAGAACCTATGACGCGCCAAGGAATCTCGAGCTCGGCGGCTCGCTCCACTGCTTCCACCAACTGGTCTCGAGACTTCGCGACCAGAAAGAGGTCTGCTGTCCCGCCAACGCGGATCGACGTGTAGCGGGCAAGGGGCGCGTCGCAGCGGGCGGCGGGGCCGAGCCGCTCCGCTAGCGCGCGGATCGAAGAGACGGCGGAGGTTTTAACTCTCATGGGGGCGCCCCTGGCGCAGAGCCGAGACTATTCGAGGAGCTATGCTCGTGATGTCCCCTGCGCCCGCCACTAGGACGAGGTCGCCGTACCGGGCTTCGCACAGGATCGTTTTCATCGCCTCGTCTGGCGCCATCAGACGCGCATCAGGGTGACGCATCGCCTCCGCTAGCCTTTTTACCGAAGGATCGTCAGTTCTATCCTCGCGACCGGCTGGCCGATAGGTCGGCGTGAGGATGACATGGTCGGCTTCGGCGAACGCGGTGCAGAAGTCATCGAACAGGCTCTCGGTCCGATGGGCCGTGTGCGGCTGGAAGATGCACCAGATGCCGCCCGGGAAATGCGCACGCGCACCCTCCAGGGTCACGCGAATCGCGGTAGGATGGTGCGCGTAGTCATCGACGACCGTCACACCGTCATGCACTCCTATGAGTTCGAACCGCCGACGCGTGCCGCGAAATTCACGCAGCCCACGGGCGATCTGGTCCATGGATAGCCCCAGGTGAGTGCAAACCGCGACCACTCCGGCCGCGTTGAGCACGTTGTGGCGGCCAACGAGGCCGATCTCCAGTTCGTGAACAGCACCATCAGGGCCTCGCAGTTCAAACCTGCTTCCCGGTGAGACGCCCGATGGCGACCAGCTCGAGATCTGCCAATCGGCGTCTTCGCTGAATCCATAGGTCATTCGGAGGCCAGCGGTCGTGGGCAGGATTCGGGCGACCGGATCATCCTGACAGATGACCGACAGGCCGTTAGGCCGCACCTGTCCGAGGAACGCCCGGAACGCGCCGACTACCTCATGGAACGAACCAAAGTAGTCGAGATGATCTGGCTCCACGCCGGTGACGATGGCGATCTCCGGCTCGTAGTCCAGGAACCGGCGGTCGTACTCGTCTGCCTCGGCGACCAGCAGCTCGCTGCGCCCGTAGCGTCCAAACACGCCGTAATTGAGGATCTCAGAACCAACGTGGAAAGAGATATCGATGCCGGCGTTGGCGAGGACAAAGCTGGCAAGCGCTGAGGTGGTTGTCTTTCCGTGGGTGCCGGCAATCGCTACGCCACGGCGTGGCCTCATCAGGCTCCCGAGCGCCGCGGAGTGCTTGATCACCGGGATTCCTTGTGCGAGAGCTGCCACGATCTCAGGATTGTCCTGTCTGATCGCCGAGGACGCGATCACCACTGCTACGTCTCCCACGTGTTCGGCGCGGTGGCCGACCCCCATCTGCAGCAGGATGGTTGCAAGCGGGGTCATAGCAGTGCCGCAAATGCCTATCAGGTGCGCGCTTCGAACTCCGTCTATTTCCGGAGGGCGGACGACCGCTTCTTCGAGCCCCATCGATCAGCGGCTCGGCAACGGGCGCCTGCGCGTACGCGGACGGACGGAGCCTCGAACTTGAGCCAGGGCTGCGCGGCCGGTCACGGGAACGGTGCGGCCTCTCGCCGTGGGACGAGTGTCCCGTGCTGGCCGAGCCGAAGTCGTCGGAGTCGCGCGATCGGCTCTCGACCCAATCCGGCCTAACTGAGGAAGCCACGACCGCCAGGAGAGAACTGAGGGACTGAGAGACCTTCCGACGCTGAGAATGATTCCGACGGCGGCCATACTGACAACCATCGCATTGCCTCCATAGCTCACGAAGGGCAGAGGCACGCCTGTGTTTGGTACGACATGGCTTACAACGGCCATATTCAGCATCGCCTGCCAGGCCAGCATAAGCGTGGCCCCAGCGGCCAAGGCTCGCCCCAGCGGATCTCGTGATGCCCCAGCGATGGTGAGGCCGCGCCAGACGATGATCAGGAAAAGGACGAGAACGAGTGTCGTACCGAGGAACCCTATCTCCTCACCCACGATTGCAAAGATGCTGTCCGTGTGCGCGTTCGGCACGTAGTAGTACTTTTGGCGGCTGGCGCCGAGGCCAAGACCAGTCAGCCCGCCGGAGCCAAGGGCGAGTAGTGATTGAGTGGTATGCCAACCGACGCCGTTCGGGTCGGCCCAGGGGTTCACGAACGCATCGATTCGATCCGACTTATAGGCTGACGAGGCGATGACCTTTACGCCAGCGACGGCGATCACCATCAGCCCGACAAGCGCGTGCAAGACGTTGGCGCCTGAGATAAAGAAGACAGACCCGGCCGTTAACACAAGGACAACAGTGGTTCCGAGGTCGGGCTCGACCAGAACCAGTCCCGCCGACAGCCCCAGGATGATGGCGAACGGGACCGTGCCGAAGGTGAACTTGTTGATGTCTGTGCCGACCCGGGTGACCCAGGCGCCGAGATAGACAACGACGGCAAGTTTGGCGATCTCGCTCGGCTGAATTGACAGAATGGATCCGACTGTAAACCATCGGCTCGCACCGTATGCGGATGAGCCGATCCCGGGAATGAGTACCAGCAAAAGGAGCGCCAGACTGACCGCATAAAAGGGGACGGCAAGTCGTTGCCAGCGGTGGTAGTCCATGTGACTCACAACGACCAGGACGCCCATGCCGATGGTAATCCAAAGGAGGTGGCGAACCAGGAAATAGGTGTCGTCGCCAAATTCATTGTGCGCGACTACGAAGCTGGCACTGAATACCATGCCGGCTCCGATGGCGAGCAGTACAACGACAGGTAGTAGGAGGATGGTGTCGATTCGACCGCGTGCCACAACCATTAGAGGGTTCTCCGCCGGACCATCGCTACCGCATTGCGGAATGCTTCGCCGCGTGCTTCGAAGTCTCGAAACGTGTCGAAGCTGGTGCAGCCGGGTGAGAGCAAAACCACATCGCCAGGCGCTGCGAAGTCCGAGCCAAGCGAGACGGCTTCGTCCAGGCTTTTCGCCTCCACCAGCGGCGTGCCCGGGGCCGTCGAACGCAGCGCTTCTCGGATGAGCGGAGCGGCCTCACCTATTAACACAACGACGCGCGCATGCTTGCCAATCAGGTTCGCCCAGTCGTCCATTGGCAGATGCTTGTCTCGTCCTCCGGCGATCAGTACGATCGGCTCGTCTATTGAACGCAAGGCGGCCATGGAGCGCTCAGGCGATGTTGCGATGGAGTCGTTTATGAACGTCACTCCGTCTACGGTAGCGACTACCTCCAGCCGATGCGGAACCGGACGGAACGCGCGCAACGCGTTGGCGATGGTCGTGGAATCGCTGCCAATGACCGATGCGACAGCGGCCGCTGCCATAGCGTTGGCGACGTTATGCATTCCACGGAGCCTTAGCTCGCCACGTGCGAACAGGCGCGTTGGACGCTCGCCGTCCAGGGACAGCATAAGGTGCTCACCATCGAGCCACGCCCCGGTGACCGGTTTCTCGACGCTGAACTCGATGGTTCGGCTCCTATGGGGCAGCGACGATGCGATGGAGTCGTCCGCGTTCAGCACCGCCACGTCCTGGCGGCCCTGGTGGAGCACGATGTTTCCCTTAGCCCGGACATAGTCGGCCATGTCTGGATGGCGATCCAGGTGATTCGGGGTGACGTTGAGAACGGCGCCAACGCTCGGCGACGTGGTCATATCGTCCAACTGGAAGCTACTGAGCTCCAGTACGGTCCACGTGTCCGGGGTCAACTCGACCAATCGCCCAAGCATGGGCATACCAATGTTGCCCCCGACGATGCTGGGCGTATTCGACGCTTTGAGGATCGATCCGACCATCGAGGTAGTTGTGGTCTTACCGCTGCTGCCGGTGATGCCCGCAATCGGTCCCGGGCAAAGCTCGAAGAATAATCGGGTGGCACTTGTCACCGAAATCCGCGCGGCGACCGCAGCTAGAACGAGCGGCGCATCTCGAGACACGCCCGGGCTAATGAACAGCTCGTCGCAGTCCAGTAGGTCAGTTTCACGCTCCGTGCCAATTCGGTAGGTGATGGGCACGTCGCGCAGGGCGTCGATCTGGCTTCGAAGCAGCCCCGCGTCTGCACGGTCGCTCACCACCACGTCCGCGCCGGCGCTATGAAGAAATCGAGCCAGGTCGACGCCCTCACGCCCGAGTCCCACCACGCCAACCCGGACGGAGCGCAGCAGGTCGAGTCTTCGTCGACCGATTTCAGAAAGGTGCGGGATGAGGTAGCTAGGTGAGCGCAAGTGAGATCCCCACCATGCCGGACAGCATGCTCACCAGCCAGAAGCGCTGCGACACGTGTGTCTCAGACCAACCGAGCATCTCGAAATGATGGTGCAGCGGTGACATGAGGAATAGTCGCTTCCCGCGAGTCAGCTTGAAGTAGCCTACCTGCAGAATTACGGATGCAGCCTCCGCGACGAAAACCGCCCCGATGAATGGCAGGAGAAGCAGGTGACCGGTCATCAAAGCGACAACCGCGAGAGCTGCTCCGAGAGAGAGAGCTCCAGCATCCCCCATGAACAACTCGGCCGGGTAGGCGTTGAACCACAAGAACGCGAGTAGCGCGCCCACGATTGTGAAACAAAATGTCACCAGGGGCCCCTGGCCCTGCAGATGGGCAATGATTCCGTAGCAGGTGAAGGCGACCGCGGCGCATACGCCGGCCAAGCTGTCCAAGCCGTCCGTAAGGTTAACGGCGTTTGCCGTGGAGACAATCGCCAGCGCCGCCAGGGGCAGGTAGATCGCCGGATGAATGTGCCACTTATCCGCAATGGTTGGTACGTACAGGTAGTCAATCCCCAATGGCCCATAGAGTGCGACCGCGCCGGCCGCTGCGATTGCGGTCAGTCCCGCGAACTTCATTCGGACGGTCATCCCGTCTGCAGTCGTTCCCACCATTCCGAGGGCGTCGTCGATGGTGCCCAAGAGTCCCGTGGCGGCTGTGACGGAGAGCGGCACGATGATCGACGGGTTGTTCAAAACATTGAACAGCGCGGTTGACACAAACACCGATGCCCAGACCAGAATACCCCCCATGGTAGGAGTGCCCATCTTGGCGACGTGTGTCGTGGGTCCCTCGAGACGGATTTGCTTTCCGATGCTCAGCCGTCGCAACGCGGCAAGGAGCGGAAATCCAGCGGCGAACGCAAGGATGAAGGTTGCGCCGCCAACCACGAGGGCGTAGGACAATCGACCTCCTCAGTGTGTCCTCCCTGACCCTACGGGGGGAAGGGTGAGGATGGGCTCCACACGTCTGACCGCTTTGCTATCCGACGCGGATCGCCGAAACCACTTCATCGAGCCGCATGCCCCTCGATCCCTTCATGAGAACAAAGTCTCCGGGGCGTAGTCCCTGTCGCAGACGCTCGATGACCTCCTCGTTGTTGTCGAACGTCTCAACCGTCGTTGCGCGGAGCTTCATGAGTCGCGCTTCATCGGCGATGATTCGCGCTCTTGAACCCACGGCCAGTACCCAATCGGCGACCGCCGCGGCGCGCCTCCCGACGAGCTGGTGCCCTTCCGCCTCAAAGCTTCCCAGTTCGAGCATGTCACCCAGTACGGCTACTCTGCGCCCGTCCATTTCGGCCAGCAAATTGAGCGCCGCCAGCGTCGATGCGGGATTCGCGTTGTACGTGTCATCCAGAATCGTCGTGCCCTGTATGCCGTCCTCAACAAGCAGACGGACGCCGCGCTCATCTGTGTGCAGCGCGGCCATCGCGTCGTCGAATTCCATTCCCATGTTTGTCGCAACCGCGATGGCGGCTAGCGCGGCGTGAACCGAGTGCGTCCCGAGCAAGGCGAGCTTTGCGCGTAGCCGGTGATTCTCGTAGTGCACCGTGAACTCGATGCCGCGCAGCCCATGGCTCTCGATCTCGTCCGCCCAGAAGTCCGCTCCTTCTTGAACGCCGTATCGAACCACACGCGCGGTTGTCATCTCGGCCATCGCGCTCACACGCGGGTCATCTGCGTTGAGGACGGCCAGTCCGGATGCAGGCAGCTCACGCACCAGCTCACTCTTGGCTTCGGAGATCCGTTCGATCGTTCCCAGCCGCTCCAGGTGGCTGTAGCCAACGTTGGTCACCACGCCGACCTCGGGCCGAGCGATGGCTGCCAGTCGCCTGATCTCGCCGACGTCGTACATTGCCATTTCAAGCACAGCCACCTGATGCTCCGGCCCCAGCTCCATGAGCGTCAAAGGCAGGCCGATCTCCGTATTCAGGTTCGATGTCGTACGCAGTACGGAATACCGGCGCGCAAGCGTGCTGGCGATCAGTTCTTTCGTCGTGGTCTTGCCGACACTTCCCGTCACGCCAACGACGCGGATGCCATGTCGCTGGCGCCAGTAGGTGGCAAGATCCTGCAGAGCCTGGCCCGAACTGGCAGTCAGAATGACGGGTGGGCCACTCCACTCGGGCGCCGCCCAGGGCGCCTGGGGCGGAAGCGTCTCGACGATCGCACCCGAGGCGCCCCGTCCAAATGCTTGCATGACAAAGTCGTGTCCGTTGTGCTTCTGGCCGTGAAAGGCGAAGAAGAGCGACGCACGTGATGCCGTCCGCGAATCGATGGACACCGAACGGAAGGCACCCATTTCGGCGCCGGTCACCAGACGTCCGTTCGTGCCTGCCAGAACGTCGCTCAACGCGAACATCAGAGCCCTCGCTCATTTTGATGGCGCAATCCGATAGTAGTTGAGCAACTGGCGAGTGATGTTGCTGAAGACGGGGGCCGCCGCGACGCCACCGTAGATGCTCTCAGGGTGATCGATCCGCACCATGACCGCGAATCGTGGGTTGGGAAGAGGGGAAAATCCGACGAACGAGGCGTACGTCTTGCCAGAGCTATACCCACCAGGGCCAGGTATGTCAGCGGTGCCACTCTTCGCCGCAATCTTGTACCCGTCGATGTGGACCTGCTGCAGAGCCGGTTGATTCCACGTTGAAACCATCATGTCAAGGACCGTGTCCGCTGTTACGGATGATACGACAGGGCGCACGGGGCGGGGCGGCACGTCAACCGTTCCATCGGGACCGCGGAGCTGGCGGACCAGGCGCGGCTGCATGAGGATCCCGTTGTTTCCGATCGCGGAGATGGCGGTCATCAGTTGCACAGGGGTGACCGCGATCGATTGGCCAAAGGCATTTGTCGCAAGGTCGGTAGCAGACCAGCCGGCCTCGTTTGGACGACGGAAGGCCCCGGCCGCCTCCCCGTTGAGTCGAACCCCGGTGGTCTTGCCAAACCCGAATGCCTCCACGTAGCGGTAGAAGCGATCAGGGCCCAACTGACCGGCGACCCACGAGGTTCCAGTGTTTAGGGAACGCACCAGGATCTCGCGAACCGTCACGTTGCCATGGGCTCCGCCATCCCAGTTCCGGATGGGAATGCCGTTTACCATACTGACGCCGGTGTCGACGTACGGAGTGTCCGGCGTTACGACATGCTCGTCGATCGCCGCGGACATGGTGATGAGTTTCATTACAGATCCCGGCTCGTACGTGTCAGTAACGGCGACGGGCTTATAGAGCTGCTGGTGCGAGGAGTCGAACCCGGCGTCCGCAGTCAGGCTGTACGTAGGAAGCGATGCCATCGCGAGGATCGACCCTGTTGACGGCTCCATGACAATAGCCACTCCGCCGATGCCCTTGTTGGCCGCGATCCCGGCCGCCAGCTCACGCTCGACCAGTCTCTGAACGTAGCGGTCGATCGTGAGGACTACGTCGGACCCGTCAATGGACGGCACGACAGCCTTCCGCCCTATCGCGATCTCGCCTCCCACGGTATCGCGCTCGGTGATCATGAGGCCCGGTCGGCCTCCGAGATCGTCATCCAGCGTCAGTTCGAGCCCGCTCAGGCCATGGTCCTCGACCCCGACGAAGCCGAGCACCTGCGGAGCCAGGCTCCCCTCCGGGTATTCGCGCGCTGGCCGCCGCCGAAGCTCGACACCTCCCAGGTTGGCGGACTCGATGAGCCTCGCCGCGTTAGACGAGATCCTGGAAGCCAACATGAGCCGATCGTCCGTGGCTGCCCGGATCTTTGCCGAGACGTCAGGCACCGGGATGTCCAGTACCTCGGCTAGCTTCGTGGCGGTCTTCTGCGGGTCTCGCACCTCGGGCCGGTAGACCCAGACATCGTCGTACATGACGTTCACGGCGAGAGGGTTTCCGTTCGTGTCGTAGATTCCACCGCGCTTTGCCGGGAGCGGAAGGCGCTGCTGGTGCTCCGCGGTAGCCATCGAGACCAGGTTCTCGTGGTCCGTGACCTGGTACCAATGCAGATTTTGCGCGACCAGCCCCGCAAAGGCTGTGACAGAAAGTCCAACAACCATCAGGCGCCAGCGCTGTGCCTGATCGGCGTCAGCAGTCGTCCACATTGTTAGCGCACAGTCAGAAGGCTGACCCAGTCACGGAGGGCCGCCAGGATGCTCGTCGGGTTGCCGGGCAGCTGAGGCTTGCTCGGCGCTCCAAAGGACGTACCGGTCGGCGCTTCCGTCGAAGCCGCGCGGGCCGAGGCCGACGAAACCGCTCGTCCGGTCAGACTGCAGGAACTCCCGAGATCACGGCGGCAGGGCAGAGCCGCCTGACGCTCGGCGCCGACCTGCGGCGCCTGGACATTGATGTAGGACGGCTGATCGGACCTTGCCATGCCGAGGCGTTGGGCAGCTTCGGCTTCGACCCAGGGAAGCGAACGGCGCTTCGCCAGCTCGAACTCCATCTGCTGATTGCGCGCGACCCATCCGTCGCGCTCCGATTGCAGCCGTTGCAGCTCGTAGCCGCCCGTAGCAAGCGAGCTAACCTGTATCAGATACAGTCCAACGGCCGCTGCGACGAACAGCACGGCAGTGGCGATCCAGCTCAGCGCGAGACTGGGAAGCCGAGATACGTCTGGGCGCCACATGCGCGAGGGGACGGGAGCCGGCCCGTAGCGGGTGGTTGGGATGGCAAGTCTGGCCATCAGAGTCGCTCAGCAACACGCAGGCGTGCGCTGCGGCTGCGTGGGTTGGCGGCTACCTCATCCGCCGCGGCTCCCACTGGCCGTCGCGTCAGAATGCGCATCTCTGTCACTGGAGCGACTGGTATGATCGGAATGCCTCGCGGTGCTGGCTCCACGACTCCTGCCATGTGCCGAAGGAACGTCTTGACCAGCCGGTCCTCGAGCGAATGGAATGAGATGACAGCCAGGCGACCGCCGTGACGCAGCAGCGTCAGGGCCTGAGGAAGCGCCTCCGCTAGGGCGCCGAGCTCGTCGTTTACGGCCATTCGCAACGCCTGGAATACGCGAGTGGCGGGATGAATTCGGCCGTGGCGCCCGCCGACAGCGCGGGACACAAGGCGAGCAAGTTGACCGGTTGTCGCGATGGGCGAATCCTGCCGTGCCTCTACGATATTCGCGGCAATGCGTCGCGCCCGCGGCTCCTCGCCAAGAGTGCGGAGCGTGTGCTCAATGTCCTCGCGGGATGCGGCGGCCACATACTGGGCGGCGCTGATTCCGCTCGATGGGTCAAAGCGCATGTCCAAGGGCTCATCTCTGTTGAAGGAGAAGCCTCGGCCAGGCGTGTCTAGCTGGTTGGAGGACAGCCCTAGGTCGAGAAGCACTCCATCAACGGAGCCGAAGCCTTCACTCCGGGCCACACGGCCGACAAATCGAAAGTTCGTCTGAATGAGCGTCACGCGGGTCCCGTATGGGTTCAATCGCGACGTGGCGGCGGGCATCGCATTAGGATCCGCGTCGAGCCCGAGGAGCGGACCATCCGGCGCGGTGCGCTCCAGAAGCGCGGCGCTGTGACCGCCCCCGTTGACCGTGCAGTCGATGAAACGGCCGCCCGGCTTCGGTTCTAACAGCGTCAGACACTCGGACATGAGTACGGGCACGTGATGGCTTTCGGACATCTCGCATCAGACTCCCAGGTTGAAGAGGTGCTCTGCCAGCTCCGCGCTTTGCGACTCCGCGGCGGCGCGCTCTGTCTCCCAGTTGGCGCGACCCCATACCTCGATGCGATCATGCAAACCGACGAACACTACCGTGTCGCTCAGCTCTGCATAGGTGCGAAGGAAGCTGGGTATCAAGATGCGCCCCAAACGGTCCGGTTCGGCATCGGTCGCCCCGGAGAAAATCAGTCGGTGCAGGCGGCGTGCATCGGCGTTCATGAGGGGAAGCTGGTTGAATCGCTCCGCGATATCTCTCCAGGCGCTCATCGGCCAGATGGACAGACACCGGTCGAGTCCGCGTGTGACGACGAGCCCTTCAATGAGGGCGGGACGAAACTTCGCGGGTATCGCGATGCGTCCTCGGTCATCGATCGCGTACTCGAACTCGCCCAGGAACATCAGTTATCCATCCTGAGCCCCACTTTTCCCCATATTTATCCACAAAGCTCCCAATTGTAGCCAGGCGGGCATGAGGGACAAAAGGCTTACATGTCAATTACGGATATGCATGCCCGTAATTGACAAAGCGCGCGTTCACATTGAGCGAAGCGGGGGTGGGGGCTGGGGAGCAACTGGGAGCGCTTAAGGGCGGCCACCACCGCGCGGGCGGCTGTTACCCTGGGCGGCCTTCTAGCGTATGGGGACGAAGAGGATGCGACCGCAGCTGTGACACATGATCAGGTCGTTGCCCTGGCGGGCGCGCTGCTCCTGAACCGGGGTCAAGGTGACACGGCACGCCTGGCAAGTACGCTGGCCGACGCGGGCCACCGCGGTGCCCTTCTGTCGCCGCAGCGTCTCGTAGCTTGGGAGGAACGCGGGGTCGATCGCCTTGAGAGCTGTGCCTCGTCCCTCTTGTAGCTCCCGCACGGTGCTCTCGGCGGATGCAAGTCGCGCGCGCGCCAGCTCCTGCTCTTGCTCCCAGCTTCGAGTGGCGGCTGCCAGCGCCGACTGGAGCCGCCTAATCTGCTCGCTGGCTGTCTCGGATTCGTCGAGAATCTCGAGTAGGCGGTCTTCGATAGGACTGAGCTGACGCCGATCCTGAGCTACTTCGTGCTCGATGTCTTGAAGCTCCTTTGGGTTGGTTACCCGTCCGCCGTACAGTTTGCCTTCATCCGTGGCGATTTTGGCGCGTCGCTCCTCGGCCTTTAACTCGAGGTCGCGCTGCTCGGCTGCCAGGACGCGCAGCGCCGCTTCGGCCAGCTGGATCTCTGCCTCACGTTCGTCGAGCGCTCCGCGGACGCCGATCTGACTTCGCAACTGCTCAGCAGTGGTGAGCGCTGCCTCTGCGCGGGAATCGATGTCCTGTAGACTCCACACCGCGTCGATCTTCCGCAACAGCACGTCTCCACTACCGCGAGCCAGAGCTCGCGGTTCCAGATTCTTTGCAAATCAACTGTGGTCGCACCTGATCGTGCGACAGCCCGAACATTCCTACGTTCGCGATATCCGGCGACTCAATTCAGATGCAGCACCTTGAACGCTTCGGCATAAGCTAGCCCGCGTGGCTCGCCAATGGCACGCGAGCGCGCGCGCGTGCGCTCTTCGCGGCCCGTCAGGTCATCGCCGATCTGGCTGACATGTGCCGACGCCGCCTGGATCTTCATGGCGATGGTATCGGAAATATCCACCCATGTGTCGGGCTCCGCTGCGCCAAACAGATAGATCTCATGAACGCGCGCGATGTCGATACCGTCGCGAAGCTGCTCCGGGAAAAACAGATGGTCACGGGCAGCGATCGCGGCATCGAGCGTGGCGATTCCCACGGCCCGGTGGTCCGGGTGAAGCTGGTAAGGTCGCCACGGGTCGAATGTCAAGAGCGTATGCGGTCGGACCTGCCGGATCACGCGGCAGATCTGGGCTCGCAGCGTGAGGTTCGGCTCCAGTTCACCGTCGTTCCAGCGAAGGAAGTAACAGGCCGTGACGCCGAGCCGGCGCGATGCCTCTCGCTCTTCGGCCTCGCGGATCTCCGTTAGCTTCTCAGGGGTTATCGAGCGATCGTGGGTGCCCTTGTTCCCGCTCGTGACCGAAAGGTAATGCACCTCGTGGCCCTGCTTGACGAAAGCCGCGATGGTCCCCCCGGAGGAGAAGTCGATGTCGTCCGGGTGAGCCTGGACGCCAAGGATCACTTTGCGGTCGGGGACGGCGCCCGGTTCCATCGCCTAGCTCCTCGATAGAACGGGTGACCGCGTAGAGCGCTCAGCCGGAGCCAGAGACGCGTACATGGCTGCCAACTGCTGCGCGACGTTCCTCCAACCGAACGTCTCTGCCCGCATGCGCGCCTGTCGACCCATCTGTTCACGCAACGACGGCTGGCGAAGCAGCTCACCGATGCGGGCGGCATAAAGGTCGGGATCGCGCCGGGCAATGAGGTAGCCTGTCTCATCATCCTGAATGGTTGACTCAAGCCCACCGACGCGAGCGGCAACGACAGGTGTCCCGCAGGCCATCGACTCGATGGCCACGAGGCCGAACGATTCATAGGTTGATGGCATGACGGTGACATCAGCCGCCTGGTAGTAGCAGGGCAGCTCCTCGTGCTCGACAGCGCCGACCCACTGGACGACATCCTCGATGCCAAGGTTTCGAGTGATTGTCTTTAGACGAACGAACTCGCGCGCCTCCGGGTCGTCCGCGTCGCCACTCGGACGACCGCCCACGATTAGCACTCGGAATTGCGGAATTGCGGACTTGAGCGCAGCGGCTGCGCGCAGCAGAATCTCGATGCCCTTGAGCTGCTGTATGCGTCCGACAAACAGCAAAACCGGCTCATCACCCAGCCCAAGTGCGTGTCTGGCTGCTCGTTGTGGTCCTGGCTGGAAGGTTTCGAGGTCCACGCCGCAAGGGACGGTCACCAGTTGAGCGTCGTCGGCTCCGTAGTAGGCGCCGAGGTGTGCGCGATCGGCCGGCGTCGATGCGACGACGCGATCAGCGGTTTCCACAGTGAGCTGCTCGATATCGAAACGGACATCGCTTTCGGTCTCGTCGACGCTGGACGAAACCTGATTCTTCATCTCAGCGAGCGTATGGAACATCGCAACCATCGGAACGTGCCATACATTCTTGAAGTAGCCGGCTACCCGGCCGGACAGCCAGTAGTGGGCGTGGACGACGTCATAAGTGGCTTCATCGTTGTTGAGGAATTCTCGCATGTTGCATATGAACTCGGGCAAATGCTGGATAACTTGCTCCTTTGGCATGTAGCGTGCCGGTCCAGCGGGGATGTGAATAACCCGCGCATGTTCCGCAAGCTGCGCCACCATAGAGTGTTCAGGGCCCTGGAGGCGGGTGTACACGTCGACTGCAACGCCGAGCCTGCTGAGGTGGCGACTCACCTCGCGAATGTAGACGTTCATTCCGCCTGTCTCCCAGGCGCCTGGAGCGGCGAGCGGACATGCGTGGACGGAGATGGCCGCGACGTGCAGCCATGGTTCAGACTGCGTAAGTCTCAAGGGGTGGAACACTCCGGGGGATGGACTGCGGGGGCGGCCCATGGCAAATAACTGATTCGGGGGGCGACGTAGGGGTAGGCCCGGAAGGAGTTGAACCTTCGGCATGTCGCTTATAAGGCGACTGCTCTACCGCTGAGCTACGGGCCCGAGCCAGAACCTGAGTATAGCATCGGTCCGGCGCTGCCTGTTCTGTCCCGGTAATCGTAACGCAGGTGCTGTGCGTGAGATTCCCGCGACCCCTACAAATCCTCAATGTCGTAATGGGCTATCTCACCCCTGGCGTCGAATGTGGCGGTCACATCGCGGATCAGACTGTGTCCAGGGATCTTGCGAGCATTCTAATGGTCCTCGACACTGCGCAACGCACGCTCTGATTGACATCACCTGCGTGTTGCCTCTACGATTCGATTGCGGGGCGGGGACGCCGATGTCCTAAGACTCGGCCCGCGGTGCATATGGACGTAGGCTTACGCCTGGCGGTGGTCCTGGCATTGGTCGCGGCAAACGGATTCTTTGTCGCCGCCGAATTCGCTCTGGTCACCGCACGCAGGACCCGCATTGAGCAGCTTGCCGCGCGCGGCAATCGGGCCGCTGTGGCCGTGCTCCGCGCTATCAAGGACCCCAATCGCTTCATTTCTGCTTGCCAGCTTGGTATTACCGTGGCGTCGCTTGCCCTGGGCTGGATTGGCGAAGGGGTAGTGGCCGAGCTTCTCGAGCCGCCCCTCGCGGCTGTTTTCCCCCAGGGCTTTGCGGGTCTGACCTCCCACGTGTTCGCGGTTGCCATCGCGTTTACCGCCATCACGTTCTTCCACATTACTCTTGGCGAGCAGGTTCCGAAGATGCTTGCGCTGCAAAAGGGTGAGGCCACAGCCCTTTTTACCGTCGGTCCTACGAACCTCATCGGCCTGGTGTTCCGCCCATTCATTGCTCTCCTGTACTGGTTTACCGATCTGGTGCTTCGACTGATGGGCACACGCTGGCAGTCGGAGAATCACCAGTCGTACTCGACAGAAGACCTGAAGTTGATGCTGCAGTCGAGCCGTGCCGCGGGGTCGCTGGCGGCGGACCCGCAACAACTGGTCGAGCGCGCCCTCGACTTCGCCCGCCTCGAGGCGCATCACGTGATGGTCCCAAGAACGGAAATGGTTTCGCTTCCCAAGACCATTGAGCTAACGCGGTTTGCCGACCTCATGCAGCGCTTTCAGCATTCGCGATACCCTGTTTTCGACGATAGCCCCGACAATATCCTTGGAGTCGTGGCGGCGAAGAGCCTGGTGGGGGGGCTTGTCGGGCTGTCCTCGACTGATGGCGCCGTATTCGACCTCACACGCTTCATGCACCCACCCATGTTTGTGCCTGAGTCAATGCGTGCCGACAAGCTGCTGGCGGCGATGAAACAGGAGCGGAGCCACCTCGCCATCGTGGTCGACGAATACGGTGTCACCGCTGGGGTAGTTACCCTGCGCGACCTGTTGGATCGCATTGCCGGTGAGGTTGGGGACGAGGCCCGAGCCGAGATCCCTCAGGTCGAGTGGCTCCCTGACGGCTCCGCGTCGGTTGATGGTCTTGCCCTGTTGTCCGACGTGGCGGCCGCTCTCGGCGTTCAACTGGACGAGGATGACTACGACACGTTGGGCGGCCTGATCTTTGGCCGGCTGGGCAGGCGTCCAATCGTAGGCGACACGATCGACGCGGATGGCCGAACCTTCATCGTCGATGACATGGATGGTCTGCGCGTGTCGCGGGTGCGGGTTCGGAAGCGCATCGACGAGCAGGCGGCGACTAGCTCACCAGCGGTCCCCATTTGACTTCTGCTATCATCGGCAGACTTGATTCCGGGCGTTCCGGGGAAGAGTCGTGAATCTTAGACACCTCGAAGTGTTCTGCACGGTGGTTGAGCGCGAGAGCTACAGCGCCGCGGCCGAGCAGTTGATCATGACCCAGCCTGCTGTCAGCATGCAGGTCCAGGTCGTGGAGCGCCACTTCGGCGTTCAGCTACTGGAGCGCCGGAGGCACCGAACCGTGCTTACCGAGGCCGGCCGCACGGTATACGATTGGGCACGAGAGGTGCTCAGCACCGAGGCTAACGCCCGTCGCGTCGTTGACGAGTTGAAGCACGCGCGCAGCGGCCGCGTCGTCATCGGGGCAACGATGACGCTCGGCAGCTATGTCCTTCCCCCTATCCTCAGCCCGTTCAAGCGAGAGCACGCCGAGGCAGAGATCGTCGTCCGACTTGGCGAGCGCGCCGAGATTTGCAACGAGATCGAATCGGGCACTATCGACTGTGCCGTTCTGATCGCGCGCGACATCCCCTCACAGCTCGATGTGGAGACCGTGGGCCGTGAGGAAGTGATCTTTATGTGTGCGCCGAGCCACCGGCTCGCAACCCATGATTCGGTGTCGGTTGAGGAGCTACTGAACGAGTCCTTCGTCATGGCCCCGAAGGGGACGAGCTACCGGCGCGCGATCGACGGCCTGCTGCAAGCAAATGGTCTCGGCAACTTGCCTGTGCACATGCAGCTCGATGGCGCCGAAGGCATCAAGCGTGCCGCGCAGCAGGGGCTGGGGATCGGAATTGGATTCAGGCTCGGCGCTGAGTGGGAGCTGCAGCATGGATTGCTCTGTGAGCTGCGCATTCCGTCCGTCGAGCTTCATCTGGAGCTTGGCCTCGTTCATGGAGCGCCGAGCAGCCTTTCGCCGATGGCGCAGGAGTTTCTGAGCTACCTTCGTCAGGCGCTGACGACTTCGCTCAGTCCCGCTAGAAACGGGCACTCTGACAATGGGCACGAGGTAGTGTCCTCGGTGTTGGATCGCCCGTCCAAATCCCGCAAGCGCCTCGCTGCCCACCGATAGGCATCCCCGCGTCTGGTTGGGAGACTCCTTCGGGCTGGGTGCTGCACTACCATCGGGCAACTGCGAGCACGAACGACGACGCGGCGAGCCTCGCGCGCGCTGGATGCCCGGAGCGGACTATCGTTCTCGCTAACGAGCAGACTGCAGGGCGCGGGCGTCTCGGCCGCTCGTGGGTTGCACCGCCCGGCAGCAGTCTGCTCATGTCCATCGTTCTGCGACGTCAGGCCCCATCTGTCTATCTCACAGCTGCGTGCGCGGTCGCCGCGACTGAGGCAATTGCGCGACAGACCGGGATCGCATCGCGCATCAAATGGCCCAATGACCTGATGATCGGCGACCGGAAAGCGGGCGGCGTGTTGACTGAGGTCATTGCTCGAAACGGGAACTTAGCCACCATCGTCGGCCTCGGCCTCAACGTGAACCTGAATGCGGGGGCCGACAATGTGCCCGACACCGCGACGTCGTTGAGCGCCGAGCTAGGGCGACCGGTCGCCCGCGAGCCGATGCTCTACGCCATGCTGGAGCGGCTCGACGTGCTTCTCGGGCTGCCGGACCCGGTGTTCATTCGGCATCTGCATGCGCGATGGCAGACACTTCTATGGCGTCGGCAGCAACAGGTGCGGGTCGATGATGGGCGTGTGGTTTTGACGGGGGCTGCGGTAGGGGTTTCGCGGTCCGGAGCGCTAAGGCTTAGGATTGCGGATGGGAGCATTTGCGAGGTCGTGGTCGGGGATGTGCTCATTGAGTAGCAGGGCGCTGTCTCGCAGCCGTTCGCAGCTCTTGCACAAAGCGGCCGATCATATCCGGATCGGGCAGCGGGGCATCGGTCGGCGCGTAACGAGCTAGCGTGTAGGCGGCCGTCACCTCGCCCAGGTTCGAACCCTCGGACGGATACAGGACCAGCAGCGCTGCTCGATACTCGAGCGCTGTCTCGCTTGTCCCTCGGGGTCGACCAGCGTGGGCCATCGCTTCCTGGAAGCTCCGGTAGTGGCGCCGCAACTGCGAGCGCCGATCGCCCTCACCCTGCTGCTTGCTCCGCCGCAAGAGGTCGCCAAGCCGCCGCCAGGGCGCGTCGCGTAGGCCGCTGGCAACGGGCGTGCGGCCTTCCCACACCTCGTCATCGGCGCCCTTCGCGCGGTGCCGGACCAGATGGTGGAGGATTGAGGCCGCGGCCAAAACGAAGACGAGGGTGACGAAGACTGCGACCAGCGTCCCCAGGACCTCCGGGGCACCGGTGATTGCATCCGAATCGAATTGGGGCCTCGCCTCCTCTGCTTGCTGCACGCCGCGACGGATCGCCTCTTGGTCAACGCCAGAGTTGTCCATCAGCCAGCGCAGCAGCATTGCTATCGCCTGGGCTCCGTATCCCGCGGCGAGCAGTACTACATTTGCCACCGGCAGCAAGGCACGCGCAAGCTCAGCAAATGGACGTTCAACGAAGGCAAGCTGCGTCGAGGCGATGACGCCAGTAAGGGCAGCCGCCGCCAGCAGGACCAGAATGGCGGCCCCTGTCGCGATGCTCGCCCAACCGAACCTGGTCAAGCTGCGTGACTGAGCCCCAGCGACCTGCGTAAGAAACAACGCGGACACAGCGAGGAAAAACGCTTCCACCACCACAGGGAGCGCCCGCTCCTGTACCGTCTGGGTAAGAGGCAGGAAGAGCAAGACGGTTGCGAGTGCGCTGGCGGCGAAACCGATGTGGCCAATGACGTGCTCGCGGGTGACCCTGGCTGATAGCTGAAGCCCACGAGCCCAGAGGTAGACGAAGAGGATCAGAAGAACAATTCCAGATCCGCGGTAGTCGGGCTCGTAGTGTCCAAAAACGAGCTGTAGGGGCTGAATCAGCCCCGACTGAATGGTGCCAGCCGCGAAGGCAATTGCCAACCCACCACCAGCCAGGATCCAACGGCGTCGCTTCGCGTCGACGTGCGCGGCAGTGGTGAAGCGCGCCGTTAGCCAAGCGCCCAACAACACGACGCCGACGACCGCCACCGGCGGTGACGCCTGGCCAGCCACTTCTGCCACGGCGGACGCCAGGAGCCAGGTCCACAGACCGTCGAGGAAGCTCACACAGACGACGACGGCGATGACACTAGCGGCCTGCATTCGCCATCCGATCGCGTCCACCTTCGCGTGTCTGCGGTTTCACGTTGTCCATTCGTTTGTGCACTCTCTAAAAAGGGTGGTGTGACAGCGTGACACCCGTGACACCTGGCCGTCCCGGTTCGGTAAGGATGGGCTCAAACGCTACTTCTGGCATGCAGGTTACGTGGACTGCTGCCGGGACACTCACGGGCAACCGATCTCCGAGGTAGACGAGGGAGACGCCGTGGCCTCTCTCGGCCAGGAGGGCAAGATCCTCCGCGGTCTCTGCGTCCAGGAACGCCGTGACCACCATCAGGCTGGCGCCGTATGGAAAGTTCGCGGCAATTCGCCGCAGGAAGGTTCCGAAGGCCATCGTGGGCAAAGGCGCGAGGCGGGCGAGCACCGCGAGGGTGTCCTCGAGCTGAGACGGACGACGGTTGGGCGGGAGGAAAACCTGAAAGTCCTCCATCCCGGAGCCGCTGGCGTTCGCCGCGAGCCCCACGGGCTGTCGTGTGGACAGTGCATCGCGCACCAGTGCTGCCGCGACACCGATCGCTTCCTCCAGCCGTGTGACATCGTACCCTTGCCAGGTGAAAGCCATCGTCTGAACGTTGAGCGCAACAATGACGTTGTTCAGCGTGGTCGGCGCAAATACTCGTGTCTGCAGCTTCATTCGGCGGGCGGTCGCTTTCCAGTCCACCCAGCGCATCGGGTCCCCCGCCCGATAGTCACGGATGCCGGCGAACCGGATCGGGTCTTCCATGACCGGCGGGCGGGCGGGCGCAATCCCGAACGGGGCGCGCGAGGTGCTGAGCATTGGTTCGAGCGCCGCAACACGCGGGTAGACGAGAAGAGCGCGCGATTCCGGTATGCGCAAATGGGTTGGGAAGAAACCCAGTGGATCACCGGTTTCGACATCGGTCGGGCCAGCCATGTACTCGCCGCGTTTGGTGGCGGTGAATGACTGACGAAGGACGAGCCGCTCTCGCCACCCGAGTGAAACCGTTCGCCGTCGCTGCCATCCTTCGTCGCTGCTGATCATCACGCCAACGGCTTGTGCTGGCGTGAGCGCGGCCGGAAGATGCTCGTCCAGCCTCACCCAGGGCAGCGGCAGAAGCTTTCCGTTCTCAATCTCTACGATGTATTCAGTGCGCTCACCGGGAAAGATACGCGGCGGATCGAAGGAGCGTCTATAGGAAAGGTTGCCTGTTGAGCGACGGGACCACGCCAACGACGACAAGCCGGCGACGAGCAACAGACAGCACAGCATGACGAGTGCTGCCTGCTCGCGGATCACCCCTACAAGGATGCCAGCCGCGAGAAGGAGAAACGCGGCCACTGCGGACTAGCTGGGCTGGGCGTGGAGCGTGACGAACCGTGGTGGCATTGACGTCACGTTACTCACGACTCATGACCGGCTCAGCCGGAACGGCGATTGAGTCGACAACTGAGCGGAGTACCCGTTCGACCGCCGTGCCGTGAATCCGCGATTGATGGCGCAAGATCAAGCGATGACCGAACACCGGGCCGACAAGGTCCTTGACGTCGTCAGGGATGACGAAGCCACGCCCGCGAAGCGCGGCCAGGGCCTGGGCGGCACGGAAAAGTCCCAGGGTAGCGCGCGGGCTTGCGCCAAGCTCGACGGCTTCATTGGCGCGGGTGGCGCGCGCCAATGCAACGATGTAGTCCGCCACGGCATCGTCCACGTAGACCTGCCGAGCCTGGCCCGACAGTTGCAGGACCTGATGGCCGGTCGCAATCGGCCTCACGTCATCAAGCGGCGTTGACGATTGAAACCTTCGAAGTACGGCCACCTCCTGCTGCTCAGTGGGGTACCCCACAGCGAGGCGCAGGAGGAAGCGATCGAGCTGCGCCTCTGGGAGTGGAAACGTCCCCTCGAGCTCTACAGGGTTCTGCGTCGCGAGCACGAAGAAGGGGCGAGGAAGAGGCAGTGTCTGGCCCTCGACGGTGACCTGACGCTCCTCCATTGCCTCCAGGAGGCTCGACTGCGTCCGCGGAGTGGCGCGGTTGATCTCGTCAGCGAGCACGACGTTCGCGTGAATCGGGCCCGGGCGCATCTCGAAATCGCCTGTCTTCTGGTTGTAGAAAAAGAGCCCGGTCACGTCGGTAGGAAGCAGGTCCGGCGTGAACTGAATGCGCACGAACTGGCAATCAAGGCAGCGGGCTATCGTCTTGGCAAGGGTCGTTTTCCCTGTACCCGGAACGTCCTCGATGAGGACGTGGCTCTCGCATAACAGCGCCACCGCGAGCAGCTCGACCACCTCGGCCTTTCCGACGATGACCTTGCCGACTTCGGTAGTCAGATCGCGGCCGAACTCCGCAATGGCCTGGGCGGAGGCCAAGCTCCCGTTTGACTCGTGCATGTACTAGTTACGGCGCTCGGCTTCGATCGGATCGAACCCGGCGATTCCGCGGAGGGGAACGAATCGGACGCCCCCGAGGTCTCGAGAACGCAGCGTCCCGCCGTGACGTTCCACGAGCACGAGCTGTTGGCGCCGCATTGAACCGATTGGCGCTACCAGCCGCCCCCCGTCTGGGGACAACTGGGCCAGAAGTCTCGCGGCAATCGTTGGCGCCGCCGCGGTCACCAGAATGGCGTCGTACGGTCCACGCGCGGGCCATCCAAGACTGCCATCCGCCTGCAGGACAGTTACATTGTCGAACCGCAGATTTCTCAGGCGTTCAGCGGCCTCGAGGGCGAGTATGGGCCGGATCTCGACCGTCACCACCTCACGCGCAAGCTGGGACAGAATGGCGGCCCCGTAGCCCGAGCCGGTGCCAATCTCAAGCACGCGATGGGATGGGGCCAGGCCCGCGGCCTCGACCATATTCGACACGACAGACGGCTGCGAGATGGACTGATCATCGCCGATCGGAAGGGCACAGTTTTCCCAGGCTCGCGGGCGGAGATCCAGCGGCACAAACTGCTCCCTTGCAACCGAGGCGATGGCTTGAAGCACGCGCTCGTCGGTAATGCCGGCGTCGCGCAGCTCGGCGAGCAGATCTTCCTTTGTGCAGGTCGCTGCCTTTGCCAACGTTGCGCTCCTTTCTGTAACGATTCTATCCGAGCATACACGTGACGCCTGGAGACAGCTGTGCATGGGGCCGCCCGGCGCGAGAATGGAGCGGGCGTTTGGAGAGACGCCCGTGCCTTCAGGGCTCTAAAGAAGGGCTGGCGGCGGTGATCAGACCGATGAAGGAGCGAAGGAGAAGCGAGATTTCGATATACTTGCACTTGGGTACATGGCGCTGAGTCAAGCGCTTGTTACGGGGGCAGGTTCTCATGATTACGATTACCGAACCGGCAGCCAGCGAGTTGAGGCGTCTGGTGGCGGATCAAGATCGCGACCGCGTAGCGTTGCGCGTCTTTGTGTCTCCTGGTGGGTGCTCCGGCATGAGCTACGGCATGGCGTTCGATGACGAGGAACAAGAGGGTGACGAGACCTTCGTGCACGATGGGCTGCGCATCCGCGTTGACGAGATGAGCGCCATGTACCTGGGCGGCTCGGAGATCGATTTCGCCGATCAGCTCATGGGTGGCGGCTTCAGCATTCACAATCCGAACGCTGTCAAGAGCTGCGCCTGCGGACACTCATTTGACACGGGCAGCGACAGCGAAACCGCGCGCTCCTGCAGTTGACGCGCCCTCTTAGCTGAGCCTCTCATTCGTACAACCGGCTGCCTTGACTGAGGCGTTCTTTGTGCAGAGTGCTGTCGAGCGTGGTACGGATTCCTGTTAGAATGCCTGGGTTTTTGACATGACGAACATAACAGGGGGGCTTGAAGTCCGGTCGAAATGAAGCGGACATCAGGCTCCGCCTCCGGGAGACGCCTGTGGCGGTCGTAGTCAACAATGTAACGTTCAAGATTGGCGGCGAGGCCGGTCAGGGATCCGAGTCCAGCGGCGCAGGGTTCACGAAAGCTTTTGCGCGGGCTGGACTCTTTGTTTATGGCTTGCAGGACTACATGTCCCGCATTCGTGGTGGACATAACTTTTTCCAGATCCGCGTGAGTGATCGGGACATCCAGGCCACGGATTCAGGCGTCCAGGTGTTGCTCCCACTGGACATCCAGACCGTCGAAGCGCACCTCCACGAGGTCGTGCCTGGCGGCGCAGTGATCATGGACGCAGCGCTCAAGATTGACGACGGCCGCCTCACCGATCGAGGCGTGAAGCCGATCCGCGTGCCGCTCACCGAGATCGCCCAGCGCGAGGGCGGCAACATACTGATCGCCGCCGACTTCGCCCCTCCGACGGTTGCCGCGACCGTGAAACTGATGGTGAACACCGCCGCCGTCGCCGTGGCTGCCGGCATGACAGACCTTCCGTTCGAATACATCGAGCAGATCATCCGCGAGAACTTCGGCGGCAAGAAGGGCGCAGCGATTGCCGACGCGAACGTCGCGGTAGCTCGTGCTGCGTACGAAGAAGGGTCACGCGAGTTCGGCGCGGATTTTGGTTGGAAGGTCAAACCGATACTATCGAACCCACGCATGGTGATCAACGGCAACCAGGCGATCGCGTTTGGCGCCGCGGCGGCGGGCTGCCGCTGGATCTCGATGTACCCCATGACGCCGGCAACGACCGTATCCGAATGGCTCGCCGCGCACTCACGAAAGCTTGGTATCGTCGTGAAGCAGTGCGAGGACGAGATCACCGCGATCTTGATGGCTATCGGCGCCGCGCATACCGGTGTCCGTGCAATGACGTCAACCTCGGGTGGCGGCCTGTCGTTGATGGTCGAGGCGGTCGGGCTGGCTGCAATGACCGAGACCCCACTCGTCGTGGTTCTGGCCCAGCGGGGAGGGCCCTCAACCGGTCTGCCGACGCGAACCGAGCAGTCAGACCTGCAGTTCGTCCTCCACGCGTCGCAAGGCGAGTTCCCACGAGTCATCCTGGCGCCTGGCACTCTCGAGGAATGCTTCCTGGCTGGCTACCGCGCTTTCAACTTCGCCGAGAAGTACCAGACACCGGTATTCATCCTCACCGACATGAATCAGTCGACTGCCGTGCGCGCGGTCGATCCAGAGCGATTCAACGTGCGGCCTGAGCCAATCGACCGTGGCGAACTGCTGACCGATGCCGATCTGGACGTGCTGACAGAGCCCTATCTGCGCCATAAGATCACCCCATCGGGCATTTCCCCCCGTGCGCTGCCGGGCCACAAGAACGCGGTTGTGCTCACCACGAGTGACGAGCATTACGAAAACGGGCAGGCGGTCGAAGAGGCCGAGATGCGCGTCCTGCAGATGGACAAGCGCATGCGTAAGGCGGACATGGCGGCGCGAGACATTCGCCCGCCGCTGCTCGAAGGTCCGCAGGACGCTGAGTTGACCCTCGTCGGCTGGGGCAGCACGTATGGCCCGATCCATGAGGCCCGCCTGCTCCTCGAAGCCGAAGGGCTTCACGTCAACCATCTGCATTATTTCGACATCTGGCCTTTCCCGAAAGAGGCGACGGAGCGCATCCTCGGGAGCGCGCGGCGGGCCATCGACATCGAGAACAACTACACCGCACAGCTCGCGCTCGTCATCCGTATGGTGACCGGCATCGACTTCAAGCACAAGATTCTCAAGTACGACGGTCGCCCGTTCAGCGGAGACGAGCTGGCGCAGAAGGTGCGCGAAGGAGTTTTGGCCCGTGTCTGACATCAAGCTGTTCAACAACGATGAGAAGGCCACGTGGTGCGTAGGCTGCGGCGACTTCGGGATTCTCGCGTCCGTGCAGTGGGCCTTTGCAAATCTGGACCTGCTGCCGACTGACGTGCTCCTCGTGTCCGGCATCGGATGCGGCAGCAAGCTGCCGTACTACATGAAGGCAAACGGCTATGACTCTTTGCACGGCCGGGCACTGCCGGTTGCAACGGGCGCCAAGCTGGCCAATCACGACCTGCGGGTCGTGGTGTTCAGCGGCGACGGCGACGGATACGGTATTGGCGGCAACCACTTCATGCACACCATGCGCCGCAATCCGGATCTGACGCACATCGTGGAAAACAACCAGGTCTATGGCCTGACAAAGGGCCAGTACTCCCCGACCAGCCAGAAGGGCTTCCTGAGCACAACGTCGCCCGAGGGCGCCATCGAGGTCCAGGTGAACCCGATTGCGCTTGCGATGGCAGGTGGCGCGTCGTTTGTCAGCCGCGGTTTCGCGAACGATCCCAGGCACCTGCGCGAGTTGATCGTTAAGGCGATCAACCACAAGGGCTACTCGCTGATCGATATTCTCCAGCCGTGCATCACCTACAACAAAGTCAATACTGGCGCCTGGTACAAGGAGCGCGTCTACAAGCTGGACGACGACCCGAGCTACAATGCCGGCGACTTCGACGCTGCCTGGGACAAAGCGAAGGAGTGGGGCGACCGAATCCCCATCGGCGTCATTTTCCAGGACGACAGTCGGCCAACGTATGAGGAACAGGTTTCACAGTTGCGCGACGGCCCACTCTGCCGCAAATCGGTCGAGCAGCCAATCGACCTTCTCGAGGCGATCAAGCTAGAGTTCGTCTAAGGGGTAGGACCGACCCATCAAGGCTTCACCTGGGGGCACTCCTCGGCAGGCACGGGTTTTGGGGTTCCGTCTACTCGAAGATCTCTCGAATCGGGCAGCTGAAGCCCAGGATCACGTCATCACTATGGATGACGTCGTCCTCCGAGAGCAGCACGCGGTCGTAGAGCGAATGGACCACCTCGACGGTGCGGGCATCGGGATCCACCGACCAGACGAGCGGCACACCCGCCTCGAGGTATTCGCGGATCTTGGTCTGCACCTCCGCCCGCGTGTTGCTGGGCGAGATGATCTCGACTACCAGGTCCGGCGCCAATTCCCAGAAGCCGCGAGGGGCCGGTGCGGTCGGCATTCGCTCTGCGCGAATGAAGGCCACGTCAGGTCCACGGACAGTGTCCGGATTCCGCCGAATGATGAACCCGCCTTCAACGAGGACGGTCCCGACGTGTCGGGGCCTTACGAAATTGCCCAACAATAATGCGATCGTCGCCGCGATGATGCCGTGTGGTGGTGCTGCCGGCATAAGCTCAATCACCACCCCGTCGACCAGCTCGGCCCATCTGCTGGACGGATGCTGCTCGAACTCTTCGGCCGTCATCAGTCTCGTCGTGGTCGCCACAGTCTAGCCCCCGGCTGCTTGCGTCCCCACACCATACCACGAGGCAGCACAGGGGGCGGAATCCGTTTCCCCCTGAGACCCGCGGCGGCACCTTCGTGGCGGGATTCTGATATCAGGCCCCCCCGGGGGGCACCAGTACGTTGGCCTATTCGGAGAGGATAGGGCCGGTGAGTATCGCGGGGAGACGCTCCCCAGCGCGGACGACGCCATTACCCATGGGGATGATAGCAAGGGCGTTGTGACCGGCCATGGAGAGGAGGCGGCTCGATATCTGCGAGCCGGTGCTGCGGGCCAGGAGGCGGCCATCCGCCCAGCGCGCGATGACCCGGTGGTACTCGAGGCGGCTGCCGCCGAGCTGAAACTCATGCTCCAACTCGACTTCGACTCGGGGCCGCAGCGGATGGGGATCACCCTGCAGTGAGCGAAGGGTGGGGCGAACAAAGACCTCGAACGTCACCAACGACGACACCGGGTTGCCGGGCAGGCCGAACACGAGAGCCCTCCCCACTTCTGCGAAAGTGAGCGGCATACCGGGGCGAAAGGCGATGCGTCCAAAATGGACCTTCCCCAGTTCTTCCAGCGCGGGCTTGATGTAATCGCGGTCCCCGACTGAGACGCCTCCCGATGTGATCAGGACATCGGCCTGCTCCACGCCCTCTCGCAGCAGCTGGGTCTGCAGGTCGCGATCGTCCCTGGCGTGTCCAAGCGAAAGCGGCACGCCACCCGCCTCGCGGATCGCCGCCATCAGGGCATATCGATTGCTGTCACGAATCGAGCCAAGAGGCACATCCTCCCACGGCTCGACTAGTTCGTCGCCGGTGGACAGTACGGCCACCACTGGTCGTCGGAAACACTGGACCTGGGTGTAGCCCAGGGTCATCAGCAGACCCAACTCAGCGTTGTTGAGCACCGCGCCTCGCCGCAGAGCGACGTCCCCCCTGGCCACGTCGATCCCGATCGGGCGTACGTTCTCCCCGTGCTTCACGGTGTGATCGAGGACGACCGACCCGTCTTCCTGGTGAGTGTCCTCGATCATGACGACAGCGTCCGCGCCATCTGGGAGCGGAGCGCCGGTCATGATCCGGGCGGCCGTCCCGATTAAAAGGGTCGGTCCCGCCAGAGCCCCAGCCGTGATCTCCTGGACCACGTGCTTCGAACGAGCAGGGTCGTCAGCCACGACGGCAAAACCGTCGACCGTGGAGGCGCGAAATGGAGGAACATTCTCGGTCGAGGAAACATCCTCGGCAAGAATGCGGCCGTCGGCCGCGGCGGTTTCGACCCGCTCAGGATCGAGCGGACGCACGACCGAGCGGATAATCGCGAACGCTTCTTCGACCGGGAGAATGTTGTACTGACTCATAGTCGCACCATGATACGAGTTAGCTGTAGAGGTCCAGCCTGCCCATTTCAAGGTTGTCGCCGGCCACCTTCTTGACAGCCTCGAACGCCTCGGCGTCCCATTCCGCGACGAAGCTGATCGCGGTTCCCTCACGGCCCATGCGGGCGGTCCGTCCGATGCGATGAATGTACGTCTCGCCGTCTTCGGCAACGTCGTAGTTGATGATGTGCGACACATGAAGGATGTCCAGCCCGCGGGCGGCGAGGTTCGTCGCCACAAGGTAGCGAACCTTTCCATCTCGGAAACCGGCGATCGTAGCCTCGCGCTCCGTTTGGCTCAGGCTGCCATGAATGGCGCGCACCGGCAGA
Source organism: Chloroflexota bacterium (assembly GCA_016844585.1). GTDB lineage: Bacteria > Chloroflexota > UBA6077 > UBA6077 > SHYK01 > JAERMM01. The sequence goes on along the minus strand of JAERMM010000006.1, from coordinate 19,337 downwards.
CCACGACGCTGCATACGCATGGTAACGCGGTCGACTGTCACCTGCATGTGGCAGAAGATGATCGCGCTCTGCGGCTCCTCGCGCTCGAGGACCTCCAGGAGTGCGCTCGTCTTGTCGCGCTCTGCTACCTCATACGCGATCTGGCGGACGGTGGACACGGTTCGCTCTTCGGGCGTTATCGCGACAGACTCCGGGTCCCGCAAGTAGCGGTTCGCGAGCCGCCGCACCAGGTTCGTGATAGTGGCGGAGAAGAGGCCAGTCTGGCGTGAGCGTGGTGTCTGGCGAATGATGTACTCGACGTCTGGCAGGAACCCCATGTCCAGCATACGGTCGGCCTCGTCCAGGACGACGATGCGAACGGCGCGGATGTCGAGGTACCCGCGCCGCATCAGGTCCATTATGCGACCCGGCGTTCCCACGACAACCGAGGAGTGGGGGAGTGCGTCGATCTGCACCTGCATGGACGCGCCGCCGTACACCGCGCACACGTTGACGCCGCGATGTTTCCCGAGTCGCGTCAACTCGCTGGTGATCTGGGTCGCGAGCTCTCTCGTCGGAGCGAGCACCAGCGCCTGGATGCCTTTCTTGCTGGGGTCAACAACCTCAGCAATCGGAATGCCGAAAGCCGCTGTCTTGCCAGTGCCCGTCTGGGCCTGGGCGATCAGGTCTCGTCCCGCCCGAAAGATTGGAATTGCCGCCGCCTGAACGGGCGTCGGCTGCTCGTATCCCGCCTCGCGCACCGCCTGGGCCACGAGTGAGTCCAACTCGAAAATGTCAAATCCACTAACGGCTGCTTCGATCAACGTCCTGGTTCCTCCCGCGTCGACCGGCGGGCAAGAAAAAAGGGCATCTCGCCCAAGCGCGAGTGCCCCCACCTAATGGTCCCGTTGGCCAAACATCGTCGCATTCAGTTCGATTATAGGGGACAGGTTATGCTGGCGTCAGACCGGCCATCCTACGAACCGTGGCGGATTCCGCATGACCCGGCGGATGGGACACTACCGATCGACTACGTCCCACTCCTGGATGTTCCATGTGTGACTGGTTCGCGGTTTCGAGTTTCCCTTGAGTCCGGTGATGCCATCTCGGAAGACAGTGACTTCGACGTTGAAGTAGAGCGGCAAAACCGGAAGTTCCTCCGCGTAAAAGCGGATGAGATCGCGGAACAGGCGGCGCTCCTCGTCCGGATTGATTGCGAGCGCCAGCCCGTCGACGATCCTATCCATGGCCGGGTTCTCGTAGCAGCCACGATTGTTCCCGTTCCATTGCGGCTCGCGGGCGCAGTGGGCCGAATGAACCCGATAGAGGGAGGTTGCACCGGCCAAAGGAACAGAGGTCTGATCGAAGGCGGGATAGGCGGTCCGCAACTCACGGTCCCGCTGCTGGGCCTGGGGAATGATGGTTTGAATGACATTGATGCCCAGCGCCTTCCAGTAATCGCTGACGATTGCCTGCTCCTGCACGTTCTGCTCGCCGGGGGTTGTCCAGGTTGAGATGCTCACTTGCTGGCCGTTAGCGTTTACAAGGGGTCCACCGTCGCTGCGTTGCCAGCCAACGCTCCTGAGCAGCTCCAGGGCACGGCGGGGGTCGTAGTCGTAGCGAATCGCCACATCCTTGACCCAGTCCCACTTCGGGTCGACGGGCGGGATGATGCCGTCAGATATAGGCGCCTGGCCGTCGAGGAGCGCGTTGACCAGGGCAGTACGGTCGATGGCGTGCAGCAACCCTCGCCGAACCTGCACGTCGCGGAGCTCCGGCGGGTCGGTTCTACCCTCGCGAAACTGAATGCTCAAGAGACGCCAATGGGTTGGTTCGACGAACACGGAGGGCTGTTTGCCGGCGCGTAGCCATTCATCCTTCACGAACATGGCCTGGCTGAAGTCAACCGCGCGCGGGATAACGCCGTCGATCGCCCCGGCCAGGAGGTTAGCCATGGCCGTCGCCGGATTGGGGATGAACCGGAACTGCACGGTTTCGATCTTCGGACGCCCGCCGTAGTATTGCTCGTGCGCTTTGACCGTGAGGTGGCTGCCTGGCTCCCACTCGACCACTCGGTAGGGGCCAACGCCGATGAATTCGCGCTTCCAATAGGGCAGGGTTACGAATCGCTCTTTGTCCTCTCGATACGGCGGATCGAGAATGTGCGCCGGCAACGGCCCGAGGTCCTCGTCGATAACCATTATCAGCGTGAAGTCATCTGGTGTCTCGATGCGTTCCAGCGCGGCGGCGGACGTCCTCGGACCAACAGGCAGATCCTTGTCCTGGTGCATCGTCAGGGCGAAGACGAAGTCCCTGGAGGTGAGAGGGGTACCGTCGTGCCAGATAACGTTCCGGTGGATGCGATAGGTCGTTTGCATCGTGCCGTTCGGCCGAATGATCCAGGTGCCATCGGTCTGAGATGGCAGGCTGACGGCTAAACGGGGAACCAGTTGGCCGCGCTCGTTGTAGCCGGCGAGTCGATCGTGTACCGCAAGCTGGACCCCGGTCGGGCTCAGCCCGCCACCCTCGATTCCGGAGTCAAGATTGCCCGGCTCACCCTCCAGGGCGATGATCAGCGTTTTTGGAGCGATCGGTGCTGACCCATCTGGCGCTGAGTCAGCACTCCTTATGGGTGAAGCCGCGGGTTGTCCGCAGGCGATGAGCACAATGACGGCCGTGAACAGTACCCACAACGCTTTCACCGCTAGCCCCCCGCTGCTCGTGGACAGCACAGCTCGAGAAAATTGCCGGATGGGTCCTTGAAATAGAGCGAGCGGGAGGAGGGGCACGGCGGCGCATAAGAAACCGGGCCGTCGAAATGAACGCGGTGCGCTCGGAGCACGTCGGGAGCGTTGTCCATTTGCGCCTCCGTAATGCCAAGCGCAATACGCGGCGTGCCACGCAGCTGTTCGGGCGGCGGCTCCTGCACGTGCTCGTGGTAGAGGAAAAACGGGATGACGGCGTCCCCAACCGTGACGCTTCCATGCGGCGCCGGTACACGAGACACCCGGTTCGCCTGGCTTTCAAACGCGGCTGCTCGCTGCCGCAGATGTTCGGCTCGCATCAGCTCATCGGTCGTCAGCATGGTGAGACGCTCGGCCTCAGCACCGCCGACGATTGAGCCGAGAACCTCCTTGTAAAAATGGATCGTGAGCGCAAGGTCGTTGACTGTTACGACCGCGTGATCGATCTCAATCACCTTCTGCATGGCTTCTCCTGACTGGAGGAACTACCCCGCTAAACAGCAACCATTTGGTCGACAACATCGCGCGAGCGAGGGATCGACCTGTCGGTGTCGACGACCACCTCGCCCTTTACGAACTCAATGGCGTACACATGGAGTGGAGGCACATCCTGTTTGATCTCGATCTGGTCGCCGGTTCGGGTGAACTTCCGGTAGTGGCAAGCACAATAGAATCGGTAGTGCTCCGGCTGATACGCGACGTTGCACTGCATGTGGGTGCAGGTCTGGTTGAGAGCGAGAAAGCCGTCGGCGAGCCGCACCACGAAGAACTTCCCCTGCTTGTTGTGGGTGACCGACCCGAGAGGGAAGTCCTCGATGCGTCCGGCCACGATCTTGCCCTTCTTCGCCGCCGGCACCTGGAAAGCTTCGGGATCGTAAGCGGCGAACTGCAGACGGTGACCGTCGGGGTCCCAGAAGGACATGCTTATCTCGCCCGCCGCCCGCTGCTCATCACGGTGCTCGAAGTCCCGTAGCTTGATCCCAAGCTCTGCCAACCGACTTGAAACCGCATGCCAATGGTCGTGAGAGACGGTGAAGTTCATGTGGACGCCAGACTGGTCCTTCTTGACCGCGGGCACCCGGGTGAGCACGACGTGGTGGCCCTCCTCGGTTCGAAGCGTGGCCGTTGAGCCTTCGTGGTCGCGACCAATTGGCTCCATCCCTAGTGTGTCAGCGTAGAACTGCTGCGACCGATCGAGGTCCGTCACCTCGATCACGACGTGGTGAAAATCACCGACGTTCGGCATGGGTCACCTCACCTCCGGCGCGCGATAGGGGCCGAGCTCGGCGATCGCCGCCTCGATGTACGAATGGTCGATGAGCCCATCGAGCGGCACGGAATCGCTCAGGAACCCGCCATCCTGGTACCAGCGGAGGTCGTGCTCGATCGCGTCGACGTTGAGGTAGCCATCGGGGTTGACACCGGCTGGAATCGTCGCCTCGACGACCGCGCGCGGGTCGCCGCATTCTGCCGACAACACGTCAATGATGGTGTCACGGTTCACGCCGTTCTCGAACGCGTCGTAGTAGTCGCGAAGGCCCTGTAGATATGCGACGATGTAGCGTTGCGCCTCATCTGGCCGCTCCGTTCGGAAACGGTGGCCGAAGACGACGGCGCGCTGCTGCCGACCCGGTCGCACTTCATATTCGTGCTTCCAGACGACGAACGCGCCCGTCTCCGCGCCCTCCTTGATGCTCGCCGGGCGGTCGACTGTGGTGACGTCGATGGATCCGTCGGCCAGCGCTTCATGTCGGCCTCCACCCATCCCTATCGTGACGACCTGAATGTCGTCGACGGTGAGGCCGCCCAGCTCGAGCGCGCTGCAGATGGTGAACCAGTCGTGGTCGTACTTGCGAGGGCTGAGCGCCACGCGCTTGCCGCGCAGGTCGGAGAAGTCTCGGAGCTGGCCGCTCGTGACCAGCTCGGGACGAGCAACGATTCCGCCGGCGCCTCCCCGTCCGGGCTTCGCCGCGCCGTGGTCGGCCACCATGACGATAGAACCATTGGGCTTCCAGGCCTGGAAGAACTCCAGGTTAGGCCCCTGGGCAGTCACGTCCAATTCGTCCGACGCCAGCATCGGGATCGAGTCGCGGCGCCCACCCGTCTCGAGGACCTCAATGTCCAGTCCCTGGCGCTTGAAGTAGCCACGGCCAATACCGACCAGCGTGACGCCCGCGTAAATTTTCGCGGTCCCCCCGTTCATGCCAACCTTGATGGAAGTCAACCGCGTCCTCCTAACCGAATCTCGACGGCGATGCTATTTGGTTAACGCGCTGTGTCTTACCTCGCGGATAGGGCCATCTCCGATGCGCCGCTATGGAGTGACCTGAGGATTTCACGGATCGGCGTCGTTACGCAGGTGAAGATCGGGGTGTCGCGCAGCGTATAGGAGCTGGCCTCGGTCTCGCGCAGCTCCTGCACGAGATCCAGGAAGTCGCCAGGATAGTCCGTTTCGAAGGCGAGAACAAACTCCTGGTCGTCCAGCCCAAAGGAGTAGGTCGTATTGATCTTCACCGTGGGGTACTTATGTCCCATTGCGATGTGCAGGCTCATCATACGTTGCCGCTCGGGCTGTGGCTGCAAGTACCAGCCGCGCGTCTTCACGAATGGATAGACGAACAGGTATCTGGCGCCACCCGGGGCAATCGTGAGGCGCGTGCCCTCCTGGCCGGCATGCTCGTGCTCTGAGACGTACATCGAGTGCTTCGTCATCGACAGGTACGAGTAGGGGATCTGCATATAGCTGCCCATCCCCGAAGAAACAACGTCCGAGGCAAGGGCCTGAAAGTCGTCGAGATTCTCGCTCACCTGCCAGACGAGCAGGTCGCAATCACCGCGTGTTCCGATGGTCGAGTACGTTCGGATCAGAATACGGTCCGTCCAGCCGTCGATAATTCCGGCTAGCTCAGCCTCGCCGGAGGCGCGATCATTGGCGGGTAGGCGACGCCAGCCAGGATCCAGATGGTAGAAGGTAAATCGGACGTACTGACGTCGTTCTCGGGCCATACTCATCTTCCTCGGGTGCGGCGTTCGCGTATTCTACCATCGCGCCTGGCCCACTCCGGGCGGGCGTTAATTCGAGCATCGGAGGGGCGGTTGATCGTCGAATGGAACGGGAAGCGCCCGAGGATTGGTGAGAACGTATTCATTGCGCCAAACGCGGCATTGATCGGCGACGTAACGATTGGAGCGGGTTCGAGCGTGTGGTTCGGCGCCGTGCTGCGTGGAGATTTTGGCGCAATTGTCGTCGGATCCGGCGCGAACGTGCAGGACAACGTCGTGGTCCACACGTCGGACACGCATCCGACTATCGTCGGCGATAACGCGACAATCGGCCATGGCGCCGTGCTCGAGGCCTGCACGGTTGAGCGTGGCGCGCTCGTGGGCATGAACGCGGTCGTGCTGGAAGGCGCTATCGTCGGCGAGCAGGCGATGATCGCGGCGGGGGCCGTCGTCGGGGAGGGAATGCAGATCCCCCCGCGCCATCTCGCCGCGGGCGTCCCCGCCACGGTCAAGAAGGAGTTGTCCGGGCGTTCACTCGAGTGGACGAGTAAAGCGGCGCCAGACTATCAGGGGCTCGCGCGTACGTACATCGAGCAGGGGCTCGGAGAGAGTCTCAACGCGACAGCCGACGCCGACTGAACGCGGACCCGCCTCGTGGAGGCGCTCCTCGTTAGTGAGAGCTCACCAGACTCCGGCCAGCTCCGATGGCAGATAAGGAACGGGGTGCCCTTCCGTCTCGCGGGTTTCCGGCATCACCGGCACGACTGCCTTGGTAGTGGCGAAGACGAAAAGACCCTCGATCGACTCCTGCGACGCGAGCCTGCGCAGGTGGTTGAGCGTGGCGAAATGCAACGGCATGTCCCCGCACTTGCAGCGATCGAGAGCGGCCAGCGCCCCGATCCATACCCCTTCCATCATTTCGTGGGTGCTTGGGCTAGCGCACGCTCCCTCTGGAAGGCGGGCAATGAAGAAACGGGTGTCGAAGCGCTGAGGAACCGCAAGCGGCGTCATCCAATGGGCGTAGTAGGCGAGCTGGTTCAAGTCAAGGCGCGCGCCCATATCCCGCAGAGCTTTGGCCAGTGGCTGGCCAGACTCGACCTCTCGTCGGCGCTGAGCCCATTGAGCGTCTGGTCCGAGTTCGGCCGAGATCGAGGAGGTTCCAGGCGCCACGCTGGCCAATAGGACGCCCGCTTCCTCGAATAGCTCGCGAGCCGCGGTCACGAAATAGCCGCGGCTCTCCGCCGCGGTCTCCGCGGGCGATCCCGGCGGCCGAGCTAGCGCGGCGTGTGCTTGCGCGGCTGAGAAATGGGGATCGAGGGTCTCCGCGACCGCTCCCATGTCATCGGCTCGGACCGTACCGCCGGGGAACACCCACAGGCTCGGCAAGACCGGGCTCTTTGGGCTCCGCCGCACCAGGTACGTTTCCCACCCGTTCCCGGTCGGGCGAACCAGGACGACGGTCGCCGCGGGCCGCGCCGGGACCACTGCTGGTTCCCCGGTCGCGGGAGCGGCCTCAGACATTCGTGTCCACAAGGCTGGTGTAGTAAGCCCACCGACCGCCAACCGGCTGCTGCTCGGCCTTCACCTGGTTGATCTCCTCTTGCGTTACGAGCCTTGGCTCTCCGATCTGTGCCACCAGGTGGTTCATCACCGCCAGCCGCTCCAGGAAGATCGCGTCGATTGTTGATTGCTCGATGCTGGGACCCGCAATGACCACGCCGTGATTCTGCAGGTGCACGATGCGATGGTCACCGAGCGCGGTCGCCACTGCCGCCCCCTGCTCGGGCTTGCTGATCAACATGGCGGTGGGGAGAATCGGAATCGGCCTCTCGACGAGGGCAGACTCGTTGTGCATGATCGGCAGAATGGGGCGCCCGGTGATCCCAAAGGCGGTGGTCATCGTCTGGTGAGTGTGGATCACCGAGCTGACGTCCGGGCGAACGCGGTAGACCTCGGTGTGGAGAACGGTTTCCGTCGGTGGAGCGTAGTCGCCCTCGATGACGTTCCCATCCAGATCGACCACCAGCATGTGTTTTGACGTCATCTCCTGCATGCCGCGAATGTCGCGGCCGTGGCGCGGCTTGATGATGACGAGGGCGGTTCCGGGGATCCGAGCGCTGGGGTGGCCCAGGTAATCGGCGAGACCCTGCTGGTAGAGGACCCTGCATGAGAGGGCAACCTTCTCCTTGAGTTCCTGGGCGATGGCTCGGTCGTAGGGCTGCGTCATGCACACTCCTATCAGCGGTGGCTCTGATGTCCGCGCGGAACGATATCACGCAAGCAGACGGAAAATGCACAATGGGGTCGACGGCTGGAAGCGGGTTGGCCCCTAGTAGAGGAAGTCGCGGACCAGTCGGGCGAGTTTCGGGTGGCGCAAGCTCACCAGCGTTTGTTCTTCGATCTGCCGAATGCGCTCGCGGGTGAGGCCGAACTCGCGACCGACTTCTTCGAGCGTTCGTGGCCTGCCGTCAACAAGTCCGAACCGTAGCTCGAGAATCTCGGACTCACGCTCCGGAAGGGTGCCAAGGATCGCTCGCACCTGGCTCTTCAAAATATCAGACATGGCCTCGGCTTCGGGCTCGACGCCGTTCTTGTCCTGAATAAGCTCGCTGAGTGGGCTGTCCAGTTCTTCGCCCACTGGGGTGTCCAGCGAAATCGGCTGGCGCATCACCTGTTTTGCCTGCATAACGCGGGCAGCGCCTCGCTCAACGTCCTTCCGCAGGGGTAGGTCGAGCGTGTCGATGTGGTGGAGTACCTGGGCCTCGAGGATGCGCGCGCGTCGGGCGGGATCCGGCCAGTCGGCGGGATCGAGGTCGGGGCAGATCTCCGCGATCATCGTCGACTCGGTACTGAGGTCGAACAGGCCCATCATGAGCGCAGTTTCGGCCGGCGTCGGTTCGCGGCCAAGGCGCTGGGTCAGGTCGATCGCCGTGTGGTTGAGCCGACTGACGATCTCCATCATGTGGACGGGGATACGTATCGTCCGTGAATGGTCCGCGACCGACCGTCCGACAGCCTGGCGGATCCACCAGGTCGCATACGTGCTGAACTTGAAGCCGAGACGGTGATCGAATTTCGTAACGGCGCGCATCAGGCCGAGATTGCCTTCCTGGATCAGGTCCAGCAGGGCCATTCCGCGACCCAGATATTTCTTCGCGACGCTCACCACGAGGCGGAGGTTGGCTTCGATCAACTGGCGCTGTGCGGCGTCAGCTCGACCCTGAACATCAAGGAAATGGTCCTCGACCTCAAAAGAGAGTCTGCGACAGGCGACCAGCACCTCTTCGGGAGAAGGCAGGCATTCCGTGGATGACACCGCCATAAGTCGATAGACAACTGGAGGCAGCAAGCGGGTCTCAATCGAAAACGTGATGATCCGCTTTGCTACCTCTGCGGGCTCCAGGCAGAGACAACGTGAGAGGCCTTCAATAACGACTGGTTCCAGACGGAAATCGATCAACTCGCGCAGGCCGGGATCGGTGAGCATCGCCGATACCGATGACGTATCAAGGTCAGCCACATCCGTGATCGCCGAGGCGTAGTGAAGTCCCTCGCGGACCCGATCGTAGAGTGTCGCGGCGATGGCAGGGTAGTCGACGTCTGGGCCGCCATCAGAGACGGCGCCCGCGATCTTCTTCAGAAGGACCGCTTCTTCGAGTCGGCAGGCAAGACGCTTTTCGTCCGCCGCGGTGAGCAGGCGGACCTGGTGGATCTCGTTCAGGTACATCCGAACGGGGTCATCGTTGGGCTCGCTGTCCGGGGCTTCCGCGGTCGGCTCCGCGCGAACAGGCTCAACCGGGTCGTCAAGCCAGTTGCGCCCATCAAAGGCATCCAAACCGGCGGTTGCGAACGAGTACTCGCCGCGGAGCGGTGAAATTCTGGCCTGGTGCATTTGCTCCCCCCGCGACTCGCACGGCGCTGATCACTCAGGTAGGGAACTCATGCCAAAGTAATTGCAGCCCCTTGCCCGTCAGGTTATCGAACTTCGGGTACTTCGGCCCCACCTTGTACCGTAATCCGTGTCAGAAACGCAAGCGTTGGGCAGGCGCCCACAACTGAAAGGGACTACTTGCGGACCCAGATCTTGTGCGCAACGGCGAGGCTGATCGGGATTCGACCCTCCGCGCCAAGGAGAACGAGCAGCGAGTTGTAGGGTTCAACCTCCACCACGTCGAACGTCTTGCCGGGAAGCAGCCCCGACCGCTGGAAGTAAGACAACAACTCGTGATCGTTCTCGGCCTCTTCAGATATGCGCTCTATCGTCACGTGATCGCCCGCGGAGACAAACTCCAGGCGAACGGCCTCGATCGAAATGAATGCGCCGGTGCCCGGGATCGGGCTGCCATGCGGGCAGGTCGTCGGAGCGCCAAGCACAGCGAGGATGCGCTCTTCCACGCGAGGTGAGATTGCGTGCTCGAAGCGGTGAGCCTCTTCGTGAACGTCAGCCCAGTCGACGCCGAGGATGTCCACCAGGAGGCGTTCGGCAAGGCGATGGCGGCGGACCATGCGCTCCGCGTGTTCGTTCCCGCTTGTGGTCAGCACCACTTCCTTTTTCGGGTTCATCTTGACGAGCCCGTCGCGAGCCATCCGCTGCAGCGTTGCCGTGACGGTCGGGGGCGCAACGTCCAGAACTTCCGCCAGGCGTGCGGCAATCACGGATCGCCCCTCACTGGAGATCGTATAGATATGCAGGAGGTAGTCTTCGATGGTTTTGGACGGTTGGTCAGCTTCCAATCATCCCCCGACGCTACGCGGCCTCGGCCAGATCTAGCAGAGAGCCCGGCGCCCCGCGGACAGCCAATCAGTTGGCGCTCCGGAAGTATAGGTTGCGAGAGAAGCGCCGGCCAGCCGTCTTCGGATGACTGATCCGGCAGCCAGGGGTCAGGACTGAGTGGTTGCCCGGGCCACCGCGGATGCGAGCGCCCGACGCGCGTAGACGGGAGCCATAGCCCGGCGGTACTCCCCCGATGCCAGGACGTCAGACTCGGGTTCGATCCCTTCACAAGCGGCACTCGCCGCCTCGCGCAACAACTCCGCCGTCGGAACGCGGCCGACCAGGATTGCCGACGGTGCGTCGCAGCGGATCGGCGTGTCGGACACGCCGGCCAACGCCAGGCGAGCCCCCTTGCATGCGCCGTCGCCGCCCATTTCAACGGAAGCCGCCGCGGCGAAGATCGCGAAGTCACCCTTCCGGCGGACCAGCTCGAGAAATGCCGCTCCGGCTCCCGGTGGAGCAGAAGGGAATCGCACCTCAGTCAATAATTCGCCGGCCTCGAGCGAGGACGTGAGGTAGGTGTCGAAGAATTCGGACGCCTCGACGTCGCGGCCTCCGTGCGGGCCTTCGATGTGCATCACGGCACCCAGACAGACCGCAACGTCGGGATCTCGGCAACGGGATCGGCGTGTGCCAGGCTGCCGCCCACCGACCCGCGGTTTCGCACCTGAGGGTCGCCAATCATCGGTATCGCCTCAGCCAGAAGAGGACAAGCAGCGTGCAGTAGGTCACTTGCCTCGGCGGTCGCGTGTCTGGTGAGAGCGCCAACGGCGATTGACCCGTTCCGCTGCTCAATGTAGTCCAAAGTGTCGAGCCTATTGATATCGATCAGCACCGATGGACGAGCCAGCCCGAGGTTGAATAATGGAACGAGGCTCTGGCCGCCCGCGAGGATCTTGGCGCCGTCCCCAGCTTCGGTAAGCAGCTGGATGGCATGTTGCACGCTTCGGCAGCGCGATACTCAAGGTTGCAACCATTCCGGTCCTCCTGCTCGGCCGCGAATGCGATGATAGCAGACGCCTCTTTTGCCTGCCGCTGAGCACGGAACGTACAATCGTCACGCCACCCCCGCGGCAGGGAGAGGTCGCCTAGTGGCCTAGGGCGCTCGCCTGGAAAGCGAGTAGGCGGCAACGCCTCGTGGGTTCGAATCCCACCCTCTCCGCCATTTTTCTCCTTATCGCTCCGAAAAGGGCGATTTTCGTGCCTAGACCGGTGTTTTGACAGCCCCTCAAGTGGGCTGTTTTAAGCCGGTGTAGCAACGGGAGCGTCGCGAGTCCCCCAGATGGTCCGTTGGCGTGCGCGGAAGTGTGCTCTGGACTGTAGTCGTCGACCGTCCTGTAGAAGAACGCTTGGCCTCCCAGGCCAGGGATACCGGGAAAGAAAGAAGGGGTGAGTCGAGTCAAGGGCGAGCTTCCGCCGAGTTCATCAGAGCGCAGCGGAACCCTTGACGCGAGAGGGCGCAGCCCACGCCCACGGTTGCCAGCGAGGCAAACCGGGCTGATCGGTCTTGCGCTGGCCTCATCGAGGCCGAACCGGGTGACAGCCACCCCGAGCCCGTCGATCCTCTACGTTAGGGAGCTGTCCATCGCTCTCACTTTGGTGTCCAGGTCCATCGCTACCGTGCGCTCCTGCAAGATAGTAACCACGACCGGGTATAGGTCCTGAGGCTCGCCCCCAAGAGACCTTGCGATATTTTGGTAAAGCCGGGACGCGAGTGCCTTGGGAAAACCTTCCTCGGCATCGGACGAGTCATCGGAAAACCATACTTGGCAGGGGCCATATTCGCCTTGCGCTTGATTGAAGTTGGCCTGACTCTCCCTAGTGCCACATTCTGTTGGAATTGCTCACTCGCATCGGGCCACATCGCCACGGCTAGAACCTTGGTGGCATAGGGCACGAAAGCGTCGATTATCTTGTCTCCGCCCTTTTTCTGCTGATCGCCCCGAAAGGCGCAACTGCTGTGCCTGAATCGGCATTTCGCCCACTTCTCAAATCGCCATCGAAAGCCCCGTGCGGTGGCTCATGTATGGCTGCTGTGCATCCAGAAATGCTACAGTGCCACTGTGCGGACAGACTTTGTCGAGGTCGAAGTCAATGGGCAGCGCTTTCGCTTGTACTTTGATCGCGACCAGTCGGGTGTCTTGCATGTCCATTCGCGACACGGGTGACAGCGGAAGACGCGGTCGCTCTGTTCTTCGAGGGCGAGCGGAACTGGAACGAGCGGCGGCGGCGGTTTGAGAGCAGACTCGGTCAGCGCGTGCTGTTCTGGGCATGGCTGCATGGGCGGGAAGGTAGCACAGTCATCGTGTTGTCATGCTTTGAGCTGCAGGAGGGAAGGGAATGAGCAAATACGAGGTCAAGGTATTGGGGGTGGGTGAGGAGAGCGATGCGGATATCCTCGGCATGCTGAAGGAAGCCGAACGCGACGCCGAGCAAGAGGGCGCTCAGGTGCGCGTGAACTTTCGTTGGGGCGCTGAACAACTGACCATCGTGAAAGAAGCAGCTCGCATCCAAGGCTTGCCTTACCAAGTGTACATCAAGAAGGTGCTCTACGACGGCGCGTCGGCAGACCTGGCAGCACATTACAAGCTGGAAGCTGTTCGTCGCGGCGAGCAGGCGGCGCTTTCGGGGCGGTGACGGGTAGTCGATTCCGTGTAGCAGACGTGTGTAGCAACGGGGACGGATAATCGCGGGTTTTGTTGGACCGTCAGCGCGCTCGAAAGACGATTCGTGCCTAATGCGGATCATGGTAAACTCCCGTGGGCGGCACCTGGGTTCGAATCCCACCCTCTCCGCCCACTCTCTCAATGGGTTCCTGAACGTCAATGCGCACTATCATCACGCTCGCAATCGTCCTGCTTCTCATAGGCGCATGCTCGCTTCCCACCCAGCCAACCCAACCACCCACCCCGACTCTGCGGCCAAGTCCGCAGCCGACGCCGTCGGTGGACGACGATCTTTTCTCCATATCGCCCCCTCGCAGTCCCGTTGGAGCCCGCTATACAGCGAAACCTGGCGAGACACTGACGCTCCTCGCCGAGCGGTTCGGGATCCGTGTCGAGGAGCTCGTAGGCATGAACCCGTTCCCTCCGGACGCCGCGTTTCCGGCGCCAGAGCCCCTCGTTCTTCCCTATGGCGTCTGGTCGCGAAATCTGAACATTCGCGTGACTGAGCCCGATCCTGCAGTGCGGATCTCCAATCCGATTCGCGTTGACGGGTCCGCAGCCACGTCAGATGGCGCTATTTTCGTAGAAGTGATCGGCCCAGGTGGGACCCTTGTCGCCCAGGGGTCCACGAAAGCTGAAATGCCGGGTCCGGACCATCATGGCCCGTTCACCGTCGTCGTTGCAATCCCCGCGGACCGCGTCGACGACGTGACCCTGCTGCGCATCCGAGGGACCGATCCCAGCGAAGGCGACGAGATCCTGATACCCCTGATCTTCATCCCCAGTTGACCGCGCTGGGTAACTCAGCCTTGCAGGATGGTCCCACCGAGCCATTGACTCAGGATCCTGACCGCTTCTAGAATTGATCGCGGTCGTGCTAGGCGGGGAGCTAGCGGTGCCCTGAACCCACAATCCGCTCTAGCGGGGCTGAATTCCTGTCCGAGGTCCGGCGCTGTCCGGCCAGTTCCCGGCCAGGTGGCGTTGATGGTTCGGTCCTGCGCGGCAGTGACCTGTGAACCCCGCCAGGTCCGGGAGGAAGCAACGGTAAACAGTGCTCCCTGGGTGCCGCAGGGGCGCCGGGCCGTAGCTGACCAGTCGGGGAGACGCGGGGAGCGTTGCGATCGACGACAGGTGCACGGCCGCAACCTTGCTTTCGTCAGTGTCGATGCGGAGCTTCAGAGCCGGCGGGTCGGCGAACACGTCCACGGGTAGGCACCCTCGAAAGCTCCTTCGCGAGTCAGGGGCTTTCCCCAAAAGGGGCCTCTCGCAATCGTTCCTCGCCGACCCCGCCGTCGCGCGCTCCATGGTCCAGGCTGCTGACCTCAATTCCTCGCAGGATGACGTTCTGGAAATCGGGCCGGGGTTCGGCATCCTCACTGAGCTCCTCCTGACCGCTGCTCGCTCTGTGGTCGGCGTCGAGCTGGACGCCTCCCTGGCATCTTCGCTCGCCTCTCGGCTCAACTCGCCCCAGAACCTCCGCGTTGTACAGGCTGACGCTCTCCATGTCAGCCTGGTCGACCTCATCGACGAGCCGTACGTCGTCGTTGCGAGTCTGCCTTATCACGTGGCTTCTCCGATCCTGTTCCGGCTCCTCACCGCCCCGCCACGCCCACAACGACTCGTCGTGATGTTGCAGGAGGAGGTTGCCGACCGTGTCGTCGGGCGGCCCGGAGCGCTGACCTACCTGGGGGCTGCCATGAATACGCTCGCCGTGCCGGCTATAGTGCGCCGAGTGCCGCCCGGAGCGTTCTTCCCGCCGCCAAAGGTCCGATCGGCGGTTGTCCGCCTTGACGTCCGCTCTGCCCCAGCGGTTCCCGTGGACGACGTCATGCGATTCCTGGCCTTCGTTCGGGCGGGATTCAGCCAGCCACGCAAGCAGCTCCACAACTCACTCGCGCAAGGGCTTGGGGCTCCGAGCCTTGATGTGCTCGAGGCCGCCAGGCATGCGGGAATCGATCCAATCCGGCGCCCTGGCGTTCTCTCAATCGCAGACTGGAGCCTTCTGTATCACCAGTTCGAGTCGCGAGCGTCGTCATGACGCGCTCCGTCAGCGTCGAGGCGTTTGCCAAGATCAATCTGTCCTTTGAGGTGATCGGAAGGCGATCCGACGGGATGCACGAGGTAGCGACAGTCCTACAGACGATCAGCCTGGCAGACCATCTGAGTTTCTCTCCAGCCGGCGACGTCGTCCTCGTTTGCGATGGAATGCCGGTGACGCCCGATAACCTGATACTGCGGGCCGCTCACCTGCTGGGCCAGGCCACCGGGAACGACGGATGTTGGATTACTTGTCTGAAGCGCATCCCGGTCGCCGGGGGCTTGGGTGGGGGAAGCGCTGACGCCGGCGCCACCCTACGGGGCCTGAACGCATTGTGGCGATCTGGATTCAGCCGCCAACAACTTGCGGCTCTCTCGTCCTCTCTTGGGGCTGACGTGCCGTTTGCCGTCCATAGCGGAACGGCTCTCGCCACGGGCATCGGTACTTCCCTGGCTCTGTTGCCGGATGCGCCTCACCACTGGATGGTGCTTGTGCCTCTGGCTGCCGAAAACGGCGCGAAAACACGCGAGATGTATCAGCTTATCCAGCCCGACGATTTCACTGACGGCTCCCGCACGGCGGCGTTAGCGTTGGCGATTTCACAGGGGCGCTTGGAATACGAAGCGGTGGAGTCCACGTTTACCCGCTACGCCATTGACCGCTGGGCAGTCGTCGGAACCGGGCTCGACGTTTTGCGGTCCGTCGGAGCGGCTGCCGCCTCGGTCTCGGGAGCCGGTCCCTCTTTTTTTGGCCTGTTTGATTCGCGAGCCACTGCCCGCGCGGGAGTGGCCCGCGTCGCTCAACTTGGCCTGGATGCTCGTGTGACGCGGTTCGTACCCGGTGACATGCTCCCACGCCTGAGAGCCAGCGATATACTCAGGTAAGGCCACGCGCTTCCCAAAGGAGGGCCATCTGATGCAACGGATCTGGGTCAGACATCCGCTTGCCGCCGCCGCTTCTCTAACGTTGGCGCTCATGGCTTGCGCTCCGGCCCAGCCGTCTATTTCAATTGCTCCCGCGGATTCACCGGGGACCAGCAGTAGCCCCACTCGCACGAAGAGCATTGTCGTCGGCGTCTCCAACGCCGTCGACGCTCTGTCGATCATGGGGAGCAGCACCACGAGCGGCGGCTGGCAGTCGTTGAACGAGCTGCACTCGCAGGGCCTTGTGACTGCCGACCGCAACGTTCAGCGCCCGATTCCACGCGTCGCGTCGCAGCTCCCTTCGATCGACAGCGGGAACATTGAGATCCTCGCCGACGGGCGCATGAAGACGGTCTACCCGCTGCGCCGGGATGTGACCTGGCAGGATGGAACGCCCTTCACGGCCCACGACCTGACCTTCGGCTTCGAGCTCAACTCCGACAAGGGCATGCCTTTCCTGAACCGCGACGCCATTCAGGAGATGCACTCGGTAGAGGCCCTCGACGACTACACATTTGTTATCTACTGGCGCGGTCCCTACTATCAGGCCGACTCGGTCGGCCTGCGCGCTATGTGGCCGCATCCGCGCCACATCCTGGAGGGGCAGTACCGGACCATCGACCGAGCCGCGTTTATCAATCTGCCCTACTGGACCAGCGAGTACGTCCATCTGGGGCCGTTTCGGCTTTCGGAGTTTCATGCCGGCGAGTCACTCGCCTTCACCGCGTTCGACGGGTACTTCCTCGGACGACCCAAGGTCGATCGAGTAATCGTGCGTGTCTCCAACGATGAGACAAGCCTGTACGCCGCGACGCTGGCAGGCGCCATCGATATCTTGATGGACAACTCGCTTAGCGCCGAGCTCGGCTTGCAGTTGAAGGACGAGTGGGAGCGCGGCGGCAAGGGCATCGTACATGTGGGCACAGGGACAACGCGCTTCATCGCGCCCCAGTTCGATCCCGCCGTGCAGCAATTCCCGCCGGCGCTGGACCCGCGAGTGCGTCAGGCCCTCTACTACGCGGTGGACCGCAAGTCGGTGTCGGACGCCGTGCAGCTCGGTCATGGCGAGTTGTTTGCCAACTCACTGTTGCCGCCTGGGGATCGCCTGTACGAAGCGACGAAAGACGGCTTCGCCCGCTATACCTACGATCCGGCTCGGTCCCGCGGCATGTTGACCCAGCTCGGCTGGAATCCCGGCGGTGACGGTGTTCTGGTCGGTCCTGACGGTCGGCGCTTTGGTACCTCGCTCTGGACGACGGAGGGCGGCGAGCGTGAGATCGCCGTGATCGCCGACTACTGGAAGCAGATTGGCGTGTTTGCCGAGCAGTACATCATCGCCGGCGCCATCGTCCGTGACCGCGAGGCGCGCACGAAGTACCCGGGTTTCGAGACGTCGGCGCGTGGCTCCAGCGACTCGATCCTCTCCCGCTTCGACAGCAGGACGGCCTCCGTTGCCAGTACCAACTATTCGGGCGCCAACCGTGGTGGCTACAAGAGTCCGCGGATGGACGACCTCGTTGACCGCTATCGACAGAGTGTGCCGGAGCGAGACCAGGGCATCGCGATTCGCGCGGTGTCGGACCTCGTCGCGGAAGACCTGCCGGTGCTGCCTCTGTACTTCAACCCCACGACTCCGGCCGTTCGCGCAGGCATCAAGGCGCTCGACGACTTCATGGGCGGCGCCGAGCCGAGCCGTTTGTTCGGCACGTTCTCGCGCAACTCCCACGAGTGGGATGTCCCATAGACCGAGTCCCATCAAGGGCCCGGTAGTGGAGTCCTGTCCCATTGGGTGAGCGGCCTACCGTCCGCAAGGGCCTGAAGCTCGCGCTCCCACACCTTGCGAAGCAGCACGATGCCTAGATCGGCACGCCCGGGATGGTCAAGGCCGCGGTCGACGTTGTTCCCCTGGCCGACCATCGATACGTAATCCTGCACCTCCATGATGGTGACGCGGTCATAGGGCCCCTGCATCACATCTGAGATATGCGCGGCGCCAGCCAGGACCGAGTCCCCCAGCTCACGGATGCGTTGAAGGTGGTCGGCGCCGTTTGCGATTCGCGGCTTATCGGCGGCCTGGCGGGCGGCTTCTGGAGTCAGGTGCATGACTGTGGCGCTGAAGCTCACATGGTTGTCGTCGTCGACTGGCACCCGCCAGAACACGTTGTCGCGGCCCCTGACCTCGTCGGCCGATCGGGGTGGCAGCCGAAACTGGCTCTTGTTTGGCATCTGCAATCGCGCAGTCGAGGCACTTCCGTCCGGGTAGCTCACCGAGACGGCGATTCCGAAATCCGTCTCCGTCGCCGACTCCATGCGCGGAATGGCCGGCGAGGACTGACGATGGACGAAGGCAACGTGGGTGAGATCCGGCGTGTTCTCGTTGCGCTGGAAAAAATTGCAGGGCCAGTCCGCGCGGCCCGCCTCCAAGGCGCTATCCGAGTCCTCGAACTCCGGATACCGTGGGAGCAGCGGCGGCTGACCCTCGCCGAGGTAGGCGAAGATCAGGCCAATGTACTCTTCAGTGGGAAACGCTCGAATGCTGATGCGACCGCAGAACGGTTCTGGCTCGGCGGGTTGCTCGATGCACTGTCCAGTCGCGTCGTACTTCCAGCCGTGATAGAAGCATCGAAGGTCGTCGCCCTCAACCCAGCCGGTCGAAAGCTGCGTTCCACGATGCGCGCAGCGGAATGCGACGAGATGCGCTGTACCGGTCTCGCCCCGATAGAGGGTGAGTTGCTCGTCCATGATGCGGATCGGAACACTTCGGCCGGCAGGCAGATCAGCCGCCACGAATACCGGCTGCCAGAACGTGCGCAAGTAGCGGCCGGCCAGTGCGCCTGGTCCGGTGTGCGTGAAGTCAAGCGCTTCGACGCGATTCGGTCCGCTCGCGCGGCCATCGCCGGGAAGGGTTCCAACCGGCATGTTCCCTCCGTGACGCCAGCGGCGTCCGCGCGCGTAGATAACAGTCCACGGCGAGAGCTGTCAAGTGAACCGCCGCTGCTGTGGGATCCGTCGCTGCCGCACGCTCGCACGCGGTGATGGCTGGATTTGATTCTCCCCAATCAGGGTGCGTAGACTGTGCCCAAGTGCGTCAGCGGGCGCGCCGGACACACGGCGTCACTGGATGAGTTCCGAGGAGGCAGCGAAATGGCAAGTCCCACCACAACCGAATCGCGGGGCGGCCCCAAATCCCGGGTCGTCCCATCCGCCGTA
>JAERMM010000306.1 GCA_016844585.1 Chloroflexota bacterium | reverse complement strand
TGGGATGTGAGGCGCTGATCGACGATGGCGGGGTCTCGGGCGTTTTCGAGGGTCCGACTCAGACGCGAGCTACACCTCCGGCGCAGTCTGCCGTTGCGTAGCCTCGACCGCCTTTTGCCAGACGCTCCGGGTCGGCACCACCTTTCGGACATGCGGGTGCCGAACGTGCATGAGGCTGTGCACCGAGGCGTCACGCGCGTCGATAGTACAATCGCGGACGGTGTGACAAGGTCTGCTTGTGGGTTATGACTTCGAATGGGACCCGGCCAAAGCGACCGCGAATCTTCGGAAGCACCCAGACCACTCTATTACCGAAGAGCGGTATGTCGTGCTCGGGCTGTCGGTCCGGCGCAGGATGTTCGTGGTGGCCTTCGCGGAGCGGGGCCCGAGAACCCGACTGATCAGCGCGCGGAGAGCAGCTCCTCGCGAGCGGAGGGGGTATGAAGAAGTCGAGAGCTAGCAACGAGACCCACCGGGACGACGAGGAGGACCGCGACACCATGCGTCCGGAGTACGATTTCGCTGCTGCCGTGCGCGGCCAAACTGTCGTCCGATACGCGCAGGGTGTCAACATTGCCGTCGTCGATCCCGAAGTGCTGGATGTCTTTCCTGACAGCGTGGCAGTGAACGAAGCGCTTCGAGCACTTGCTCCGCTCCTTCGGGAGCAGCGGAAGCAGGTGGGGCGAAGCCATCGAAGACGAGACTCCAGTGGGGCCGGCGGGAGCGGGTAGGGTCTTCGATGTCGTCGGGCCGAAAATCAGAACTTGAAGCCGACGTTGGCCGTAGCCGACGTCTGGCAGAGCCTGGGCATTGGGACCGAGCCAGTGCCAACCCCGACCCAGCGGCAGCGCGCCCTCGAGTATCGAGCCACCTTTCCGAGCTTCAGCCTCCAGGGCCAGCCGAACGGCATCATCGACCTCGCCCGCCTTCATGGGTCCCAGGCGCGGCTGCCCGAAAAAAACTACGTGGGGACGAACTACTCACGATACATCAATGCGGAATTCGACACGCTGCTCGACGCGTTTCATGTCACCGTTCCCACGCGCGAACGCACGCAAGCGCTTGGTCGGATCGTCCACCATATGACTGATGTCCTGAACGCGCGGTGGCATTCGTTGGCACGATGGCGCCCCGCTCACGGCCGCGGACTTCGTCTTCGCCTTCAACGCCGACGCGGACAAAGAGATTCCTTCCCGCCGGCCTATCTGGTACGACTACGTCGCGAGCGCCAGTGCGCCCGACCTAGACACCGTGACCCTCGCCTGGAACCGCCCCTACGTGGGAGCCGACAAGGCGTTTGCCGCTGGCGTCCTCTCGCCCTTGCCTCGCCACCTCCTCGAGGCCACCTTTGCCTCGGACAAGCAGGCGTACCTGGCCATGCCCTACTGGAGCGTCGCGTATGTGGGCCCCGGCCCTTACAAGCTCGCGGAATTCAACCTGGGAAGCTCCGTGCTCCTGAGCGCCAACGATGACTATGCCTTCGGACGGCCCAAGATCGCCGAGATCGAGGTTCGCTTCATCCCCGATATCAACACTGTGGTCGCCAGCCTCCTCTCCGGAGCGATCGACCTCTCTATGGGTCGCGGGTTCGCGGTCGAGCACGCGTTACTCCTGCGCCAGCAATGGGGCGATGGCACGATCGAGTGGCAGCCAAGCGCCTGGGTGGTTGCCTTCCCCCAGTTCATGAATCCAGCCCACCCGATTGTGACGAGCCTGCCCTTCCGACAGGCGCTCCTGCACGGCACCGACCGGCAAGCCTTGGTCGACTCCCTGGAGGGCGGCCTGAGCTCAATCGCACACTTCTACATGTCCCCGGGCGAGCCCGAGTTTAGCGACGTGCAGAGCGCCGCGACGCGCTACGAGTACGACCCGCGCAAGGCAACGAACCTGATCGAAGGCCTGGGATACGCCAAAGCGGCCGACGGCATTTTCCGAGACGCCGCGGGCGCCAGGCTGTCGATCCAGGTCCGATCCAACGGCGAGCCCATCACGCAGACTGGGGTCATTCCCGTCGCCTCGATGTGGACGCAGCTCGGAGTCGCGACTGAACCGGATGTGATCTCAGCGCAGCGCCTCGCGGACCGAGAATACCTGGCGACGTTCCCTTACTTCCGTCTCATGCGGCAGCCCGCGTCGGCCATCAGCTTGGCCAACTTCCACAGCAGCGCCATACCCTCGGCGGAGGCCAGGTTCGTCGGCATCAACTACGCCCGCTACTCCAACCCCGAGTTGGACGTGCTGATCGACAAAACGCTGAGTGAGATCGCGTATCCTCAGCGCATCCAGAACTACCGCGAAAGCGTCGCCCTTATGAGCCAGAATCTCAACATGCTGGGGCAGTTCTACGACTTGAGCTTCGTCGCCAAGGCGGAGCGCCTGAGCGGGATCGGCGCAGTGGAGAGCAGCTTCTGGGGCATCCACAACTGGGGCGTGAAGTAGCGTCCCCGACGAGATAGCCTGCCCGGACGGAAGAATTGAAAGCGCAGGCAGTGGGGAGGCGTAAGAGATGGTCGTGCACGGCACCGGAAACATCGACCAACAAGGCGAGTTTGTTCTCGCGGACCGGACCGAAGATGAGCTAGCAGCGTTTGAGCACGAGCTGGATCATGCCTCGATGATGGGCGAATGGCAGGTGCCGCGCAAGCCGGAGCCGGATCCGGGGGGCGTGCCCCACCTGTGGAAGTGGGGCATGGTCTACGACAAGATGCTGAAGGCATCGGACGTCTTGTCCCTGGAGATGGGGGCGCGCCGCAGTCTGCTCTTCATCAATCCGGCGGAGCTTCCCAATCGCGGCAGCATCCTCGGCGTACGCGTTGGGCTTCAGATGATGAACGCGTCCGAGATCGCTTTCCCTCATCGTCACACGATGGCCGCGATCCGCTTCGTTCTTAAAGGAAGCGCACACACCTATACCGTCGTAAATGACCAGAAGCTCTACATGGAAGACTGGTCGCTCATTCTGACCCCACCCCAGATGTGGCACCACCACGAGAACCACGGCAGCGATAAGGTCATCTGGCTTGACGCGATCGACACGCCCTTCGTCAATAGCGTGAACGCCTTGTTCTATGAGCCATACCCAGATGACCGCGAGCCCATCGTGGGGCGCGACAGCGCGGAAGTGAACGCACGCGTGGGCTGGGTGAGGCCGTCCTGGGAGCCAGCGCCCGAAGGTGATCTGCCAATCGTCTACCGCTGGGGCGACACAGAGCGAGCCCTCAAAGCGTTGGCCGGCACACCGGGAAGCCTCTATGACGGAATTCTCTTGAAATACGTGAATCCGTTGACCGGCGGGCCCGTCCTGCCCACGTTTTCGTGCAGCGTGCAGATGCTGCGCCCGGGCGAGAAGACGCGCTCTCATCGCCACACCTTCGGCGCCGTCTACCACGTGCTCAGGGGACATGGCTCAACTCAGGCGGGCGACATGACGCTCGATTGGGAAGCCGGCGCCGGCGACTCCTTCGTCGTGCCCAATTGGGCCTGGCACGCGCATCGCAATCTGAACCCGGACCAGGATGCGCTGCTTTTCGTCGTGGATGATGAGCCAGTGCTGACAGCGGCTCGCCTTACCCGCGAGGAGTCAGGCTAACCTTAACCTAGGTGGGAAGAGACGTAGCGCGGGGGCTTGTCCCCCGCCGTACCTGGTGACGGGCGGGGGACAAGCCCCCGCGCTACGCTAACCGGAGCCGGCGAAGCGCCTGGCACACCGACCGAGTGCCCGCGTCGGAGCAGCTGGAAGGGAGAAACCGTTGGAACGGGATCGGGAGCGAACACGGTCTTTGTACGACCTCAACATCGAGTACTTCCGCAGTCTTCGAGAACGCGCCCAAAACGGGAAAGTCCTGATCAGGGGGGACGAGCTCCCCTGGGAGCAGAATAGAAACTCACGGTCCAAGTTCTATTTTCATCGACAAAAGCCCGACACCGCGCTGATGAACGTGACGATGTTTGTGCAGGACATCCAGACCCACTCGGGCGAACACCGTCACCAGGGAGGCGTCGTGATTTACGTGCTCGAAGGCGAAGGATGGACGACGGTGGACGGTGTCGAACACCACTGGAAACAGGGCGATCTGCTTCTCCTCCCGATCAAACCCGACGGGGTCTCGCATCAGCACTTCAACGCGAACCCAGAGAAGCCGGCCAAGTGGCTGGCGTTTCTCTTCGACCCGTTTCGGGAGTATCTGGCTGAGGAGCTGGTCCAGGTGACGCCGCACCCCGACTGGCACGGAGATTAGCGCTCCCAGCATCTGGACCCGATAGCCGGGGAGGATCCTCAAGGTAGTCGACGTCGTTTTAAGGAGCGGATCATGCGGGCAGACGGCGAATCCTACTACGAAGAATTATTCCGCATGCGCGATGAGTATCGCCGGCGGGTGCGCG
>JAERMM010000085.1 GCA_016844585.1 Chloroflexota bacterium | reverse complement strand
GCATACGCATACGACGCATGGGGCGATTCGTCCTCATAGGACATGATGTTCAGGAAGTCCACATAGTCAAACACCGCGCTCTGCACCCCGTCGCCGTTCCAGCCATCCGCCGCCACTGCCGCCGTCAGC
This sequence comes from Chloroflexota bacterium, assembly GCA_016844585.1. GTDB lineage: Bacteria > Chloroflexota > UBA6077 > UBA6077 > SHYK01 > JAERMM01. The sequence continues at coordinate 29,569 of JAERMM010000085.1, read as the reverse complement.
AGCTTGCCGCGACTGTGCATGGCGCCGGACAGGGCATTCATCAGGTCGGTGTAGTTACTTTCCGAGGGGCCGGGGTCCGGGTATTCCCAGTCGATGTCCACTCCATCCAGGGTGTAGGTGTTCACCACGGCGATGAGATTGTTCACGAAGGTCGTGCGCGCGGTCGAGCTCGCTGCCAGGCGCTCGAAGCCGGTGTCGTTGCCGCCGTTCCAGCCGCCGACGGAGATCAGCACCTTGACGCCTCGGGCGTGCGCAGCCCTCACGAGCTCGATCAGCTTGGAGGGGTTGTCCAGCGGCTGTAGGCTGCCGTCGCCGCTGTCACTGGGCACGACGAAAGCGTAGTTGACGTGGGAAAGCTTGTCCAGCTGCAACTCGCCCACCGTCCCCTGCCAGGACGGCAGGTACGCGATGATCTTGAAATCGGCAGCCGCCGCCGGAGCCTCGGCGAACGGCTGGACCAAAGAAATAGCGAGAAAGGCTCGGACGATCCGGTGAGAAAGATTCATCATCCGACGTCATCCGCGGCGCCTCGCGCGCCACCGCTCCCGGTGAATTGACGAATCGATGACACGGCCCAACTGACTGCAAGAATCGTCGCGAGGTATTGGGCTTACCTCGCCAGCTCGCTCGGCAGCATGGCTCGATCCGTAGTACCGGCGGAAACCACCGTCAGGCAAATCAGAGGAGCCGGGAGAAGAGGTCCGACAACGCAAGGCTGAAGCCGGGCAGCAGGGGCGAGGTGAGGGTGTCTGCTTCAGACAGGGTGGCTGCGAGTTGGAGGGCCGCGTCGTGGCGCCGATAGATCTCAAACTCCCGGACCTGCCAGTCGACAATCCAGTATTCCTTCACCCCGCGGCGCGAGTACAGGGCCAACTTGGCCTCGCGGTCGCGCCGCTCATTCGCCACCCCTGGCGAGAGCACCTCAACCACCAGGTCCGGCGCTGCGCGGAAATGTCCGTGCTCGTCGAGCAGATCACGCAGTCGATCCTTCGCTACCCACGCCACGTCAGGCACCACGTCGTCGTCTTCAGCGAAGACCAGGCCCGGCGCCAGGCTCACGTCACCTGCGCCCGTAAGACGGTTCCAACTCTCGAGGGAGAACCCGACCTGGAAACACATAACCTGGTGGGGATGGGTTGGCTGTCTTGACACGTACAGCTCTCCGTCGATGATCTCGTAGCGCTTGGTGTCTTCCGGAAGCACTTCCAGGTCGCGCGAGGTGAAGCGCGTTTTCGTCATCCTTTGTTCACTCCGAGGGACCGCATCTGGCCTCACTGTACCACCCGCAAGTGAGATCGGGTCTGACCCTCCTGTTGCGGGGTCATGGCCCGCGCCGGTCCGACGGGCGGATCGTGCCCGTAAACTGGCGAATCGACGGTACGGCCCAACTGACCGCCAGAATGGTCGCGAGGCACACGAAGGCGCCCAACGCGATCGCGTATGGGACACCAATAATGGATCCGATGGCGCCCGCCTGGAAATTGCCCAGGCCGCCGACGCCGCGCGTCGCCATCGCCTGGAGGCTCATGACGCGCCCGAGCATCTCGCGGCGCGCGACGAACTGCAGGATCGTAATGCGCATTGAGCCCATGGTCACGTCTGCGACGCCCGTGATCGCAAGGAAGAGCAGGGCCAGAGGAAACGAGGGAGTCGTGGCGAAAAGGACCATGGCCACCCCAAAAACCACACCTGCGATCATCATCACGAGGCCTTTCCGCCGCACGTCGCCCATGCCTGCGATGACCACTGAGCCGAGGACCGTCCCCAGCCCCGGGGCACTCTGGAGCAGACCCAGTCCCTGAGCGCCGGCGTCAAAGACGTCGCGCGCAAAGATGACGAGCAAGCCGTTATAGGCGTGGCCAAAAATGCTCGTGGCCGCGTCAATGATCAAAAGCCCCGCGATGAGACGGTCACGCCGAACGTAGGAGAGCCCGTCGCTCAAAGCCTGGAGCGGGCTACGGGCACGCTCGACCGTCGGAGCCTTCAGCGGGCGCATGGCCACGATGAGGACAATGAGCACGATGTAGCCCACGACGTTGATCATGTACGTCTCGGTCATGCCGAGCGCGGCCACAGACACGCCGCCGAGTGCAGGGCCAATGATCTGGCTGCCGCGCCGGATCAATGCGTTGAGGCTGACAGCGGTCATGAGATCGTGACGCGGAACCAGATCGGGCAGAATCGCCTGATAGGTTGGGTTCTCAAACGAGCCGACGAGGGAATTGAGCACGGCGGCGAGATAGAGGTGCCAGACGGTTACCAGTCCCATTCCGATGACGACCGTCAGGTACACAGTGATTGCCAGGTTGCCGCACTCCACCCAGAAAAGCAGCCGCCGCCGCTCGACCCGGTCCACCACAGTCCCGGCATACAGGGACATCAGAAGAAACGGCGCCACTCGGAACAGGCCCCCCAGCCCGACGAGGAATGCCGAGCCGGTGATCTCATAGATGAGCCAGGCCTGTGCCACTTGCTGCATCCAATTACCGACGTTGGCGATGATCGAACCGGACCACAGCAGGCGGAAATCGCGGTGGCGCAACGCCCCGAACGAGCCGCCGTGCGGAACGGCTGGCAGCTCACCAGTCTGGCCCCGCGCTACGTCTGGCGCCGGGTCTTTCGAGTCGCTCACCGGCCGAACGTCATGACGCGCTCGGTGCGGACGTACCACTCCGCGAGATGTTGGAAACGCGCGGATGGTTCGGGCACCACGCCGAGCCGGACACCATGGAGCGTCGCCGTGGTCGCATAGGTCAGCAGGGGGCTAGCGATCACCATGCTCGGCACGTCCTCGCTCCACACACGCTGGAACGCCGAAAGCGCCGCAAACCGGCGGCCAGGGTCGCCATCGCTTCGAGACTGTTGGATCATCTGGTCGGCCAACGGGTTGCGGTACGCGGCAAAGTTGAGCCCCGTGTCAGCCTGGCTCGAGTGCCACAGCCAGTATGGATCGGGGTCGATGGTCCCAAGCCAAACGCCGGTGAGCGCCATGTCATATCGCCGCGGGATGAGCCTCTCGCGATAGAGATCGAGCGGCTGAACGGGATGGACGTCCGCACGCAACCCAATTGAGGCGAGCTGGGCCGAAATGGCCTCCGCGAGCGCGATCTGCGAGGGCTCAGCCGCGACCGCGATCTCCAGGCGCAACAGCCGTCCGTTTCTTGACCGCACTGGCGCACCCACCCAGCCCGCTTCGTCGAGCGTTCTCGCGGCCGCGGCAGGATCGGGCTGCCTCTCGACCTCGGTGCCACTGTACGCCCACGAGAACGCCGGGATCGGGCCGTACGCCGGCACGGCACTCGGGGCGGCATCGACCAGGCTGGCGCGGTCCAATCGCATGGCGATTGCTCGCCTCACCGCCTGTTCAGCGAGGATGGGACTCCGCTGATTCAGCAGGAGCGTGGTTTGCTGCTCCTGCAAGGGAGCTTGTCGGATCTCCAACTGACGGGAGGGTGGAATTGAAGCGGCCTCGGCCGCGGTCAATCCGGCGAAACCGTCCACCTCTCCGTCGAGCAGCGCCTCGAGCGCTGCCGCGGCGTCCGGATAGAACCGCAGCTCGATTCCATCCAGGAGCGGGCGCTGACCTGCATAGCCCTGACTGCGCACCAGCCAGATCCGCTCCGCATCGACGGACTGCACCGCGTAGGGACCGGCCCCGACCGGCTCGTAGCTCGCCACGTTGTCCAGCATGCTTCCGTCCGCGGATGGAAACAGATGCTGCGGCAGAATCGGCAGCGAGCAGGCCTCGATGAAGGATGAATAGGGCTCGCTGAGTCGGAGGCGAATGGTTCGATCGTCGGGCGTCTCCGCGCTGACGCGGCGCCACAGCGTCCCGAGCTCTGCTGGGCCGGCAAAGCCGGGCGCCTGTACGATCGCGATGGTCGCCGCGACATCGGCGGACGTAACGGGCCGGCCGTCATGCCACAACGCGCCCTGCTTCAATTGGAAGGAGTAAGTCAGACCATTGTCGGAGGTTGTCCAGCCGGTGGCCAGGTCACCCTCAATTCGTCCGCCGTCTACGACACGCACGAGGCCGGCGTGAACCAATCGGCCGACGTCGTTGCCGACCGGATCGTTGGGATGGAGGAGCGGGTTGATCGATAACGGTTGGCCGACCAACGCCTCGCGATACAGGCCACCGGCCGACGGTCGGTCCTCACTCCCTATCAGCGAAACGGTCGCGAGGCTGAGCAAGGCTGCGAAGAGCAGGAGCACGCGGCCACCCATGGTGGTGAACCAGGGCTGGTGGCGCCTACGCCTTCCGGGCTAGGACTCGAAGCGAGGGACAACGACGCTGACGATGGACAGCAACAAAAACACGACGCCAACGCCGATTGTGAGATGGAAGAGCGTGCGCTCGAACCCACGGCGCGTTCGGAAGATCGAGCTATCCGCGCTATAGCCCGCGGCCAAGCCCATGCCTCGGGTCTGCAGGAGAACCAGACCAATGAGCACAACCGAAATGAGGATTTGAGCAATGTTGAGGTAGGGCAGCAGCGCTAACAATGGTCACTCCGAAGGTGCGGCTGGCTCCCGACTCGGACAGCAGCGAGACACAAGGCGACGCTCGTCGGTGAGAGCGCGAGGAATTCTATCACGCGAGCTGCGGCTCACGCGTTGGGCTGACCAGATCATTTCGCTCTTCATACACTCGCATGAGCGCTTCGGCGAGCTTAATGGAGTCGTGGCGCACAGGCCTTTCCACGTCGACGAAATCCCCATGCAACACCTTGTGGCCGTCGGGCAACACCTGCCCGTTCGGGGGCACCGGAAGCACCCGTCCGCTGGGAGGCATCGCCAGCCCGATACGGCTGTTGGCGAGCACGTAGTGGAATGGGTTGGCGCCACCTGGCAGGTGGCGTACAAGCGCGCTGATATGATCGTCGATCTTGTAGCCGTCGGTCTCGCCCGGCTGCGTCGCCACGTTGCAGACATAGACCTTGAGCGCCTTCGATGCCATCAGCGCCTCAGCGATGCCTTTGACCATCAGGTTAGGCAACACGCTCGTGAAGAGGCTGCCGGGGCCGACGACCACAAGATCGGCCTCATAGATGGCGGCGATGGCCTCCGGGTGCGCCACCGCGTCTTCGGGCTCCAGATACACGCGGTGAATACGCTGATCGCTCGCGGTGATCTTCGACTCGCCCATCACAGTTCCGGAGTCTTCCATCTCGGCGCCCAGCGTCACGTTGGCCAGCGTGGAAGGAAGGACTCGACCTCGCACGGCAAGAACTCGGCTCGACTCTTCCAGGGCCCGCTCGAAGTTTCCGGTCACCTCGCTCATCGCGACGATGAAGAGGTTTCCAAAGCTATGCCCGTCAAGCTCCGATCCGTGATTGAATCGGTACTGGAAGAGGTTTTCCATGAGCGGCTCGACGTCCGCCAGTGCAATCAAGCAGTTGCGAAAGTCGCCGGGCGGGAGCACGCCTAGATCACGACGGAGACGGCCGGAGCTTCCGCCGTCGTCGGCCACGGTTACGATGGCAGTCAGGTTACTGGTGTACTGCTTAAGACCACGGAGGGCAACGGACAACCCGGTACCGCCGCCGATGACGACGACCTTCGGACCACGCAGGCGATTACGGAAGTTGTAGATGGTATCCACGATGCCGGCGTCGCCCTTGCGGACAAACGCCGCCAGGAGCGACTGGCTGAGGCGCACGGCAGCGATAACGAGGAAGAGCAAGCCGACCGCAACAAAGAGGGCGCCCCTCAGAGGGCGGTCGATGAACTGCAGGGTTACCACCGACGCAAACTCTGGAAGCGGCTGGACGCGGTAAATGTGGGTCAGAACGTAGGCAAAACCGAGACTCGTCATCACCAGGCCAAGAATGGCCAGGATGATCCAGCGCTTGATGTGCATGCCCGGTTGCATGAGCTTGCGGAGGTTGGTCAAGTCGCACACCTTTGTGGGAGATCCGCCGGGCAGACCACGTCTCCAGGCTCATTCTACCCAACCTGGTGGCGGCGTTCCCGCGTGAGACAAGTTTCATCGGTATTACAAGACTGAGACGCGCCAGTCCCGTTCGCGACATTCGAAGGCGCCGTTCGGAGCGCCTTTTCGGATGTTACAATCCGGCGGCGCGACTAAAGGTGTGGCTTTGTTTGACATCAGAAGGGCCTGGTCTCTCATAAGGGAGGTCGACCTCGATTGGCTTCGCGACGGGATTGAGCGGCCCGTGAAGACCGTCGTCGCAGGAGCGCCGACGCTCCAGCGAGACGCCGTTCTCGCAATGCTCGACGGTCACCAGGTAGTCGGCGTCGCGGACCTTCCGATCAGCCCCGAGGACCAGTCCATTCTGGACACGGCTGACCTCGTCCTCCTGGTGACTGAGCGGATGCAACTATCAGTGGCGGAGCGTGCGCTGGTAGATGGTCTCGGCCGGATGAGCGTCGCATGGGCCACCGTCGTGGGCCGACGAGGTGTGGGAGCTGGCCTCGGAGCAATTGCCGTCCACGACGATATGAAGGACACGCTCGACGTTGACCTCGACCGCCCGCTGCACGCAGAGGCCCGAATTGCGGACCTTATTTTCCGGCTTCTGGGCGCGCGCAGTCTTTCGCTCGGACGGTCGGCCTCCAGGCTTCGCGAACCGCTTGCCGAGCGGATCATCGGAGAGACAAGCGCTGCAAACGCCCAGTTTGCCCTCCAGTCTTCGCTTGTTTCCCTCATCCCGGTTGTGGGTGGTGTAACGGCGGTCACGTCAGACATGTTGGTCTTGACAAAAAACCAGGCGATGATGGTGTACAAGCTCGCGGGACTCTACGGACGGGACGTGAGCAACTGGCAGGCGCTCGCCATCGAGATTGCGCCAGTGATTGGCAGCGCGTTCCTCTGGCGCAGCATAGCGCGATCGGTGGTCGGACTGATTCCAGCCGCGGCGTCCGCTGTGCCGAAGACGGCCATCGCTTACACGGGGACCGTCGCGGTCGGCGAGATCGCCCGCCGGTACTACCGCGACGGCTTGCGGCCTGACGGAGCACTCATCCGCGACGCGCGCCATCATGTTGTTGACCGTTTCCGGGGAAATTTTGCCGGCGCGCGAACCGCCGCCTAGTAGATGCAGCCACCACGCCGGCGGAGCCGTCGCCGAGAACAATCCCCACCGCCCTGGTCCGGAGCCGTCGTCGCGGTCCTCATCGTCGCGGTGGTGGTTGCTGGCGCCGTGCGGGTGATGACTCATGACGCGCCGATCGCTGACCCCCTCACTGGGGCGACATCACCGACAATGGAAACGTCCCCGTCCTTACCCACGACGATCGTTCTGGAACCATCCAACGCCAGTCCCAGCCCGGCGGCGACAGCATCTCCAGAGCCCAGCCGCACCCGTGGCCCGACCACTCCACTGCCGAACATGCCGACCCCGATTGCGGTGACCGTGTCCAGCCGGTACAGCCCAATCCCGTTCACGCCGGATGCCGAGCTGGCAGCACGTGTCCTGGAGCGGCTCGCGAGCGTCTCCGGCCGTCGCGGAATCGCAATAAAGGACCTGGATACCGGTCGAGGCGTTCTCATCGACCCTGATGGCGAGTACGAGGCGGCCAGCCTGTTCAAGCTCGAAGTGATGTACGAGGTCTTCAAGCAGCGAGAGCTGGGCGTCGTCAATTTCGACGAGACGCTGGTTCTCACGGCGAGGCACGTATCGTACGACCTGGGAACCCTCGACCGCGGCGAGGGCGCCACCATGGGGCTGGGCGAAGCGGTGGAACGAATGATCACGATTAGCGACAACTCGGCCGCGATCCTCCTTACGGACCGTGTGGGTGCTGCGAACATCAGCCAGGACTTGCGCGGCATTGGAATGACTCACACCCGCCTCATCCTGGATGATTTGGTGACGTCGCCGGGCGACATGCTGCTGTTCCTCGAGATGCTTGCCCGCGGACAGGCGGTCAGCCCTTCGGCAAGCGCCGACATGATTCAACTCATGACGCAACAGCGCGTGCGAGATCGCATTCCCCGTCTGTTGCCTGCGGAGGCGACCGTCGCCAACAAGACGGGCAACCTGCCAGGGGTGGTCAACGATGTGGCAATCGTTTACGGACGGGACACGGCGTTCGTAATCGCCGTGCTCGTCCAGGACACCAGAGATGAGGACGCAGCTGCCAGGATGACCGCTGAGATCGCTGCGACCGCCTACGAGTACTTCAGCAGCGTCCACGGCGATACTCAGACGACCCATCTGCCAACCCCGGCGCCGACTCGAACACCCCGTCCCACGAGCCCACCGACAGCGATACCCGCGTCATCTTCGACGCCATTGGCGACAGCCACCGAAGTCGAGATCCCAACCCCTACCGGAACGCCTCAGCCGCCGACGGCCGTGGCAGTCACCCCGGTCCAGGCCGCGACAGCGGAACCGCCGTCAGTCACGGCTGTACCCAGCCCTCTGGTCACAACGGCCCCCCCGGTTTCGACTACATCGATTCCGACAACCATTGCCGCCTCGGCTACGGCGATCACGCCGACCGCGACTGTGGCCGCCACGGCATCGCCACTCGCAGTGACGCCCACGCGAGCCCTCTCGCCGGTTGCCGCGACCCCGTCGTAGCGCTATCCCTCGGAGGTCGAGCCTCGGCTCATGAGCTCCCGGAGCGCCTCGTCCGGGAGCTGGCCATCGAACAGCACACGGTACACGCTTTCGCAGATCGGCATCTCCACACCGACCTCCTGAGCAAGCTCAACGATCGCCCGGGTCGAGGGGATGCCCTCGATCACCATCGGCGTGCTGCGCACGATATCGTCGATCGACCTGCCGCGACCGATCTGCTCGCCCGCCCATCGATTTCGGCTGTGTCGGCTTGTGCAGGTTGCCACGACGTCTCCAATGCCGGCAAGCCCGGCGACGGTGGTGAGCGATCCACCGTGACGTTCGACCAACCGCCAGAGCTCGGCCAGAGCGCGTGTAATGAGCGCTGCCTTGCTGTTGTCTCCATAGCCAAGTCCGTCGCCGATGCCTGCCGCAATGGCAACGACATTCTTCGCGGCGCTGCACAGCTCGACCCCAGCCACGTCTGAGTTCGTGTAGACACGAAACTGATTCGTGGTGAGCACAGCCTGCAACTCTGAGGCCACTCCGCTGTCGGCACAGGCGAGAACGGCGGCGGCCGGCAGCCCTCGCGCTACCTCTTCCGCATGATTAGGCCCGGCCAGAACGGCAACCCGTCCTTCATCGCAACCGAGGCCGCGGGCAAGCACAACGGACAGCCGCTCCCGGGTGACGGGGTCAAGCCCCTTGGTTCCGTGAACCACCAAAGCATCGCTCCGAACCACGGGCGCTAGCAGCGCGGAGGCGTCGCGCATAAAGCTGGCGATGACAGCCAGCACAACGACATCCGCGTCGGAAACGCAAGACTCGAGGTCCGCGGTCGCGCTTACCGTCTCCGGGACCTCAACTCCGGGCAGGTAGCCTCTGTTTTCTCGATCAGACGAGATCGCCTGGGCAAGCTCCGGCCGCCTAGCCCACAGTGCGACCCGGTATCCCTGCTTAGCAAGCTTGACCGCCAGCGCCGTTCCCCAGCCGCCCGCATTTACGACCGCGACGCGCAGAGTTCGATCTCGCAACCTCTATCCCCGTCATACGCCTCAGATAGTGCGCCAAACGATAAGCTATACTCGGCGCCCAGCGCCCATCTGCGAACCCCGCCTCCAACCTCCGCAGTACGTCACGGAATGCCGCACGGATGCCCAATCCACCTGAACCGCTCATCCTCGCGCTCAGCGCGCTGCTCGCGTACCTGGTTGGCAGCGTCCCTTCAGGCGCCATCGTTGCTCGGCTCTATCGCAACGTGGATCTCACTCGCGTTGGGAGCGCGCGAACAGGCGCAACCAATACTGCGCGGACACTGGGTACCGGCGCAGGAGTGATCGTCCTGTTGGCGGACTTCGCAAAGGGAGCAATTGTAAGCTGGGGGGCTCAGCAGCTCGTTGGGAGCGCGGCGGGGCTCAGCCTGGTCGGATTCGCCGCAGTGGTCGGCCACAACAGGTCCGTGTTCCTTCGCGGGCGGGGCGGGCGTGGGGTTGTGACCGGCCTGGGATGCCTCGCCGTATCCACGCCACTAATCTTCGTCGCCGCGTGTCTGACGGGCTGCGTGGTTGCAGGCTCGAGCCGATTCATTTCGTTGGGATCGATCTGCGGATGTGCCGCATGCATTGTGGGTGGCCTCATCGGCTTTGCGACCGGCGCGCTTCCCCCCGAGTTTCTGCTGCTGACGATCGTAACGCCGTCCTACATCATCGCCGCCCACCGAGACAACATCAGAAGATTGAGCGCGGGCACGGAGCGCCGCATAGGGTCCACCTCCGAAGCTCAGTAGGCAGGCCCTATTGTCGCTGGTCGATTTGCTCCATCAAGCTGGCCATCTCGATCGCATCCACGGCAACGTCGTAGCCTTTGTTGCCCGACTTCGCGCCCGAACGATCGGTGGCCTGCTCGACGTTTTCGGTGGTAAGCACGCCGAACAGGATCGGAACCCCGGTCTCGCGAGCCACAGCGCCGATGCCAGTCGCTGCGCCAGACGATACGTACTCGAAATGGGGCGTGTCGCCGCGGATTACGGCGCCTAGACAGACCACCGCTGCATAGCTCCCGCTGCGGGCCAACTTCTGCGCGACCACGGGCAGTTCCATGGCGCCTGGCACCCACGCCACATCGACCGCTTCGTCAGGCACGCCATGCTGGCGGAACGCGGAGCGCGCGCCTGACAGCAGACGGTCGGTGATGACCTCGTTGAAGCGCGCAACGACGATTGCAAAGCGCTCACCGTCGGCTCGCAGTAGCCCGCGATACTCCGTCATGGCTCAGTCCATTCCCAGGATGTGGCCAAGCTTATCCTGCTTAGCCTTGAGGTAGGCCCTGTTGCGGTCGGTTGGCTCCGTCATGAGAGGCACGCGCTCGACCGCGCTGAGCCCAAACGCCTCCAGTCCCACCCGCTTGGCCGGATTATTGGTAACCAGCCGCATATCGCGAATGCCCAGATCGATGAGGATTTGCGCGCCGAGGCCGTAGTCGCGTGGATCGGCCGGGAACCCGAGATGTTCGTTGGCCTCGACCGTGTCCATTCCGGCGTCCTGGAGCTGGTAGGCCCGGATCTTGTTGACGAGCCCGATGCCCCGGCCCTCCTGACGCATATACAGGACGACCCCGCGGCCTTCGTCCTGCACCATTTTCATGGCGAGCTTCAACTGGACGCCACAGTCGCATCGCTGAGACCCAAATACGTCGCCGGTGAGGCACTCCGAGTGGACGCGCACCAGGGGCGGCGGGTCGCCGGTGATATCTCCCTGCACCAGCGCAACGTGGTGCTTGTCGTCCACGACTGACTCGTAGATGTGCAGCGCCCACTCGCCCTGCTCGGTCGGGATGATGGTCTGCGCGATCTTGCGGATGAGCTTTTCGGTTCGTCGACGATACTCGATAAGCGAGGCGACGGAAATCACTTTGATACTGTGCTCGGCGGAAAACAGCTCGAGCTGAGGCAGCCGCGACATGGTGCCGTCGTCATTCATGATCTCGCAGATCACTGCCGCCGGGTAGAGACCCGCTAGCTTCGCGAGATCTACCGAGGCCTCGGTCTGTCCGGTCCGGCGAAGGACCCCACCCTCGGCGTAGCGCAGCGGAAACACGTGGCCAGGGCGCGACAGGTCTGTTGGTCGAGTTGACGGATCGATGAGGGCACGCACTGTCGCCGCCCGATCGGCCGCGGAGATTCCGGTGCTCACTCCCATGCGCGCGTCTACCGCGACCGTGAACGCGGTCCCGTAACTGGACGTATTTGCGTCGACCATCATCGGAACTTCGAGATCGTCCAGCCGCTTGCCGACAATTGGAACGCATATCAAGCCACGGCCGAACTTCGCCATGAAGTTGATGGCATCAGGGGTCACGTAGTCGGCGGCGAGGGACAGGTCGCCCTCGTTCTCGCGATCCTCGTCGTCGACGATGATGACGAACTTACCGTCCTTAAAGTCCTGAATGGCATCCGGAATGCTTGCTAATGGCGACACGCCCGCCTCCATCTAGGTTACAGGTTACAGGTTACAGGGGCCCGGCCCCGACTAACTGTCACCTGTCACCTGCAACCTGGCCCCTAATAAGCTTTCGACATACTTGGCAACAATGTCCACTTCGATATTCACCTGGCTGCCCACTGGCTTGTCCGCCAAAGCGAGGTGCTCCTGCGAGTAGGAGACAAGCGCAATTGAAAACGTGAAGCCGTCCCGCGCGGTCACAGTCAGGCTGGCGCCGTCCACCGCCACGAACCCCTTCTCAACGATGTACCTGCCCAGGCTCTCTGGCGCCTCGACCGTCACAATGACCGAATCCCCCTCGGGCCTGAGCCCAGTCAACATCCCAACGCCGTCGACGTGCCCCTGGACAATATGTCCACCCAGCCGGTCACCGACCCGGACCGCTCGCTCCAGATTGACGCGGGTACCCTCACCGACGGCGCCAAGCGACGTACGCCGCAACGTCTCCGGCGACAGTCCGACGGTGAAGCCCTCCGCATCCAGACCAGTCACCGTCAAACACGCCCCATCGACACTCACGCTGTCTCCAGGCCGCAGCCCATCGCGCACGACGCCGGCCGACACAGAAAGCACGACCGAATCAGCTTCCCGCGCCAGGCTTCGGATCGACCCAACCTCCTCGACGATGCCGGTAAACATCAGACCGGGAGCGAAAGGGACGGAGCCGCTGCGTCAACGGCTCCAGCAACACCGGAAACGTTCGCGGGCATCACGTACCCCGTGAGGAGCGCATCTTCGCCCAGAATCGACCACTCCACATCCCTGAGCACAATTGCATCGCCCATAATCAGGATTCCGGGTCCCTCAACTGGCGATGGCGCGAGCGCTCCCCCGACGATTTTCGGGGCAACGAAGGCCAGCACTTTGTCCACGACGCCAGCTTGAAAGAGGCTCGCGGCGAGCGTACCGCCACACTCGGCCTGGACCGAAAGGATGCCGCGCTTCCCGAGAAGCCACAGGGCAGCGGACACGTCTACATGGCCTTCCGACTCGTCAACCGCCACAATCTCGAGACCCAGATCCCGCAAACGCTCGACGCGCGCTTCCGGTGCCCGGGCCGTCGTAATCACAAGCGTGTGCGCTATCTCCTGCTCGGAGGCGACACGCGAATCCACCGGTAGTCTGGCAGTGCTATCCAGGATGACACGGAGGGGCTGATGGACGGGATCGAGATCGGGGTCGCCGAAATCGCCCGGCCGCGAGGTGAGCACGGGATTGTCGGCGAGCACGGTGCCGATTCCGACCATCACGGCGTCGACTGTTGACCGTAGATGGGCGACACGCTTCCTCGCCTCAACGCCCGTGACCCATGAGGACGAGCCACTGCCCGTGGCGCCTTTTCCGTCCGCCGTCATGGCATACTTCAACGTGACGAACGGAAACGACGTGCGCACCCATTTGAAATACGCTTCGTTGAGTCGAGCCGCCTCGTCCGCCCTCTCGCCGACCAAAGTCGAGATGCCAGCCGACTCGAGCGCACGGATACCCTCGCCAGCAACCCATGGGCTCGGGTCGAGCATCGCAGCCCGAACCTCACGGACTCCAGCAGCAGCGAGCGCCTCAGTGCAAGGCGGAGTGCGCCCGAAATGGCAGCAGGGCTCGAGCGTCACGTGCCGCGCGTCCGATCGCCAGCCGCGCGCATCGCTATGATTTCCGCGTGTGCCTGACCCGGTAGCTGCGTGAATCCCTCGCCGACAATCTGGTCATCTTGAACCAACACGGCGCCGACGGCAGGGTTTGGGCTACACCAGCCCTGAGCCTGCCGCGCTAGGCCTAGCGCGCGATCCATGAAATCCATAGGCGACCCGGTCCCGCTCACATAAAAATAGGCTCGAAGACACACAGCGTCTTCGAGCCAGTCCGCCAGTGGCGGCGACGCAGGTGCCTTCTCCCATCCGGACTGTACCGTCGGCTCTGGCGTCTGACCAGATCTGCCGCCTTTTGAGCGGCTCGCGGGCTCCCCGCATGAAGCGGACTACCGCCGGTAAGGAATTGTTCGCAGACGCGAACTCACCTTGCCCCGAAGGCTCAAACTTATGGGGTTTGCAAAATTGTTATACCGTTCGACCCCACGAGGGTCAAGCGAGCGAGCGTCCCATTCTGTAATCCCGGGTCTACACCCACTTGAACGTTCGGCTGGCAACGAGGTATGCAGCGACTCCCCAGGCACAGAGGCCAAGGATCGATGGGAGCAGCTCGGTGAAACTGGCGCTTTCCGCCGCGATCTGCCGCATGGCGGTATTGAAGTATGACAGCGGCAGATTGTCGGCAAAGATGCGAACCCATGATGGGAAGACGTCGGTCGAGAAGAAGACGCCGCTCAGCAAGAACTGCGGCATGGTCACCAGGTTGGCGAGCGGCGAAGCGCTGTTCTCGTCGTTGGTGCGGCCCGCGATGATGAGCCCAAATCCCAAAAAGACAATCAGGCCGAGCGCAGACATCGCCATCATCGCGACAAACGTGATCCAGCCGTTGGCGAGCTGAAAGCCGAAGGCCAGAACGCCAACGGCGAGGATGACAGCAGTCTGCAGCATCACCAGCGCAAGCCGCGCCAGGCCCTGACCGAGCAGGATTGTGAGTCCATGAACGATTGTGAGTCCATGAACCGGCGTGGCGAAAAGACGCTTCAGCACGAGGGACTTCTTCAGATAGAGCAGACCGAAGACAGTTCCAAAGATCGCCGTTGAGAGCATTGCCAGCCCAACCTGCCCGGGCAGGGCGAAGTCGATGTATCGGCCGCGACGACCCTCGACCTGGCCGACGGACAACGCGTACGTAGGCGATGACACGCCGCTGGCGCGCAGGTTGGCCTGATCCAGCGCGCTCTGAACGAAGAGCTGAACCATGCCACTTTGCTGGCTTGATGCATTCACTTCGAGCGATACCGCCCCGCCCGATGCCGCGATCACCCCTTCCAGGTTCCCCAAGCGAAGCTGCCGCTCGAGCTCGGCACGGTCCCCCGGCACGAGAATCAGGTTGGGCATCCGATCGAGGCCTTCTTTGACGGGGCCGCTCGCCGTGCCTGACACGATGCCCACGCGAATGCCGCCGATGCCGCCGCCAATCAGGCCGAAGACGGCGATGAAAACGATTGGGAAAATCAGGCCGAATGCGAAAGTTGCAACGTTTCGCATCATTGCGATGAATGGGTAATAGCTCAGCGCTGCCAGGGCGCGGAGCTGGCTCGGGGACCGCCGACGCATTCCGGAGTTGTGAGCGATGGCGAATTCACTCATCGCGAAGCGAGTGGCCCGTCTTCCACAGGAACACGTCCTCCAGGGTGGCATCCTGCCGGATGACCGGCTTCCGGAAGCCGGTCGCCAGAAGCTCGTCGAGCAGCACTTGCGGCGTGCCGGTCGCGATGATTTGCCCGTGGTCCATGATGGCAAGCCGATCGCACAACTGCTCGGCCTCCTCCATGTAATGTGTCGTCATGACGACCGTGACCCCCTCGCTTCGAACCTCACGGATGAGCTCCCAGAGGTTGATTCGCGCTTGCGGATCGAGCCCCGTCGTCGGCTCGTCCAGAAAGATGATGCTCGGTCGATGCAACAAGGTGCTTGCAAGATTGAATCGCTGCTTCTGGCCGCCGGAGAGCTTGTCGTAGAACGTCTTCGCCTTCTCTTCGAGCTGGAAACGACGCAAGATCGTCAGCGGATCGACGCGGATGTCGTAGAGGGCCGCGAACATCTTCAAGAGCTGGACCAGCGTCAGCTCCGGGTAGAAAGCGGCCGACTGGAGCTGCACCCCGATCCGAGACTTCACGGTCCAGGCATCGGCTACAACGTCGAACCCGTCCACAGAGACGCTACCCCCGCTCGGCTTCTGGAGCG
Source organism: Chloroflexota bacterium (assembly GCA_016844585.1). GTDB lineage: Bacteria > Chloroflexota > UBA6077 > UBA6077 > SHYK01 > JAERMM01. The sequence goes on along the minus strand of JAERMM010000085.1, from coordinate 13,705 downwards.
TCTCCATGATCTCGAGCGTGGTGGTCTTCCCTGCGCCGTTCGGGCCGAGAATCCCGAAGGTCTCTCCACGCTCGACCACGAAAGAGATACCGTCGACTGCGATGACGGAGCCGAATACCTTTCGCAGGCCATCGACGCGAATAATGGGGCCGGTGGCGACACGCGTCACCGTTGATCGATCGGCACGACCTTACGGTCTCGCGGGCCCACGTAGTCGGACCGCGGGCGGATGAGTCGGTTGTTCTCGAGTTGCTCGAGGACGTGGGCGGACCAGCCAGCAATGCGGCTGGCGGCGAAGATCGGCGTATACAGGTCAATAGGAATGCCCATCACGTAGTAGGCGGAGGCTGAGTAGAAGTCGACGTTCGCGTACAGACCCTTCTCTTCCAGCACAACCTTCTGGATCCGGTCCGACATGCGGAACCACTCGGGATGGCCGGTCCTCTCGCCCAGCTCGCGGGACATCTCCTTGAGCTCAACCGCGCGCGGATCATCGGTCTTGTAGACGCGATGGCCGAAGCCCATCACCCGCGCCTTGCGCGCGAGCGCATCCCGAATCCAGCCCTCCGCCTTTTCTTCGCTCCCAACTTCGAGCAGCATCCGCATGACCTGCTCGTTGGCTCCGCCGTGCAGAGGACCAGAGAGGGCGCCAATCGCAGAGGTGATGGCATCATACAGGTCGGAGAGCGTGGCGATCGTCACTCGGGCGGCAAAGGTAGAGGCGTTGAATTCATGGTCAGCGTGAAGGGTGAGGGCCACATCCATCGTGCGGGCGGCGTAATCGTCCGGTCGCTCGCCAGTCATCATGAAGAGCAGATTCGCCGCCTGGCTCAACGTAGGGTCGGGCGGAACGAGGGTCTTGCCCTCGCGCAGCCGATGGAACGTGGCAACAATGGTCGGAATCTGCGCGGTCAATCGCATCGCCTTGCGTCGCGAGGAGGGAAGCGAGTTATCGCGGCCATCGGGGTCGTAGATGCCCAGGAGCGAAACCATCGTTCGCAGCATGTCCATCGGCGGCGCGCTGGTCGGAAGGGCTTTCAAAATCTCGATGACGCCCGAAGGGAGGGCACGATTGTTGCGGATCTGAGCATTCAGCTCATCAAGCTGGGCGCGGGTCGGCAGGTCGTCGTTCCAGAGGAGGTAGACCACTTCTTCGAAGGTCACGGCCATCACCAGATCGTGGATGTCGTAGCCCCGATAGATCAACTGGCCGGTCTTCCCGTTGACGTCGCAGATCGAAGATGGTCCGACGACGACGTCCTCGAGGCCAAGGTTGCCTGCCGCCATGATTCCCCCTCCCGGTGGCACACAGATGCGTAGACATTGTACCGCCCCTCACGCGAGCGCCCGGTTCAGGCAACGCGGAGGGGCTGACACGCTATCGTATAGTGGACGCCGCCCCCGTTGCCACCCAGCGGACGGAGACCGAACTATGGCCAACCGGCTGATCCACGAATCGAGCCCATACCTCAGACAGCACGCCGAGAATCCCGTGGACTGGTATCCGTGGGGCGAGGAGGCGCTTCAACGAGCTCGGTCTGAAGACAAACCGATCCTGCTGAGCATCGGGTACTCTGCCTGCCACTGGTGCCACGTCATGGAGCATGAGTCCTTCGAGGACGAGGCCACGGCGAACCTGATGAACGACCTGTTCGTCAGCATCAAAGTCGACCGTGAGGAGCGCCCTGACCTCGATCAGGTCTACATGGCTGCGGTGCAGGGGATGACCGGTCGCGGCGGCTGGCCTATGACGGTATTCCTAACGCCAGATGGGCGCCCGTTTTACGGCGGCACCTATTACCCTCCGACCGACCGCGGTGGCATGCCCGGGTTCCGCCGCGTCCTGGCCTCCGTCTCCGACGCCTACTCCAATCAGCGGCAATCGGTAGCAACCCAGGCGGATCGGATTGCCGAGTTCATCCGACAGCAGATGGGCCTCCGAGCTGAGTCGTCGCTGGCACCGGGCGCACTCGACGATGCCGCTGACGCGCTCGGGGCCGCGTTCGACATGGTGAACGGTGGATTTGGCGGCGCACCAAAGTTTCCTCCGGCCATGGCGCTGGAGTTCCTGCTCCGCTATCACCATCGGACGGGCTCTCCGGCAGCGATTGAAATCGTAGTGACAACGCTGCAAAAGATGGGGACCGGTGGCATTTACGACCAGATCGGCGGTGGCTTCCATCGGTATTCCGTAGACGCGCACTGGCTCGTGCCCCATTTCGAGAAGATGCTGTACGACAACGCGCTGCTTGCGCGCACCTACCTCCACGCGTTCCAGGTGACCGGGTCGCAATTCCACCAGCGCATCGTTGAGGAAACGCTGGACTTCATCCGGCGCGAGATGCAAGACGAGAGCGGCGGCTTCTTCAGCACACAGGATGCCGACAGCGAGGGAGTCGAGGGCAAGTACTACGTCTGGACTCCGCAACAGATCGCCGAAGTCGTCAGCGCGGACGACGCGGCAATCCTCAAACGCTTCTACGGCGTGACCGACCGGGGCAATTTCGAAGGCGGCAACATCCTGACCAGGCCTGTCGATGCCACAGAGACAGCGTCGACGCTCGACATCAGCCTCGAGCACCTTGCAGAGGTCGTGGCAAGGGGTCAGGAACAACTGCTCGAGTCGCGTTCTCGACGCGTGCCACCGGCTCGCGACGACAAGGTCCTCTCTGGTTGGAATGGACTGATGCTGCGCACATTTGCCGAGGCAGCGCGGGTTCTCGGACGAGCGGAGGATCTGGAGGTTGCGGAAAGCAACGCCGCGTTTCTGCTCGACACGATGTGGCGCGGCGGCCGTCTGTTCCGCGTCTATAAGGACGGGGAAACCAAGGTTGAGGGTTACCTGGAGGACTACGCCGCGGTCGCCGAGGGGCTGCTGGCGCTCTACCAGACGACGTTCGACGTCGACTGGTTCATCGCGGCACAGGACATCGTGCGCACCATGATCGAGCTGTTCTGGTACGAAGGGGCGAGATCATTCTTTGACACAGCCCGCGACGCCGAGGCGCTCGTGGCGCGGCCGCGAGATCTGTGGGACAACGCCACCCCATCTGGATCCTCGCTGGCGTGCCATGCGCTGCTGACGATGTGGGCACTGACAGGGGAAGCCGAGTACGAGCGATTGGCGCGGCTGGTCCTGGAGTCCGCCGCGGACCTGATGCGGCAGCATCCGGTCGGGTTCGGGCACCTGCTCAGCGCGCTCGAGCTCTACCTCGCACCGCCATCAGAGATCGCGGTGATCGGTGACCCGGACGCGGAAGACACGGCGAAGCTGATAGGTCCACTTCACCGACAGTACCTGCCCAACGCGGTCGTCGCACTGGGCGATCCCGCGGACACGGCCGCGGCGGCCAACATCCCGCTGCTGGCGGGTCGGACCCTGGTGGACGGACACGCGGCAGCGTACGTGTGTCGGGGATTCGTCTGCGACCTGCCAACCCTTGACCCGGGCGCGCTGCTCGAACAGATCGTTCCCAGGCCACTGTCCCGTCCGGCTGAAGGCTCTTAGCCACGCCCCGCACCAAGGAAGCACCCAGCGCAGCACAGACCTGTCGGGTGAGCCTTCAGGGCGTCCCCACGCAACGCCAAGTGACGTCACGAATCCTCAGGCGGCGATCCGCGGGCACAGCCTGAGCGCGTTTTCGCCGAGGATCTTGTACTTCGCGGTCTCGGATAAGGCCGGCCGGCCCGCCAGATCATCGACGTCGCGCGGCCAGGCGCTCCCTCGGTGGGGGTAATCGGTGCCAAACAGCCAGATGTCCTCGCCCAGCTCCTGGACGCAATGCTCGACGTATCGCTCTCCCGGCTCGACGGCGTGAAAGAGGCGCCCCTCGGCCAGCACCTCAGAGGGTAGGCGGTGCAGGAACGGCGTGAGATCCGGTCGATGCTCGTATCCAGCGTCGAGCTGCTCGAAGAGCCAGGGCATCCAGCCGGCGCGCGTCTCGAAGACCCCGACGCGGAGTCGAGAAAACAGGTCGAACGCGCCGCCGCCGATAAGGGCCCCGATGGCAATCATGCCGGACCATGGCTGGTAAACGGCCCGCAAGAGAAATCCGGCGTTCGTCAGCTCGGTGGTACCCGCGGTATGTGGTGGTCGCTGCACGCCGCCGTGCACCAGCAGCGGGAGGTCGAGGTCCTGAGCGCATTGGAAGAGCGGGTGTAGCGCTGGATTGTCCAGCAAACTGCCGTCGGGACAGACGGGTGGGATATGGACGCCGACCAGATTGGTGTCTTGCTCCGCCCAGTGCTGGATCTCGGCCACGGTTGCGGGGATGTCTCGCAAGCCCGCCGTGATCACCCAGCGCAGCCTGCCAACTGCCTCGGCGCAGTAGTCGACCATGTAGCGGTGGAAGGCACGGTGCAGGGCTCCCTCGAAGCCCACATCGTGCAGCGCGCAAAAGCTGGCATCGTTGCTGGAAAACATGACGGAGATGTCGACCCTCGCCTGGTCCATCCCGTTCAGACGGACGGCGGGGTCCCAATTCACCGAGACCGGGATTGGCTCATGCCGTGAGGTTGGTTGGCTCCCTCGTGGCGGTACGACGCCAAATGTATCGTACATTCCGAGTGGGCGCGACTCATCGGAGGGTTCGATCACGGCCCCTTGTCCCATGAAAAGCTTGGTGCGCAGGCCGGCCTCGGCGTGGCGTGCGACTGCGGCGGAGAGCCGCTCGTAAGCGTCGCGGTACGCGGGATCCATGTAGTTTCGATAGGAGCGGTCCAGATCCTCGTACTCGCGTATGTGCGAGTCCATGTCCACGACGACGTGTCCGTTGATGCTCATCACTCACCTCCACCTGGTGCCGACAATCTTACCGCCGACGGGGGGCGTGGATAGCCTGCTCGCGATGCCAATTACGTTGCCCATTCCCTGACATTGCCCATCCCTGTTGCCAGCGCTGGGGGCCCTGAGATACGCTGGCACTGACCGCGGAAGGCGCACGTGGAGGAGGACCGATGCGAGGTGTGTGGCCAACCCTCACCAGCATTCTCTTGGCGATGGTCATTCTGGGATGTGCCGGTGCGCCGGGAACGTCGAGCGGGCGGTCCGTCGGCTCGGACGCGACCGACGTTTCCACCCGATCCGCGCCGAAACGGATCAACGCCGCCGTTGCCGGAAACCCGGTGGCCCTCCACAAGGCGGTGCAGAGCAATCTCGCGTCGCAGACGCCCGGCGTCGACGCGCTCGAAGAGCTTCTCGACGCCGGGATGACCCACCTGGATAACCAGGGCAACCTGCTCGCGCAGTTGGCTGAGACGGTGCCGAGTCTCGATAACGGATTATGGGAGCTGTTCGCCGACGGACGGATGCGGACCACCTGGCGCATCCGTGAGGGAGCACGATGGCACGACGGCGCACCCTTCACGGCCGAGGACCTCGTCTTCACCTGGCGGGTCGGCCGCGATCGTGAGACTCCCTACTTCGGGCATCCCGGCTACGCTTCCATCGAGAGCGTGGAGGCGACGGATGCGCGAACTGTCGACGTGGCATGGAGCCGGCCGTTCATCCGGGCTGACGCAATGTTCTCGAGCCACGCCGAGTGGGCCGTGCCGCTCCCACGACACATCCTGGAAGCCCCGTTCCTGCAGGATAAAGAAGGCTTTGGCAGGCTTCCCTACTGGACGCAGGAGTACGTGGGCAGCGGCCCGTTCAGGCTGCGCGTCTGGGAGCCGGGGAGCCACCTGCTGTTGGAGGCTTTCGACGGCTATGCGCTCGGGCGGCCCGTGATAGACGAGATCCTCGTCAAAGTCATCCAGGACCAGAATGCGCTGGTCGCCAACATCCTTGCTGGTGAGGTAGAGCTGACGCTCGGGAAAACGCTGTCCGTCGAGCAAGCGCTCCGCGTGCGCGAGCGTTGGCAGGAGGGCCGCGTCGAGAGCGGGCTGGCGAACTGGATCGTCGTTTACCCGCAGTTCCTGAACCCGAGCCCGGAGGCCCTGCTGAACGTGGAGTTTCGTCGGGCATTGGTCCACGCGGTCGACCGCCAGAACATAGTCGACACGCTTATGGCGGGCATTACCTCGGTCGCGGACACGTTCGTAAATCCGCAGGAGGCCGAGTACCGCGACATCGAGCCCGGAATCATTCGGTATGGCTACGATGTGCGTCGAGCGCAGGAGCTCATCGCTGGCGCTGGCTATCAGGTCGGCGAGGGGGGTGTCTTCCGCTCACGCACTGGCGAACCGCTTCAGATCGAATTCCGCACCGATGGCGGCAACGATCTCTTTGAAAAGACCCTGTTCGCCGTCGCCGATTACTGGCGTCAGGCGGGCGTGGGTGTGGATACGCTGCTCGTTTCCCCGCAGCGGAAGGACGATCGCGAGTATCAGGCCACCTTCCCTGGCTTCATGGTGACCCGCAACCCCACGGACCTGGGCAGCCTGGGAGGGTATAGCAGCGCCAACGCATACGTGCCTGCGAACAACTTCCGTTCAGCCGGAGGCGTCAACAGAAGCCGGTACATGAATCCCGAGTTCGATGGGCTGATCAACGTCTTCAACGCGACGATCCCGCCGTCCGATCGAATGCGAATCGGGCGCGAGATCGTCCAGCACATGACCGACCGCGTGACTGCCATTGGCGTCTTTTACGACGTCGAGCCGACGATGATCGGGAGCCGACTCACCAACGTGTCGGCCAGGATGAAGCGCTCCACTCAAGGATGGAACGCGATCGATTGGGGCCTCCGCTAAGTTGCCGCTATGCGAAACCGGGGCCAGCCATACACGTGAAGGTCGACTATCAAGTTCTTGATACCTGCCCGGGCGCCGAATTGACTCGGGAGCGTCGTCGTCGCCGGGCGAGGATGGACAGTTGGAAGGGGCGCTAGAAGCGAATGGCGGCCACGGTCAGCCGCCCGCCTGGAGCGTGTGGTGGCAACTGGCACGCCCGTTCTCACTAACCGCATCCGCGCTACCCGTACTGGTGGGAAGCGCGGTGGCTTTCTATGGGGGTCGGTTGACTTCGCCGGACCTCTTTCTGGCGATGCTCCTGGCCTCCCTGCTGATCCAGGCGGCTACCAACATGTTCAACGAGTATTACGACTACCGGCAGGGGCTGGACACACCAGAATCGGTCGGAATCGCCGGTTCGATCGTGCGCGGGCACGTCCAGCCTATCGCCGTCTTCGTCGGAGCCATCGCCTGCTTCTGCGGCGCTCTGGTCCTGGGTCTGTACATCGTCCTCCGCACGGAGCCAGTTGTGCTCGTAGCGGGGGTTGTGAGCGCGCTGGCGGGCTACCTGTATACCGGCGGACCCATCCCGATCGCATATACGCCGTTGGGCGAAGTGACGGTGTTCCTGTTCATGGGACCGGTCATCGTGGGGCTGGCCTACTTCATCCAGGCCGGCAGCGTCTCGAGTTCAGCGATATGGGCGTCGATCCCCATCGGTTGCCTCGTCGCAGCGATCCTGCTGGCGAACAATCTCAGAGATGTTGTGGCCGATGCGCACATCGGCCGGCGCACCGTCGTGGTCGTCCTCGGCCGACCCACAGCGCTCGGCATGTACATCCTGCTACTGGCTGGCGCATTCGTCAGCACGATCCTAGCTGTACTGATCGGGGCCCTGCCTGTGACCGCACTCCTCCCAATCCTGACTGTTCGGACGCCGCTGCGGCTGGTGCGCCTCTACCGGTCGACGCTGGAGCCACGCCCGTTGAACGCTGGGGTTCGGGGCTCGGCCGGCCTCCACGCGCGCTACGGGCTGCTGCTGGCGCTGGGCATCGCGCTCGGAACCTTGATCCGGTGAGATCGCAGTCACTTTGACAGCGCCGGGAGGGTACGGATAAACTCCGGCCACAAGACAGAGAAAGTCTGAAGGATTTCTGGAGCACCCCGAATGGGATCCCTCGTCAAAAAGCGTCGCAAGAAGATGCGACGTCACAAGTACCGAAAAATGCTCAAGAAGTATCGGCGGCGCAACCACTAGACGCGCGCCCCACCTACCATCGCGATGAGCATGTCTGAGCACCGGGTCTGGATCGGAGAAGACGAAGGCCAGACAGCGTTGCTCATCGACGGCGTGGTGCAGTCGGTATTTGTCCACAATGGCCCTATGGGACCTGGCTACTGGTCGCTGATGCTGCCGGACGTGCGCCCTGCGCGCGCGCTCATCCTCGGCATGGGGGGTGGCACGATTGCGCACCTGCTGGCGAGACAATTTGGCCGCGTCCCAACCATCGGGGTCGAGAATGATCCCTCGGTCATTCGTCTTGGGAAGAGCGCGTTTGGACTCACCGATCTCGGAGCGGACGTCGTGGAGAGCGACGCCTTCGCGTACGTCGGTAAGGCGAACGGCCCGTTTGATTACGTCGCGGTGGACCTGTTCGCCGACGGCCGAATCCCGCCGCGCGTCTTTGGCAGGCCATTCCTTAGGGAAATCAAACGCCTGCTGTCGCCCGGCGGAATGGCAGCCATAAACTTCTTCAAGGACCGGCGTTCAGCATCGAGGATCGCGCGTCTCGAGGCCATCTTCCCGCGCGTCGCGGTGGTCACATCGCGCGAGAATATCGTCGCCCGCTGCCGGGCCCGCTGAGAAGCACCGCAGCTCAAAACCGTGACGACCGTGACAACCGTCGGATCAGGGCCGACTGGCCGGCACCCGCCCGTAGGTCTCGGTGAGCCGGCGCAGGCGCGCAGCGTGATCGGCTGTGAGCTGATCTGACCTGAATCGCCAGGCCCAGTTGCCTTCCGCCCGGCCGGGGAAGTTCATACGCGCCTCGGTCCCCAGACTCAATACGTCCTGCAGCGGCACGATCGCCATTTCCGCCACCGACGCTAACGCGAGCCGGATCAGGTCCCAACTGATGTCGAAGCCATCGACGCCCAGGTAGGCGCATGCGTAAGAGCGCGTTGACTCGCCTTGCGATTCGAACCACCCGACGGTTGTGTCGTTGTCGTGGGTGCCGGTGTAGACAACACAGTTCGGCGAGAAATTGTGAGGCAGGAACGGGTTCGCCGGCCCGCTGTCGAAGGCGAACTGCAGCACTTTCATGCCGGGATACCCGAGATACTCGCGCAGCTCCACCACATCTGGAGTGATCTCGCCGAGGTCCTCGACGATGATCGGGAGGTCGCCGAGCGCAGAGCGGGCTGCATCGAAAAACTCGCGACCTGGTCCCGGAGCCCAGCGCCCATGCTCGGCCGTCTCATTCTGCGCTGGAATCTCCCAGTACCCCTGAAAGCCGCGGAAATGGTCGATCCGCAGTACGTCCACGGCTCGCAGGGTGGCGCGCAGCCGTTCGATCCACCAGCCGTAGCCCTGCCTTGCGAGCACGTCCCAGCGATAGAGTGGGTTCCCCCAGCGCTGGCCGGTGGCCGAGAAGTAGTCGGGCGGCACTCCTGCGACGAACGTCAGGGACCCACCGGCATCGAGCCAGAAGAGGTCCGGCCGAGTCCAGACGTCAGCGCTGTCCAGCGCGACGAAGATGGGGATGTCGCCAATGAGTTTCACGCCTCGCTCGTTCGCATAGCGGCGGAGGGCCGCCCATTGACGCCAGAACAGGAACTGGACGAGCGCGTGAAAGTCGATCGCATCTCGATCGTGCCGTCTGGCCTCCTCCATCGCGGCCGCGTCCCGACGCTTTACCCCATCGGGCCAATGCTGCCACGAGCTGCGTCCATAGCGCTCACGCAGTGCCATAAAGAGCGTGAAGTCATCCAGCCAATGAGCCTCTTGCTCGCGGAAGGCCCGGTACGCCATGAGCAGCTCGCGCGTTGCGCGATCCGCGAAGCTTTTCCCCACTCCACGAAGCACCGTCAGCTTGAACAGCTCGGCGGCCTCGAAGTCAGCGCTGTCCACGGGCAGATCCTGGAGCGGATTAACCTCCGCCGCCGACAGAAGTCCGTCGGCGACGAGACCATCGAGCGATACCAGCAACGGGTTTCCCGCGAACGAGGAGCTTGCCGCGTATGGGGAATTGCCGAAGCCGGTCGGCCCCAACGGCAGCACTTGCCAGAGGCGCTGCCCGGCCGCCGCAAGGAAGTCCACGAATCGGTAGGCTTGCGGGCCGATGTCACCGACGCCGTACGGCCCCGGCAAGGACGTTGGATGTAGGAGGATGCCGCTGGAGCGACCGACGAGCATCAACGCTGGATGATGCTGATCGCCTCGTCCGCCGTCATCACGCGGGCGAAGATGGGAAATACCTTGTCCATGTACAGCGCGGTGACCGCTGGATCTCGCGAGGTGCAGACGTCGCGCAGGATGATGAGGCTGAAGTCGCGGTCATGTGCGGAATATGCGGTTGCAGCGACGCCGACCTCGATCGATCCGCCGGCGATCATGATGGTGTCGATGCCGGCAGTGCGCAAGCTCAACTCGAGATGGGTCTGGTAGAAGGTGCTCCAGCGATGCTTCTTTACGACATAGTCACCCGCTTGCGGAGCGATCTCGGGAATGACATCGGCGCCGGTCGTTCCCGCCACAACGCCGTGTCCGAAGGACGTCCGAATCGGCGGCTGGCCGGGCCGTCCGCCGTGTCCCCTGTCTACGACCAACGATGCGAAATCCCTGCCATCTGATCGGTGGTCCGCCTGGCCGTAGAACACCGCGATGCCGGCCTCTCGGCAGGCTTTGTCCATTTTGGCCATCCGGCCGATCACTCCCGTAGCATCGATCTCGGCTCGTACCCTTGGATCCTCCGGGTGAAGGTAGACGTTGAGCGTATCGAAGAAGAGCATCGCGGTCTTGCCGGGGACAATCGGGAATTCAGCCACAGGGAAACTCCTTCGCATTTTGTCTGCGCCTCGGCCTGTTGCCGCACAATAGTGTAAAGGCAGGCATCCATCGAGACGTCCGATTCGTTGAGAACACAGAGCTCCGGAGATGAGTGCATCAATGGTGCCACGGTTTGTGCGACTGACCCCGACCCTGCTTCTTGCCCTTTCGATCACCGCCACATTGGCCGCGGCCACACTCCAGGCGGGGCAAGGCCGCGCTGAGTCGCAACAGGTGAACTCCACGGCGTCCGGCAGCCGTGCAGACTTGATCGCATCATCTCCAGCCGCACAGCCGGGGCTGACTCGATTGACCCTGACTCCGGGAGCGAGTGAAGCCCGCTTCCGCGTGCGTGAGTCACTGGTGGGCATCGGCTTCCCAGTAGAAGCCGTGGGGACCACGAAAGAGGTCAGTGGAACGATTGTGATCGACGAGTCCGGGGGGGTCGTGTCCGATCAATCCAGGGTCGAGGTTGGTCTCACAACGTTGACCAGCGACGAGCGGCTTCGCGACACCTTCATCAGGATAGCCACACTGCAGGTGAATCGCTTCCCCAACGCATCGTTCACGCCGACCGAGATTCGCGGACTCAGCCTGCCTCTCCCCGTTGAGGGCACCGTTCCCTTCGAGATAATCGGCGGGCTGACGGTCCGCGACCAGACACGGCAGGTCACATGGACGGGCTCCGCGCAGGTCACGGCGAGCAACGTGTCCGGAAACGCCACGACGCGCATCAGCTTCAGCCAGTTCGACATGGAGACGCCACGTGCCGGTCCTGTGCTGGGAGTCGAGAACGAGTTTGCCCTGGAGCTGAGCTTCGCGGCATCGCGCGAGTTCATTCCTGTGGAAACGGCACCGCAAGTCGAAACGCCGCTGTCAGAGCCCGAAGAGTCCTGAGGGGCGGGTGCCCATTGAACGGGAAATAGGCCGCCTGGCCGCGCGGTTGGGGACAAGGCCCAGTTCTACCTGAACGCAGCTCGTTATCTTCCTTGCTCAGCATCCTTGCCCTCCCGGTCCGGCGTGGCGACGACCTCTGAAGCCTGGCGGGCGATCGCCAGGAAGGAATCGGCGCGAAGGCTGGCGCCACCCACGAGAGCGCCGTCGACCTCTGGATGTGCCGCGAAGCCCGCGAAATTGTCTGGAGTCACGCTGCCGCCGTAAAGCACGCGCATCGATGCAGCGGCCGGCGAGCCGTGGGTGTCCGCCAGAACGGAGCGAATGTGGCCGATCACGCGCCCGGCATCATCCGGCGTCGCCGCACGACCGGTCCCAATCGCCCAGATAGGCTCGTACGCCGTTACAACGCGCTCCAGTGATGCGATACTTTTCAGGCCAGCTCTGACCTGCGCCTCCACGAAGGCGGCCGAGTGGCCAAGCTCGTTTTCGGCGAGGTTCTCGCCGACGCAAAAGATGACCCGAAGGCCCACGTCGAGCGCGGCGGCGATCTTGCGACTCACGTCCTCGTCGGACTCGTGGAAATACTGGCGGCGCTCGGAGTGCCCGACGATCACGTAATCCACGAGCCCGTGCAGCATGGACACCGAAACCTCGCCGGTAAAGGCGCCCTTCGGTTCCCAGTAGGCATTTTGCGCGCCGATCAGGACGTCGGTCCCCAGTACGCGGCTGCGCACGGCGTCCAGCGAGATGAACGGCGGGCAGATCACTTTCTCGACACCCTGAATGAAGGGAAGCTCGTCCATCATTCCGTCAACGAGGGCCACCGCCTCTGGGATGGTGGTATTCATTTTCCAGTTCCCGGCGACCAGGGGACGACGAAGTGCTGAGTGCTGAGTGCTGAGTGGGACTTCAGACATTTGCGCTGGCCATCGAGATCATTCCCATTAGCAGCCCTTCACCCTGGCGCAACATCTCAGCACTCAGCACTCAGTCCTCAGCCCTCAGCCCTCAGCCCTCAGTCCTCAGCACTTGTTCCTCGAGGGCAGCTACCCCGGGAAGGACGCGGCCCTCGAGGAATTCGAGAGAAGCGCCTCCGCCGGTCGAGACGTGAGTGAAACGAGCGGGGTCGCTGAACTTCTCGATCGCAGCGACCGTGTCGCCGCCGCCAACGATCGTCGTGGCACCGCTCGATGCGATAGCCTCGGCGATCGCCGCTGTACCGGCAGCGAAGGGCTCGCGCTCGAAAATGCCCACTGGCCCATTCCACAGGACGGTGCGCGCCCTGCGAATCACTTCGCAGAACGATGCGACGCTTCTGGGGCCGATGTCCACCATCATCATGTCTGACGGCATGTGCTCGGCGTCGGCAACCATCATCGTTGGGTTACCGTCGATACGGTCTGCACAAACGCCATCGACTGGCAGGATGATCGGCGCGCCAGGCGGCTGCGCTCGCTGCATCAGGTCCGCGGCGAAGGCCACGCGGTCCGGCTCGAGCAACGACCGACCTATCTCGAAGCCCATTGCTTTTAGAAACGTGCAGGCCATTCCCCCGCCAATGATCATGGCGTCCACCCGTGGAAGCAGGTTTTCCAGGACGGCGATCTTTGACGAAACCTTGGCTCCACCAATCACCGCGACCAGCGGGCGGTCCGGGCTCTCTAGGACGCCCCCGAGCGCAGCCAGCTCGCGCTCCATCAACAGTCCCGCTACGGCGGGCAAGTAGGCGGCAACGCCCGCGGTTGAGGCGTGCGCACGGTGCGCGGCTCCGAACGCGTCGTTCACGTAGACATCGCCCAGCGTAGCCAACTCCCGGCGAAGCCCGGATCGTCGGCCTCTTCGCCGGGGTAGAATCGCACGTTCTCGAGCAGAAGGACATCACCGGGGCTCAGGTTTTGCACCTTCGCGTGCGCATCGGGGCCGATCGTATCGTGCGCGAACCCGACGGGCGCTTCGAGCAGCCGCGCCAGCTCTTTGGCTACCGGCTCGAGTGTCAATGATGAAACGACTTTCCCGTCCGGTCTCCCCAGATGCGAGACTAGAATGATCCGGCATCTCGCGGCCCGCAGATAGCGGAGGGTCTGGAGG
>JAERMM010000305.1 GCA_016844585.1 Chloroflexota bacterium | reverse complement strand
CCGGTCCTACCTTAAAAAACCCGTCCCCCATCAACCCGTGGGCCTTTCCAGGCCGCTACGCCGCCGGCGACGCCAACGACTCAAATTCCTCGGGACTGATATACCCCAGCGCCGAGTGACGACGCGCACGATTATAAAACACTTCTATATATTCAAAGATGCTCTGACGCGCCGCGTCACGCGTGTGATAATCCTCCTGGTGAATTAACTCCTTCTTTAAGCTCGCGAAGAAACTCTCCATCACCGCGTTATCATAACAATTCCCGCGACGGCTCATGCTGCACTCAATCCCCTGCTCACGCAACAACTCCTGAAAGGCTGCGCTGGCGTATTGGCTGCCGCGGTCCGAATGGTGCAGCAAGCCCTCGCCGCCGCCGCGGCGGCCCAACGCCATCTGCAACGCCGACACCACCAACGCGCTGGTCATCCGCGCCGACATCGACCAACCCACCACCTTCCGTGAAAACAAATCGAGCACGCACACCAAGTAGAGCCAGCCCTCCCGCGTCGCCACGTACGTCAAATCGCTCACCCACACCTGGTTCGGCCGCTCCTGCTCGAACTCCTGATTGAGCACGTTTTCCGCCACCGGGTGCGGGTGGTTCGAGTCGGTCGTGTGCCGGAATTTCCGGGCCGTCGCCGCCCGCAGCTCGTGCTCCTGCATCAGCCGAGCCACCGTGTTCTCGCTCACCGGACAACCCCGTGACACCAGCTCTCGTTGCATCCGCGGACTGCCGTAACAACCCTTGCGCGGCTCGCAGTGGATCGCCCGCATCGCCGAGACCAACTCCCGCTGACGCACGCGGCGCGGACTCTCCGCGCGACCACGCCAGGCGTAGTAACCGCTCCGGGAAACCTCGAAGACGTCGCACATCACCTCCACCGGCCACTGCCCGTCATGGTCTTTGATAAACCCAAACCTCACTTCTTTTCGTTCACGAAGAAGGCCGTCGGCCGGGTGGCCGAGGGCGATTGCTCGCCCCCGGCTCCCACAGATCCGTACGTGCCCGCACTAGAGCATACGGCTCCTCACATCAGGCGTTCGCCACGCGGCCAGAGATCGAGTGGACCACGCGGACCGACGGCAGCGGGAAACGCTGGAGCAGCCGGTTGAACTTCGCCCAGTCCATGCTTCGTTTGCGATGCCGGCGGTTGAGCCACCGGTGCCACGTCCGTTGCACCAGAAAGAGAAAGTTCTTCAGCGACGCTCCGTTGCCCGTAATGCCGAAGTAGGCGTAGTGACCGCGAATCTTCGGGCTCAACACAGCGTGCTGCTGAGAGATCGGATCATGGCGATGGCCGCGGCACCAACGGCTGAGCACACGCACCGAACGGGTGAGACGAGGGGAGGCCGTCTTGCGCTTCACGATCGGGACGCCTCGCCGGGATCGGCTCCAATAATGAGTGAAGCCCAGCAAGTCGAACGTGCCTGACTTGCGTAGCCCAGGATTCGCACGGGAATCACTCGGCTGACGAAAGTCGATCAGGCGCGTCTTCTCCGGATGGATCGTCAGGCCGTACTTCGCGCAACGCTGCGCCAGCACCGCCAGCACACGACGAGCATCGTCCTCGCGTTTGAACACCATGACCAGATCATCGGCATAGCGCACCAGATGGGCCTGGCCACGCAATCGTGGTTTCACGATGCGTTCGAACCACTCGTCCAACACGTAGTGCAGATAGACGTTGGCCGCCAACGGGGAAATCACCCCGCCCTGCGGGCTGCCGGAGTCCGGGTAGCTGACGCTCCCGTGCTCCATCACCCCGGCCTTCAGCCACTTGCCGATCAATCGCTTCAGCACACCATCGCGCACTCGGTGCTGGAAAAACGCTTGCAGGTGTCGGTGGTCCAACGTGTCGAAGCACTTTCGCAAATCGACCTCCAAGACCCAGCCGCCGCCCGCATCCATCGTGTGCTTCCAGGTCGCGGCCAGCGCTTGATGCGCCGAGCGCCGAGGGCGAAAGCCATACGAGCAATCATGGAAGTCCACTTCGTAGATCGGTTCCAGCAACATGAGGACGGCGCGCTGAAGCACTTTGTCCTCAAACGTCGGAATGCCGATCGGCCGCGTTTCGGGACCGGTCCCTTTCGGGATATGCACGCGGCGAACCGCCGGTGCCCGGTACGTTCCCGATTGCACGCGATCCAGCAGGGATCGAAGATTCGCTTCCAGGTTCACTTCGTAGTCTTTCGCCGTTTGACCGTCGATGCCGACCGCGCCGTCTTTGCGCGTGCGGCGGTAGGCCTCGTGAAGCCACGCGATGTCCACCAGATGAGCCAACGACGTGAAGACCATCTCCGGTGAACGTTTCGCCAGTTCAGCGATCCGATGCTGTTTCGTGGATACGCGGTCCCCGTTTCTGAGCACGGGGCGTAGGTCCCAACATCGGTGGTCTGATGTGGCGTCTCGCTTCCCTCCACGGGGTCCTCGCCGAGCCGCGAGTTCCCCCGCTTCCCCGGTACTATCAAGACGCTCCGACACCCTGTCCTCCCTCTCGTCTTGCTTCGTTGCCTTCGCGCGACGATACCGCGTGAGCACACGGCTGGGTTCGATCTCCCGTCGCCGCCGCGTGCCAGACGACAGGCCTGGAGTTGATCACCCGGTGCTCCCGCCGGGAATTGCTACCGCGGAAAGGACAGGGCCTCCCAAGTTCCTGGGGAACCCCGATGTCCCTCTGCTCATGTTCTTCGACCCCGGTCGGACGACGCGCCGCTCACCAAAACGCGGGCGTCACACGGCCCCCGCTAAAAAGACAACGAAGGCTCCAACGTGCAATCCTCTTTCGAGGCTCAATCGCATGGCTTTGGGACTGACGGTCTACGCTTCGCAGCGCCGGTTACCCGAACGCCACGCAAGACTCGCTTCCGGCTGCCGGTTACGCTCTGCCGGGTGGGATCGGCCCACTGGGTTCCTACGAAAGGTTTCCGCTCATGTCTCCATGAAACATCCCCCTTTCCCAAGCTTCGCTTGGCGCAACTTTTTTTGAACGTCGATGATGATCTCAGCCTGCCTGAGCCGGGCGGCCAGCCGTTCGTTCTCGCGGCGCAAGCGCTGGTTCTCGGCGGCGCGCGGAGGGGGCGTCGCCTTCTTGCGGCCGCGCCGGTGGGGCGTGGCGGCATCGAGTTCGCCTTGCAGTCGTTGCTTTCGCCAAGCGGTCAAGTGCGACGAATAGAGCCCCGCGCGCCGGAGCAATTGCCCAAGCTGGCCCGGCTGGGTGCAGGCATCGGCCTGTTGGAGAATCTCGCGTTTGTAGGAGCGGCTGAAAGACCGCCGCAACGGTTTCTCGGTCACCTCCGGGTCAGGCCGTGCGCCGGGTTCGCGGCCCCCGGGGTCGGCAGGTGTCGCGGGGGTGGGCGGAACCTGTCGAGTAGGCCCGGGGGATTACTCCCCCAGGCCTCTCACAGAACCGGACTTGTGGACCTCACATCCGGCTCTTTGGGTCGGTATGTCGAGTAGGCCCGGGGGATTACTCCCCCAGGCCTCTCACAGAACCGGACTTGTGGACCTCACATCCGGCTCTTTGGGTCGGTATCTCACAGGTCAAACAGCAAGGTCTGACGAGAGGCCAGCTTGGGTGGCTGGTTCAGTTCATACCACGACGCCTTCAGCGACACCAAGCGCTGGTGAAACCAAGCGTTCGGATAAGCCGCCGTCATGCCCCGCGTATTACTCTGGTACCAGACGCCGCGACGGCAATAGGCCGTCTGTGCGGCAGCACCCTCGCTTACGTCGCAACGCACGAGGTGCCGGTAGGAGATGACGAGGCCGCTTCTTCTGACGGACGATGATCGCCCGCAGCCGTCGCCGGATGTGGGCATCAAACCGGTGGAAGAGCGCCACGCTCTCCTCCGTACAAATCCGGAAGTAAGCGATCCAGCCTTGCAGGTAGCGGTTCGCCTCCGCGAAGCACCTCGCCAGCGATTGGCCCCAGGTCCGGGGCGTCAGCTCCCGAATCCGGGCGTCCAGCCGCTCCTTGGTGCGTGCCGAGATATGAACCTCCACCGTGCCCTCCGGGGCTTTCCGCAAGCGGAATCCCAGGAAGTGAATCTCCTCAGGACGGGCAACTTTGCTCTTCTCCTCGTTGACCAGAAGCCGCAGTCGGCGTTCCAGCAAACGACGAACCGAGGCCATCACCCGCTGACCGGCCCGCAGGCTACGCACGAAGATGTTGCTATCGTCGGCGTAGCGCACAAAGCGGAGTCCCCGCCGATGCAATTCCCAGTCGAACTCATCGAGCACGACATTGGAAAGTAACGGCGAAAGCGCTCCTCCAACGATATTGCAAACATCGGTGGATTCTTGGATAGATTGCTCACTCGAGCCAGCCTTCGGCCGGGGTATGGCGAGGGCTGGAAAACGCCGTAACGCACTCTTGGTTCAGGGGTAACGGCGGAGTCGAGCAATCATTTCAAGGAGCCATGCCATGGAGGGTGTGTTGGATCGGGGCGCCGGGGATGTGACCGCCTTGGTTGCGCGGGAGTTCACGCCGTCGCGGATTGAACATCAGTTGCTCGCTCAAGTGTTCGAGCTCGTGTGTGGTCCGCGATGCGTCGGAGACGAGTCGCGTTTGGCGAAGCAGCGCGTGTCTGAAACGGATGGCCGGGGTGGAGACGATCCCGTGGTGCCGGTCGCCGGGAGGCGTGTCGCATGACGACGAACTCTGCAACGATCAACACCGGCGCTGCGAACCGCGCGGCGATTTACGCGCGGGTCTCGTCGGACCAGCAGGCTCAAGAGCAAACCATTGACAGCCAGGTGTCAGCCTTGCGCGAACGCGTGGCGAGCGACGGCTTGACGCTCACGGACGAGTTGTGTTTCCTCGACGACGGCGTGACCGGTTCGACGCTCCAGCGGCCGGCGCTGGAGCGGCTGCGCGACTTGGCGTACGTCGGCGGCTTTCAGAA
>JAERMM010000304.1 GCA_016844585.1 Chloroflexota bacterium | reverse complement strand
GGCTGCTGCCTCCCTCGGGCCTCGTCTGGCTCGTCATTTGGCCCGGCACTCTGCGGGCCCGCGCGCGCCGTTGGGAATACTCGTTGGAGCCGCACTAGACGAATCCGTGCTGGTTGGCCCACGCGACGGCCTCGAGCCGGCTATGGACGTCGAGCTTGGCGAAGATGTTCTGGGCGTGATTGCGGACCGTCGCCGGACTCACGTGGAGGCGTTCGGCGAGCACCTTCGTGTTGGCGCCGGCGGCCATGAGCCCCAGGATCTCGATCTCCCGCCTGGTCAGGCCGGACGCCCCGTTGCCGTTGGTCGAGGCTGCCGGGGCCATGCGCTCCTGGACGAGCTCCAAGAGCTTCTTGGTGGCCGTGATGTCGCGGAACAAGTGGACGGCCACGGGACGGTTGCCGTTCGTCGCCGGCGCCTCGAGGATGCTGACGTCGAGCCAGACGGCGCGACCGCCCTTGGTTCGGGACTTCATCTCGAAGTGCTCCACAGGCTCGCCCAGCCTGACCTGCCCCATGACGTCGCATCCGTTGTAACAGAGGCTGTTGCCGTGACCGTCGCCGCCGGCCAACACCTCGCAGCAGGGCCGCCCGAGCACCTCCTTCGCGCTCCAGCCCAGGATCCGCTCGGCGGCCCGGTTCCACACGGCGACCCGCCCGTCCGGTCCGATGGCGAAGGCCCCATCGCCCGCGCGGGCCAGCGTTTGCTCGAGAGCCTCGTTCTGGATCCTGCCTGGGCTCATCCGGCGATCCCCCTTTGAGAACGGGTCTGAAACGTCCACGCTTGCCTCGACTCTCGCAATCTGCGTGCCTGACTCCGGTCTGCGGGACGTGCCGTGTTTTCGCGGGGTTACGGGGGGGCAGGCATGGATGGCCGACTTCACCGTGGGACGTCGATGCCCCAGTGGGGCATCAGCAACTCGGACTACCCGGGGCGGGCCCGAACGACCCGCCCCGGGGGATCTGGCCTATTCGAACTTGTATTTGAGGGTGAGGCCGACGATCTGCGCCCAGTAGTTCTTTTGATCGTTGCCGAGGAAGACCGGGGTTCCAGCCACACCCGGCCCGAGGAACGGCTGGCTCGTATCCGTCTGCCAGTCGTGCTTGGTGAACGACTCGTAAACGTAGAAGAGCTTGCCGGTCAGGGACTTCGTGAAATGGTACTGAAGCGCGCCCTCAAGTCTCGCATAGGCGTCCTCGAAAGCCGGCCAGCGGTAGGCGACGGCGTTGGGCCCGGCGGCGGAGTAGACCGCGCTGCCCGTAGCGTTCGGGCTGTACTGCTCGACCCGGCTTGTCGCGTAGGTATAGGAGCCGTTGAAAAGGAAATCGAGCTTCTGGGGGAGGATCGTCGCCTTCATGGACGCGAAGAAAGTGTCATTGGTATCCGTGCTGTTCGAGATCCAGTCCAGGGACGGATCGTCCGGGTTCCGGACGGAGGCGCGCTGCTTCTGGAAATTGGACTCGTGCATGTAGCCCGTCGAGAAGGAGAACCGATCCGTTGGAGCCCAGTTGACGTCCATCCCCGCCGACCAGCCGACAACCTCCTGGAGGCCCATCGTCACCTGGTTACGGGTGTTCCCGTTCTGATACATCCCGGAGGCGATGTATTCGTCGAACTTGTAGCTTCCAGAGGGACTGAAGGACAGGCGCTCGATCGGCGTGACCTGCGTCGTGAGGGTCACCATCTGGCGGTTCCGATCAGCCTCGTTGAACTTGCGCATCCGGAAATTCTGGGCCCCCTGGAAACCCGGCGGGTCGTCCGCGTTGTTCTTGAGAAATGCGTTCGTGTTGTAGGCATCGCCCCGCCGGAAGGACGGCACGTAGGCTGCCCGGACGAGCAGCCAGTCGTTCGGCGTGTAGTCGACCGCAGCCTTGGCGCTGGCCTCGTCGGAGTGCGTCACCTCCCAGTTCTGGTTCCGGTCCCAGCCCTCCCAGCCGACGCCAAGCGTCAAGGCGAGCTTGGACGGCACCGCCTGCCAGCGGCCATCCAAGCTCGCGTTCTGGCGGAGGAAATCGTACCGGCCAGCTTTCTCCGGGCCCTGCGAGATGGCGTTCTGGTCGTTGATGATGAAGGCGGAGAAGGTGGGCGTGTCGCTGACGTCCATCAGGTTGTACAGCCGGTATTTGAGCGAGAAGGTCACCGGCACAGGCAGCGGCCGGCTTGACGCGTCGAAGTTGAAGAGCGCGGTCTGGACGTTGCCGTTGAGGCCCTTCTGCGGGAGCACGAGGCTCGGGTTCGAGAGGACCAGCGAGTTCGAGTACGTCTGCTGCTCGAAGTCCTGGTTCTGCAGCCGGATCTGATAGGTGAAGCTGGAGTTGATCCGCGTGCGCATGGGCAGGTTGATGCCGCCGGCGATGTTGAAGGTGTGGGCCTGGTTGTTGGGCGGCAGCGACGAGGTGCCGAACTGGGCCGTGTTGCCCACCGCGGTGCAGATCCCGGAGGGGGCGGGGTTGCAGGGGTTGTCGGCCCGCACCCAGTCGTATTCATTCACGAACACCGACGCCGTGTACCCCCACTGGAGCTGAAACTGTTCCTTGGCCCAGGTGCCCCGCAACCGGAAATCGTGAGTGGTCTGGTCGAGGGGCTGGATGATCTCGGCGAAGCTTCCCCCTGGGCTGCCGAACGCCATGCCGAACGGGCGCGCGCCGTCCTTGTGGAGGCGCGTGTACTCGGCCGAGAGGTCCAGGTTGGCCGTCGGCGAGAGCTTGAAGAAGACGCGCCCCGTGTACCACTGCTGGCTGATCTGGCCGTCGCCCTCCCATAACGGAGCGTTGTTCCAGCTTTCGAGCGGCGGCCGCGGCTTGGGCAGCACCAGGACGTTGTCGAACTGCGTGTAGAACGACTGGGCGGTGGTCGTATAGATGTGGCGCATCTGGTCCCAGTCAAACCCCACCTGCCACTGCCCCAGCCGCTCGCCCAGCAGGTGGAACTCCTGGGTGTGAAGCCCCCAGTCCTTGCCGCTGATCTCGAACGAGTAGCTCTCGTCGGGCCGGAAGAACCGCAGCTTCAGGCCCTCCAGGTAGAGCCCCTGATTGATGTCCCGGTATTCCTGGAACTTGCCGTCCTGGCTCCGGCTGGGGTCCTCGGGGAGGAACCGGAGCCCGGGCTCGACGTAACCCCTGACGTTCCACCCTGCGATCTGCGTGTCGGTCTTCGTCTGGGCCGAGGCCGCGCCGACGCCGGTCAGGACCACGAGCGCCGCGAAGAGCAAACGAGCCGTTCGAGCCTCTCGCATTGGCAACCCCCTAGCGGGTGAACACTTTGCCGGCCGGGTGATTGGAGCCGTGGATGACCGAGTGGCAGTCGTTGCACGACCGCCCCACCAGGAATTTCTCGGAGCTGCCGTCCCTGCCGTACGGCCTCGAGGGGTGTTGGGCCTCCGTGTGGCACTGCTGGCAGAGCCGCGGCCTCGCCAGCTTCAGCATCGCCTCGTAGTTCGAGCCGTGAGGATCGTGGCAGTTCGCGCAGCTCTCGAC
>JAERMM010000084.1 GCA_016844585.1 Chloroflexota bacterium | reverse complement strand
CCCCGCCTCTCCCGCTGCGGCAGGAGAGGGGCAGACGAACTCATCTCACGCCTCTCCCGCTGCGGCCGGAGAGGGGCAGACGAACTCATCCCCCGCCTCTCCCGCTGCGGCAGGAGAGGGGCAGATGACCTCATCCCAAGCTGAACCGGCGGGGGACTGGTTGCTTGACGGGGCCGCCCGTGATTGGCTGGAGGCCGAGACTGGGATCGCGCGGGGCGGCGCTGAGCAGATCGTGGAGTACGTCGCGGAGACGAAGCGCATGTTGGGCGTCGTCCCCAGCACGCGGACCGTCGTCGCGGAGCGCTTCTTCGACGAATCGGGTGGCATGCAGCTTGTGCTGCACGCTCCCTTTGGTGGGCGCATCAATCGGGCCTGGGGCCTGGCGCTCCGCAAGCGGTTCTGCGTCACCTTCGACTTTGAGCTTCAGGCCGCCGCTACGGACGACGGCCTCGTCATCTCGCTCGGCGAGCAGCACTCGTTCCCGCTCGACAGTGTGTTTGGCATGGTTCGTCCCGCGACCATGCAGGCCGACCTGACGCAGGCGGCGCTGCAGTCGCCGATGTTCACCAACCGCTGGCGGTGGAATGCGAGCCGGGCCCTCGCTCTGCCGCGGCTGCAAAACGGTCGCCGCGTTCCGATGAACATTCAGCGCATGCGCGCCGAGGACTTGCTCGCGGCCGTCTTTCCCGCCCAGCTTTCCTGCCAGGACAATCACCCCGGCCGCGGTCTGATCGAGCTTCCGGACCACCCGCTCGTCAACGAGACCATCGATAATTGCCTGCACGAGGCGATGGACATCGACGGCTTGCGCACGATCCTCGAGGCCATTGCAAGCGGTGAGATCCGAACCGCCGCGGTTGAGACGCCGGTGCCCTCACCAATGTCCCACGAGATTCTCAACGCCAACCCGTATGCGTACCTCGACGACGCGCCGCTGGAGGAGCGTCGCGCTCGCGCTGTCTCCTTGCGGCGGACCGACCCTGATCTCGCCAGCGGCATTGGCGCGCTCGATCCGGAAGCGATCGCCCTGGTGCAGTCGCAAGCCTGGCCGGACGTGCGCGATGCGGAGGAGCTGCATGACGTCCTCCTGAGCCTCGGAGTGCTGCCCGAGGACGATCTGGCCGCCTGGCGGCCCTACGCCGATGAGCTGATCGCCAATGGTCGTGTAACCACCGTTCGACCCGAGTCCGCAGCGGAACGTCGCTGGATTGTGGCGGCCGAGCGCATCCAGATGATCGGGGCACTCTACGGTTCCGTTGTGCTCGATCCGCCGATGGAGTCGCCGCCTGGCGTACGGACAATGGACCGCGACGAGGCCATCGGCGCCGTCGTGCAGGGCTGGATGGAGGCGCTTGGGCCCACGACGGCCGAAGCGCTGGCGGACCGCCTGGGCCTCCCCGTTACGAGCGTGGCAATCGGTCTCGCAGCTCTTGAAGGTCGGGGCGTTGTGCTCCGCGGCCAGTTCACGGTGGGGGTCGGGGGTCAGGGGCCAGGGGCCAGGGGAAACGGCGGGGGCGCAGGCGCGTTCCCCCCGACCCCCGACTCCCGACCCCTGGCCCCCTTAGAGTGGTGTGAGCGGCGCCTGCTTGCCCGCATCCATCGGCTCACGATCGGACGATTGCGCCAGGAGATCGAGCCGGTCAGCCCCGCCGACTTCATCCGCTTCTTGCTTCGCTGGCAGCACGTGGCCGCCGGGACCCAGGTCCACGGACGCGATGGGCTGGCTACGATCGTGCGTCAGCTCCAGGGCATCGAGCTTCCCGCTCCTGCGTGGGAGGCGTCGGTGCTGTCCGCTCGGGTCGCCCGTTACAGCCCGACGGATCTGGAAGAGCTTTGCCTCTCCGGCGTCGTCGCATGGGGACGACTCTCATCCAGGCCGGCCGATGATGAGGGCACGGACCGAAAACGGCCGCGGCGCTGGGCGCCATCCCGCCAGGCGCCGCTGGCTTTCGCACTGCGCGACGCTCTTTCGATGCTTCGCGAGCCGGCCGCCGACCCCGCGCCGGCTTCGATTCCGATGAGAGTTGGTCCAGCCACGCGGCAATCGGTTGCGGCGAGCCGTTTGGCCCCGATCATCGGGGGCCCGCGGACCGTTGAACGCAACGGTCATGGCGCCGCCACCGCTCCGGACTCGGCCGGTGCTGGCCGGGCCACGATCCCACCACTCTCGAGCGATGCATCTACCGTCTACGAGTACCTGGAGCG
This sequence comes from Chloroflexota bacterium, assembly GCA_016844585.1. GTDB lineage: Bacteria > Chloroflexota > UBA6077 > UBA6077 > SHYK01 > JAERMM01. The sequence continues at coordinate 11,761 of JAERMM010000084.1, read as the reverse complement.
CAGAGGGGCCTCATTCATGGCAGACCTCGTGCGTGGGACGGGGCTCTTGCCCGCCGCGGTCGAGGACGCGCTCTGGGAGCTGGTTGCTCAGGGCCTGGCGTCTGGCGATGGCGTGGCCGGCCTGCGCGTGCTGTTGCAGCCCGAGCAGAAGCGCCAGCAGACGATGCGACACCTGCGCTCCATCGCCGGTGGTCGGAGCGCGGCTCGACCGCTTCCAGTCGGGCGATGGTCGATCTGGAAGGTGGCCGACGCAGAGCCGCCGTCGGAGGAGGAGCGGACCGACTTCTTCGCGCGCGCGCTGCTGAGGCGATACGGGGTGGTCTTCCGCGATCTCATCGCACGAGAGCGCCAGGCGCCGCCGTGGCGACTCCTGCTGCGCGTGTATCGTAGTCTGGAGGCCCGCGGACAGATTCGAGGCGGCCGATTTGTGGCTGGCTACGTGGGCGAACAGTACGCGCTGCCTGAGGCCGTCGAAGCCCTGCGGGCCGTGCGACGGGCACAGAAATCCGGCGAGATCGCCCTGGTAAGCGCCGGCGACCCGCTGAACCTGGTCGGCATCATCACGCCCGGCAGCCGCGTGTCGCCGTACTCCAACCAGATCATCGCCTACCGCGACGGCGTCCCCGTCGAGGTCGGTACGCTGGGGTCCATTCAGAGCAGCCTGCAGATCGCAAACCTGCGAACCGCCACAGGCGAGTCGCGCTAGGCTATCCTGCCGCTTGAGTAAAGGAGGGAGAAAGTCCCTGCACCTGCATGAGAGGGCTTGCCATCCCGATCATGCCCACCCTGCAAGGCCCAGGTACGGCTGTGGGAATCCTAGCTAGCCGACGATCGTATAGAACTCTCGGCGGCCGGACTCGACCAACGCGGTCATGCGCTCAAACCAGCCACCAAACGAGGGATCGCTGAAGGCCGTCTTCAGCATCTGCTCCCAGTCGGCTAAGCTCTCTATCTCGATCTCGGTGACCACGGTGAAGAAGGGGCCACTCAAGTCGGTCAGCAAACGCCGGCTGTGGTTTCCCCACGCCTGCTTGCCCCACTGCTTCTCCGCTTCCTTAAAAAGGCTGACCAGGTCATTCCCCTTGCCGTACTTCGCTTGGAAAACATCGCGGACCAAAATCATTACGCCCCTCCCCAAGTTAGTGCTCGCCACAGCTTACTCACCCCAGGCCGCGAGCACAATGCCACGGCGGCCGCGCCGCACGTTGGCTTCGGCGCGAATGGGCTCGCGGCGGACTTCACTGCCAAGGAGAGCTAGGCGGTGGCCCGCTCACTGGGGCCCTCTTCTTCGGATCCAGCCCATCGCGTTGGCCGGCCGCCCGGATCGGGGCCGACTGCCCGCGGCGCGGCCGAGAAGCAAGGGGTTGCGCTACCGTGCGTGGAAGGCTCTGACCTCGTCCGCGGTGAACTTCTGTAGCTCGATTATCCGTGCCTTGCTGCGTAGAATCGTGGGGATGATGTCCTGAGCCTCGAACTTGTTCGCGGCCTCGACGATGGCCCATCCGCGATGCTCGTCATCCATGCAGCCCCAGTTGAACTTGTCCAGCATCTGGGTACCGTGGTCGAGGATCTGCTTCAGCGACCATGCGCATTCCTCCATCGTGTGAGGGGTTTCGATCAGATACGTTGGCATGGCTTGCCTCCCCTGCCCCCGCTAGGGCTCCGCTGATGATACCGCGCCGTCGGCGATGGGCGACGTAGTTGTTCGCAGGCAGGGAAGAGCAAACCGGGCCGGAGAGAGCGGGGCCTTAGATCGTGATGTTACCGGCACGGATCGTGCCGGGCGAGCCTCCTGCTCCGCCATGTGCCCAGCGGCTTGTTGCGCAGCAGCCCAAGCGGCCGTGGCAGTAGTCGTCGACAAGTGCCCTGACCCCTTTGCGGACGGCCGCGAGGTTCACGGCGAAGTACAGCGGAACCACAGGGAGGTCCGTTGCGAGGACCTCGCCCATCTCTTTCAGGGTACGTGCCTGATCGCCTTCGCCGATGCTCATGCGGAGTTTGTCGATCTGTGCGTCCAACGCCGGATTGAGATATCTCGCCCGGTTGGCCCCATTCCAGCGATTCAGTGGGCCCGCGTGGAGACGGCCGTCCAGGCCCGCAAAGATCTGGTCACCGGACGCTCGCGCCGTGAACTCAACGCCTGGAAACTTCGTGCGGTATTCCCCGTCCTGCTGCAACGCCCGGGGAATCGGGGATTCCTTCGCATCGATACCGATCTGCCTCCAGAAATCCGCCGCCAGTGCTATTTCCTTCACGTTGTTTGCCGTACCGCGTATCTCGATCTGCATCTGTTGGCCATCGCGGTTCAGAAGGCGGCTGTCGGAAGCCTGACGCCATCCCGCGTCAGCCAGCTCCTGGAAAGCGCGGCCCCGATCAAAGGGGTACCGTGCGAACGGAGCGCCGACCAGCGGAGCCCTGGGATCGGATTTGGGCATGAATGTGTCCGCGTTGGTGTCCGGCAAGCCGGGAAAAACGGTCTCTCGCGCCAAATCGCGGTCGAGGCCATAGATGAGGGCGCGTCGTATCCGCACGTCATGCGTCATCTCTACCGGCCTGCCCCATTCCGGCTCGAACTGGATCCGGTAGTACCACCAATTCCCCTGACGGGAGAGTACGATCCCGTCTCCGGTGCGCTCCCACTCCTCTCGAAGGGCGACCGACACGTCGAAGGGGAGGGTCATCTCTGACACGATGTCGATTGCGCCCGCCTTCAGATTTGCCAGCACCGTGTTGGGGTCTCCAATTGCACGGATGGTGACTCGGTCCACTTTCGGTCTGCCAAGGAAATAGTCCTCGAAGCGTTCGAAAACGATCACTTCCCCGAGCCCGAAGTCCACGAGTCGAAACGGCCCCAAATGGATGTACTGTGTCGTCCAGTAGGGCAGGTTAAGGAAGACCTCCTTGTCTCCCTGATGAGGAGCCGCCAACAGGTGTCTTGGCAGAGGCCACAGTTCCCGAGGGCCGAGTTCCACCGCGTGGAAGTACGGCGTCTTCCATGTAATGAGCAGGGTGAGCGGGTCCAGGACCTCGACGCCGTCGATCAGGGCGTTGATCGCGTCGGCGGAGCCCGTCATGGGGATAGCAGGATCGGTGGCCACCTCCCAGCTGAAGGACATGTCCGCTGCGCTAAAGGGGGCGCCGTCGTGCCACTTGACCCCGGGTCGAAGGGCCCACGACGTCGTCATCGTACCGTCCGGGCGGAGCCTGATGGCGCCATCGTCGAGCGACGGGATTCTGGCCGCGAGGCGTGCCTCGTTGCCGCCCACGCGATCGCTGGTAACGAGCCCGTTCACGTGGATCTCAGCAAGCGAGGCGCCGCCGCCAGCCGTATTGCTGAATCCTTCAGAGGAGAAGCTGATCACCGGGTTCAGCTGCACGAGCGTGATCGTCTTGGCTGGCCCGCGCACCGTCTCGCCGGTCGGGCCGCCGGCGTCCCCCGCCGCGTTGTCCAGGCGTCCTGGACCACACCCAAGGACGACTGCCACCAGGAGCCAGATTTGGATGCGTCCGATGGCGTGCATCCGCTCCCCTCGACGAAGTCTTCATCGCCAGATCGGCCGTGGCTCAGTCTCTAGCGATCACGCCCAGTCTATCGCGAAGCGATCCAGATCGCGACCGATTCACCGCATACCAGCACAAGATCGTGTGTGGGCAGGGTTCGCGCCTCTGCGGTCGGCCGTCAATCATCCGCGTTGTACAGTCTGCACTGATTGCGCCGCATGACTGCCGTTGGTGAATCATACTGGCAGTGCCGGTGGCGTCCTGCGCATAAGGCTGTACCCTATCGCTCGTGCCTGAACTCCCGGAAGTCGAGACCTTGCGCCGACAGCTTGCCCAGCACGTAGCGGGGGAGCGTATCGTCGAGTCGTGGGCGGACCTCGAGCGCATTACGAGGCCGAGCGTGCGCGAGTTCGTCGAGGGGACCGAGGGCACACGGATTCTGGACGTTTGTCGGTGGGGTAAACAGCTTTTCATGCCGCTGGACAGCGGGGCTCACCTGCTGATCCACCTCGGGATGAGCGGGCGTTTGCACCTGGAAGAAACGCCTCACGAATCGTCAACGGAGCCGCCGGAACGCAAGCACGTGCATGCTGTGCTCTCACTCGAAAGCGGCCATCGTCTTGTCTTCACCGACCAGCGCACCTTCGGCGAGCTGGGCATCGCTCCCAACAGGTCATTCCTCGCCGGCAAGGGACCCGATCCGACCGATGCTGCCTTCGATCCAGAGCCGCTTGTGGCCGAGCTGGGCAGGCACCGCGTGAAGATCAAGGCTGCGCTGCTCGATCAGCGTCTGGTGGCGGGACTGGGAAACATCTATGCGGACGAGGTCTGCTTTCTCGCTCAGGTGCACCCGGCGACTCTGGCTTGCGATGTTCCGGAAGACGGGCGGCGCGCCATCGTGGCGCAGCTCCGCCCCGTTCTGGAGCAGGCGATCGCCGCGGGCGGCGTGACGCTGCGGGATGGCATGTATCAGGACATGTTCGGCACGAGCGGCTCCTATCGCCCGCACGTCTACGGAAACGTGGGCAATCCATGCTCACGCTGCGGCGCGCCGATCGACCATGGAAAGCTTGGGACCGGCAAGAGCGCGCGCTCCTATCACTTCTGTCCCCGATGCCAGATTCTCTGAGCAGGGGTGCTACCATCCCAACGGAAAGCGCTGAACCAGGCGCGCGATGGAGCGTTATCTGAACGGTCTGCACGCCGATCACACGAGTAGCTCAGCTTCGCCTGCCCGCTCAGCACCCATCGGGATCCCGAGTCTGAAAGGATGCTGAACCCGGAAACTAACGTCGCGGTCATCTCAACGCAGGGTCCATCCGCCGCTCTCGAGGCGATGGCGGCTCTCGATCGCGGCGTCCACGTTTTTTGCCCGAGCAACCACGTCTCAATTGAAGACGAGGTTCGCCTGAAGGCGCTGGCCCGTGAGCGCGGCCTTCTCTTCATGGGCCCGGATTGCGGCTCAGCCATCATCGACGGCGTGCCGTTCGGCTTCGCGAACGCCACGCGCCGGGGGCCCATCGGCATCGTGGCAGCGTCCGGCAGCGGAATGCGGGAGGTGGTTTGCCTGCTCGATCGGGGCTGGCAAAGCATGCTGCCGCCATTCGGGATCTCCCAGGCGGTTGGTGTTGGATCGCGCGACCTCTCAGCAGCCGTTAGCGGGCCGATGATGCTCGCCAGCCTGGAAATGCTAGCGGACGATCCACAGACCGAGCTGATCGTTCTTATCGCCACTCGGCCCGACCCAATGGTTGCGTCTCGGGTCTGGCTCAAAGCTACCAAGCTCGAGAAACCCGTCATCGTGTGTTTCCAGGGCTGGAGTGAAGATGTCGCCCACAATCTGCTGGGCGGACCGGTCGGACTTCAAAGCGCCGGATTCGTTCCAGACGGCAATCCGGTCGGCGTCGTCTCCAGCCTCTTCGAAGCTGCCATTACGGCGGCGCACTGGGGCAACGGATACAGGGGCGCGGTCGAGTTTTCGCGTCAGTGGAAATCAGGCGAGCCCGGGCAACCTGGGCGGCTGCTGGGATTGTTTTCTGGTGAGGCGGTCCTGCGGGAGGCTGAAGGCGTCCTCCGAGATCCCGGTTCAATCGGCCTGAACGAGGCAGACCCCGGACGGTTCCGCTGCGAGCTGATGGACCTGGGAGGCGACGCGTGGTCAACGGGCGAATCACATCCGATCGTTGACCCACAGGGCTGCGCTGACCGCATCCGCGCCGCGGCCTACGACCGGGACCTCGGAATCATCCTGCTCGACGGCGTGCTGGGGTTCGGCGCACATGCCGATCCGGCGAGCGTGCTAGCGCCTTCCATTCGCGAGGCGCGAGCAGCGGCCGCGGCTGACGGACGCCATTTGGTGGTCATCGCCTCGCTGTGCGGTACCGTGGCAGATTCGCAGGGATGGGAGAGCCAGCGGAAAACGCTCGCCGCGGCCGGAGCGATCGTGATGCCCAGCGTGTTCGACGCCGCCTGCCACGCCGCGTTCCTCATGGCGGCTGCTCTGACGGTGGCAGGCTAAGGTTCGTCGCTGCCCACGTTCTGTGGTCGACGGGTCAACCGAGGGCCAGCTCGTCAGAGAGATCTCCGTCTCCTCGTATACTGGCGGGACCGCGTCGCGCATGCCCGATCCGCTGCGGATGCGTCGCGAATGATGGAGGTTGCACCCAATGCCGTGGGAGTTCGACCGCGGGCACTCGTACATCGGTTTCTCGGCCAAACACATCGGAATCAGCGTCATTCACGGATCGTTCGACGATGCGAACGTCACCGTGGACCTCATGGGTGATGATCCAACGAAATGGTCCCTCAAGGCTGTTATCAACGCCGCCAGCCTCACGAGCGGCATCGCGCGACGGGATGATGCGCTAAAAGGTGAGATTTATCTCGACGCTGAACGGTTCCCAACCATTACGTTCGAGTCGACTCGTGTAGAGCCTCGCGCGGATCGCTTCGCCGTCTTTGGGCCGCTGACGCTCCACGGGATCACGCGTGAAGTCGAGCTGGACGTGACGTATGGCGGGGAGCAGGTGGACCGTGAGATCCTCCACCGCGGCTTTTCAGCGAAGGCAACGATCAATAGATTCGACTTCGGAATCGGAGACTTGAACGACCGAAAGAAGACCTGGACCGTCTCCGACGAGATCAATTTCGTTCTGGATTTGGAGGCCGCCCAGCGGTGACAGCGTGGTAGGCCAAAGCCGTGCCCTCACGCAGAGAGGGGAGGGAACTCGACGGTCTTGCCTATGTCTTCCAAACTACGAGAAGTTCCATTGCAGAGCTTAGGTTTTCGAGTCGCGCGCCGCGAATACTTCCTTCGCTGCACGGATGCCATTGATGGCGGCCGGGAAGCCCGCGTACACGGCCATCTGAAGAATCACCTCAACCACCTCCTGTGGCGTGCAGCCCACGTTGAGGGCACCGGCTATGTGGGCGCGCAGCTCGGCGGGCCATTGACCCTGTGCCGTCAGCGCGGCCACGGTAACCAGCTCGCGGGTGCGAGGGTCCAGCCCGGGCCGCGAAACAACGTCGCCAAAGGCAAACTCGACGACCCAGCGACCAAGGTCAGGTGCGATGTCCGCTAGCTCTTCGAAGAGTCGCTCAGCAGCCGGCCCATTGATCTGCATCAAGGCGTCCCAGCCGCGCTCGTGGCGCTGGTTCTCCATTGGCATGACTCCATCAGACTAAGGTTGGTTGCTCACGCGGACGCCCCGACCGATGATCGATCACGCGGGCTTGTGAAGGGTCATCGTCCAGCCCGGTGGGTTAATCGGGATGCGAACGATACTACCCGGTGGAGCCTGATCGTACTGCTCGACCCAGGCCGAAAACCGCAGGTCAGCGAGAGGAGGGTCCTTCCAGTCCGTGGGACAAGCGACCAGGGCTGCGCACGCAAGGGTAAGGCCTGACACTGTGCGTGCTGCCGTCGTCCATTTCGAAGCCAGGCATGCGATAAGGGTTGCCAGCAAGGCGAGCGAGGCCGGAAGGTAATACCGGGTTGCGTTGTGGGGGTCCGCAAGCACCGTCCAGGCTGGCTGACCAATCGCGCCTGTCGCGGGCAACAGCAGGCTAGCAGTTGTGGCGGCGCCGGCGTAGAGGATGAACAGTCGGAGCTCAGGGGAACCCTTTGCCAGGCCCAGCGCGAGGGTTACGCCTGCCGCGAGAGCAAGAAGTGCGAGAATCCAGGTCGCGCCACTGGCATACAGGTGCTCGTAGGCGCTTGTTCCGAGGAACGTGACGGCCACGATCTTGCCACCCACCAGCGCTGCCCCCAGCTCAGGGCTGGCGCCAATTGCCTGGCCCCGCAAGGTCGGCGCCGTAATGAGGACGCTTGCGGCCTGCACGAGGAACGCGACCCCGACTATGGCTGCGAGAACCCGGTCGCGGCTCGCCGGACGCAGAAGCCATTCGACGACGAAGAGTGGCGCGTAAAAGATGACGAACGGGCCGCTGAACGCCCCGATGGCCAGAGCCGCCCGGTCAAACACGGGTGAGGCGGGTCCCCGCCAGCGCGCGACAAGAACCAGCACTGCCAGGATCTGCAGCTCGAACTGGCCATTGGTCACGTGTGTGCGGACCTCAGACGCATTTGGCGCGGCGATGAGAGCGAGCGCCATCGCGAGTCGCAAGCGGGTTGAAGGCAAGAGATGGGCAAGGCGAGTGGAGGCCACAAACGCAGCCGGCGCAAGCGACGCCGCAATCGCTATCAGGTTGAACACCAGGGGCGCCACGTTCATGGGCAGGAGGGAAGCAATGATTGCGGCGCTGCGTGGCACCAGGTGGAAGTACCCGTTGTGCGGCATGAAGAGGGCATGCACCGGCCCGAGGTTGATCGTGTCGGCGTAGAAGACGCGTCCGTCCTCGGCCCAGAACTGTGGCAAAAGGAGCGCGTTGGGATCGCGCGAAACCGCCAGGGCCAGCCCGATCGCAATCATGAAGACAGGGGCCCATCGAGACAAGCGATTCAACTCCGTCGGGGGCTTCGAGACGCAAGTGTAGACCCGGGCCGGGCGCACCCGGTTGCGCCGCGAGCCTCGGTTGGATTTTGAGGTGTCTAGCAGGCCTGGGTCGTGACCCCCAGTCAGGCAGTCGGATCGGCCCGCTCGCCGGTCCTGTCCCTTATACTCCGGAGAGGTTGGCCGCACGGCCGACCACTCCGAACGGCGGTGTGAAAAAGGCGTGCAGGAAGATCAGGGAGATCGGGACGGCAGCGCCGAGTCCGAACAAATCGACGCCACAGGTATTGACGAGCCTCAGGCCGCGATAGAGCAGAGCCGGGAGGGAGCGTCGCCTGCCGCCATGCTGCCGGCCGTCCCGCTGCCTGATGCGGTGGTTCTTCCTGGGATGATTGTTCCTCTCCATCTCGACACCTGGTCGCACGTGCGGGCCGTCGAGATGGCTCTGCTGGCCGACAAGCGGATTTTCCTCGTTCCAAAGCGAACGAACATGAATGGCGATTCGAGTGCGATCGCCGAGGATGCACTCGGGCCAATCGGTGTCATCGCGACGGTCGAGGAGTCTCGACCGTCGCGCCGCGGCGGTCAGCGCGTCATCGTGCGCGGCGTCGAGCGTGGCGAGCTGATCGAAGTGGTCCACGAGGCGCCGTACCTGCAAGTGAGCTGCACGCCGCGACCCGATCCATCCGTCGACGACCCGGCGGTTCAGGATCTGATGCACGAGCTGCTTGCAGTTATCGAGAACCTCGTTGAGCTGAATCCCAACGTGCCGTCCGAGGTCCTGCAATACGTACGTGGAATCGAGCTGCCGGGTCTTCTCGCCGACCACGCGGCGTACTCGCCTGAATACACGTTCGAGCAGCGGGTCCGCACGCTCGAGGCGCTGCACCCGATTGATCGGCTCAAGCTGGCTATCGAGTTCACTCGGCGCCACCTGGAGATTGCCCAACTTCGCACGAAAATCCGTGAGGACGTCAAATCGGGCGTTGACAAGGCGCAGCGCGAGTTCTTCCTGCGCGAGCAGCTTCGAGCTATCCAACGCGAGCTGGGAGAAGCAGACGGCGAGGCCGCGGTCTCTGACGAGCTGCGTGCCAAGATCGAGGCAGCAGGCATGCCTGAGGCCGCGAAGGAGAAGGCGCTCCGCGAGCTCGACCGGCTGAAAATCGTCGGTATGCACTCCGCCGAGCAAGGCGTCATCCGCACATATCTAGAGTGGCTCACTGAGCTGCCATGGTCAATTGAGACGGACGACCACCTGGATATCAATGAGGCAGCCGGCATCCTTGAAGAAGATCACTATGGCCTCGAGAAGGTCAAGGAGCGAATCCTCGAATACATCGCCGTTCGGGGCCTGGCGGGCGCGAAGATGCGCAGCCCGATCCTCTGTTTTGTCGGACCACCAGGCGTAGGGAAGACATCTCTTGGGCGATCGATCGCCCGGGCCCTTGGGCGCAAATTCTGGCGGACAAGTCTTGGCGGCGTGCGCGACGAAGCGGAGATCCGCGGCCACAGGCGGACGTACGTTGGGGCGCTTCCGGGGCGCATCATTCAGGGCATTCGCAACGCCAAGACCAACAATCCGGTTTTCATGCTCGACGAGATCGATAAGGTCGGAAATGACTTCCGTGGCGACCCTTCCGCGGCTCTGCTCGAGGTGCTCGACCCAGAGCAGAACCACGCCTTTAGCGACCATTACCTGGAAGTGCCGTTCGACCTTTCCAAGGTCATTTTCATCCTCACGGCCAACCTCCTCGACACGGTGCCGCCGGCATTGCGCGACCGCATGGAAGTGATCAACATCGCCGGGTACACAGAGGACGAGAAGATCAAGATCGCCGAGCGATTCCTCGTTCCCAAGCAGATCGAGGCACATGGCCTAGAGTTGGAGCACGCGACCTTCTCCGAGGGCACGCTGCATGCCCTTGCCAGCGGCTACACGCGTGAGGCGGGCGTCCGAAATCTCGAGAGAGAGATCGCCACGCTCTGCCGGAAGGTGGCCCGCAAAATCGTGGCGAAGGAGATCGAGTCGGCAACGATGACGCCTGACGACCTCTCCAGCTATCTCGGTCCGCAGAAGTTCACGTTCAATCTGGCGGAGGAAGAGGACGAGGTCGGGACCGCAACTGGCGTGGCCTGGACCGAAACCGGCGGCGAGCTGCTCTCCATCGAAGTCAGCATCATGGAGGGCAAGGGCGAGCCCCTCCTCACCGGCAGCCTGGGCCAGGTGATGCAGGAATCGGCGCGGGCCGCGCTGACCTACGCGCGAGCCAACGCTCGGAGCTTCGGCGTGGCCCCGACGTTCTTCGACAACCACACGTTCCACGTGCACGTGCCCGCCGGAGCGGTTCCCAAGGACGGGCCGTCGGCCGGCATCGCACTCACCACGGCGCTTATCTCGGCGCTGACCGATCGGCCGGTGCGCAAGGACGTGGCGATGACCGGTGAGGTTACGCTGCGCGGACGAGTGCTGCCGATCGGCGGACTGAAAGAGAAAATGCTGGCCGCGCATCGCGCCGGCATCAAGACGTTCATCCTCCCGAAAAAGAACGCGAAGGACCTGGTGGATCTGCCGGAAAAGGTCCGCGAGATGGAGATCTTCGAAGTGGACCACATTGAGGAGGTCCTCAGCCACGCCCTCATAGGTGGCCTTCCCAGCGCCGAGCCCTCTACCAATGGCCACGCTGCCGAAGCACCGGAACCGGCGGTGGTCGCTTAGGCGAGCGCGGGTTCTTATCCGCGATCGCGTGGTCGATAACGGAGGCTTCTCATGCAGGCCGACGCTCACGCACTCCGGCAGGACCGGGCTGGGCTGATCCTGGGACGGATCGCCGAGCAAGGTCATCGAATGACAGGGCCGCGGCAGACCGTTGTAGAGTGCGTCGCACGACGCAACGACACGTTCAGCGCACAGGAGATTCTCGACCAGCTCACGGGTCAGGGCCTCCCCATCGGCCGCGCCACGGTGTTCCGCACCCTAGAGCTGTTGACGGAACTGGCTTTCTTGCATCGCATTCACAACGAGGATGGCTGTCACCTCTTCACGGTTTGCGCTGAGCGCGACCATCACCACCACGTACGGTGCGTCTCGTGTGGAATGGTAGAGACGCTGGAAGCGCCTACCGTTGAAGCAGAGATCAGACGGGTTGTAGAGGGCCGAGGCTTCGACCTCCTCGACCACGTGATCGATCTCGTGGGCCTCTGCAGCCGCTGCCGACCCAGCACCTAGTGGTCGGTCACAGCATTCGTGATGGATTTGGGTGGTCGAGGGTAGCTGAAGGATACGGGTTTGAGACGGGCGGGTGTGCATC
>JAERMM010000083.1 GCA_016844585.1 Chloroflexota bacterium | reverse complement strand
GGAGCAGCTTCTCAGGATCTCGCGCATAAACACCGCCTGTCAAGCCGTAGACGGTTCCGTTGGCGATTTCGAGCGCGTGGGCGAAATCGCGTGCCTCCGTTATGGCGAGCACCGGGCCAAATATCTCCTCCTGCATGAGGCGAGCACGGGGCGAAACGTCCGCAAAGACCACCGGTTGGATGAAGTAGCCCGTAGAGTCGTCGGACTCCCCGCCGGCAACCAGACGACCTTCGCCCCGTCCAATCTCGACGTACTCGTTGACCTTTCGAAACTGCGATCCATCCGCCACCGGGCCCAGGCCGCTGTCCTTCTGACGAGCCGGACCGACCCGAAGCGCCTCAGCGCGGTCGGCAACATCGCGCACGATGCGCTCATAGACTGAGGAGTCGACGATCACCCGCGAAGCCGCGGAGCATTTCTGCCCCTGGAAACCGAACGCCGAGGCCACGATACCCGCCGCCGCGGCGTCCAGATCCGCGCTCGAATCGACGACGATGGCGTCTTTGCCACCCATCTCAGCCACAACGCGCTTGAGCCACTTCTGTCCGGGTTGAACCTTCGCCGCCAGCTCGTTGATGTGCACGCCAACAGCTCGCGAACCGGTGAACGTGATGAAACGAACCCGTGGGTGACCTACCAGGTAATCGCCAACCGTGTCACCAGGACCAGGGAGGAAGTTCAATACACCGGGCGGAAGGCCTGCCTGCTCGAAGACATCAACGATCCTGGCGCCAATAACCGGCGTCAGGCTCGATGGCTTGAAAATGATCGTGTTGCCAGCGGCGATGCTGCTGCTCACCAGACCCATAGCGATGGCGAGAGGGAAATTCCACGGCGGGATGGCGACCCCCACTCCAAGCGGCAGATAGACGAGCTCGTTGTCCGTACCCGGGTGGCGGACGAGCGGCTGCTCGGCCCCGAGGAGAAGGGCTTCACGACCATAGAAGTCTAGGAAGTCGATGGCTTCCGCCGTATCGGCGTCAGCCTCTGGCCAGGTCTTGCCGGCCTCCAGCACCATGACCGCCGACAGCTCGTGGCGGCGATGTCGCACAATGGCGGCGGCGCGGAATAACACGCGAGCCCGCTCGGCGGCGGGGACACGAGACCACCCCTCGAAAGCGCGCTCCGCCTCGCCGATGGCGGCCTCCGCCTCGACTGGCCCAGCTCTTGCCACTCGGCCGACAAGCTGGTCGTGCTGACTGGGATTCATTGAATTGATCCACGCGCCGGTCGTGACGCGGCGCCCGCCGACGATCAGCGGGTAATCCTGGCCAAGCGATGACTCGACGTCGGCGAGGGCCCGCTCGAAGGCATCACCGATAGCTGGGTCGGTGAAGTCGCTGAGCGGCTCATTCACGAACTTAGAAACGCCCACAGGGGACCTCACCCTCTCGACCTGTCGCCCGATCAAGGGCCAGGACGACCAGCAACCTACAATGCTGCCTGGAGGGATGATGCAACGTCCGAGTCTCGAAAGCCAATTGGCCGTGGCGTCCGACGCAGCGCGAGTCGCCGGTGAGCTGCTGCGGTCGAGCTTCGGCAAGACTCTGCACATCAGGCATAAGGGCGAGATCGACCTCGTGACCGAGGCCGACGAAGCTGCCGAACGTCTGATCGTCGACGAGATCCAGCGGCACTTTCCAACGGACAGCGTGCTCGCCGAGGAAGGAACCACGGGCGGAGATGACGGTGAACGACTCTGGATCATCGATCCGCTCGATGGAACAACCAACTTTGCCCACAACTACCCGGTCTTCAGCGTATCGATCGCGCTAGAGGTTGGAGGCGTTATGCAGATCGGCGTCGTGTATCAGCCCCTGCTGAACGAGATGTTCACAGCCGTTCGGGATCGGGGCGCCTTCCTCAACGGTTTGCCGATTCACGTGTCGCACATCAATCGTTTGAGCGACAGTTTGCTGTGCAGCGGCTTCCCGTACGAGCGCGAGGTGATCGCCGAGGCTATAAAGCTCTGGGGACCGGTCTTGCAGGTGGCAGAAGCGGTCAGACGCGACGGATCCGCCGCGATTGACCTGTGCTACGTCGCCATGGGCCGCTTCGACGGGTTCTGGGAGCGTGGCCTCAAGCCGTGGGACATCGCCGCCGGATCACTCGTCGTGCGTGAAGCTGGCGGGCGGCTGTCCGACTACTCGAGCCAGCCCTTTGACGTGAGGGGGTGCGAGATCGCCGCCAGCAACGGCTTGATTCACGACGATCTGGTAGCTGCGCTGCACGTCGGTCCGTAGCGATGCTATCATTCCGAAGCTGCGCGTCTTGACCTTTCTGCCCGCGCATCATTCGACCGTCGCACTTGGCCGAACACTGGCGCGGGCAATCCCAGAGAAAGGAGGTGCAAAACTGCGCGAATACGAGATGCTGTTCATCTTGCCCCCTGAGTTGGATGCGGAAGCGGCTGGGGCCGCTACAGAGCGCGTTCGTAGCCTGGTTACGGCCAAAGGTGGTGACGTCCACACCCTGGACTTTTGGGGGCGCCGCCGACTGGCTTACCCGATCGAGAAGCGGCGCGAAGGCGCTTTCCACATCACGCGCTTCTCGCTCAGCCCCGAGCAAACGGTTGAGCTGGACCGGACACTAAAGCTCAACGACCAGGTCCTTCGCCACATGATCGTGAGTATCGATTGACGTTTGTGTAGCCCGAGCAGAAGGAGCAACCCATGGCTGGCATATGCAAGGCAACCATCATCGGCAATCTGGGCAGCGATCCGGAGATGCGCTACTCGCCCTCGGGAAGTCCATTCACCAGGTTCAGCGTTGCTTGCAATCGCACCTTCACGAGTGGAGGAGAGCGCCGTGAGGAAACCCAGTGGTTCAGCGTCACAGCCAATGGAAAACTCGCGGAGATCTGCAGCCAGTACCTGAGCAAGGGCGCAAAAGTCTACATCGAGGGCCGTCTGTCCTCGCGGACGTACGAAGGGGCCGACGGACAGAAGCGCTTCAGCCTCGACATCAACGCGAACGAAATGCAGATGTTGGACACGAGGCCGCGCGGCGACAACGCACAAGACAGCGGAATGGGCATGGGAGTCGAGGAGCCCAACGACCTCGACGCGATCCCATTTTGACAATCTGACCAGAACAGTGAGGAACGCGATTGACCGAACAAGCCGCTCCACCGATTGATGCTGCGCCGCCCATGGCGGCCGCTGCACCCCCAGCGCCCTTTGGCGCACCGTCAGGTCCGGGCGCGTTCCCGGGCCGACCGCCAGGCCCTGGAGGTCCTCGGCCCGCGGGCCCCCCGCGCCGAGCGGGTCAGCGCGGCCGATACCCGCCGCGACGGAAGGTCTGCCAGTTCTGCGTGGACAAGGTCAAGACCATCGACTACAAAGACACTTCGCGGCTTCGCCGCTATCTGTCGGATCGGGCCAAGATTGAGCCACGACGGAAGACCGGCACCTGCGCGCACCATCAGCGTGCCCTCGCCGTCGCCTTGAAGCGAGCGCGCGTCATGGCTCTGCTCCCGTACACCGCCGAGCACATTCGCGGGAGCGGCCTCTCCCTTCGATGATGACCGGTCCGAATGCCCAACTTTCTGGCGTTTACGCGCGCCAATACGCTCATGACCGCCGCACCAGAACGGGCGGCGCCCTGCCTGGGTTCCAGATCGGGCGAGGGTAGGAAGGACTGCTGTGTCTCGCGATCGAGGTAGCGCCGATCGAGGCCGACGCCGCGGCGCAGCGGCACCCTCGGCGGTTCAGCGGACACCGCTGCGCGAGATGTCGCGTGGTCAGCGGGAGCGGTTGCAGACCCGACTCCTGATCGGGGTGGTCGGCGCGATCGCGCTCGTCGCCGCATCGGTCGTCAGCGCTGGCGCGATTCGCGAGCTGGTGGTGTACCCCAACGAGGGGGTGGCCTTCGTCGGCGGCGACAAACTGTCTCTCCGCGCCTTCACAGACGCGCTCGCCGAGGATATGCGTGGCTTACAACAGTCCGTTGCGGCGGGGTCGAACAACCTCCAGGACCCGAATGGGCCGGCGGCCAGGTGCAGAAGCTCATCGACTCGCAGGAGAAGCTGCCCGAGGAAGTACTGGACAAGCAGATCGAGAAGCTGGTCATTCGTAAGGAGGCGGATCGAAGAAGCATTGTTATTCCCCCCTCGGACATCGATGCGAAGATCAACGAGCTGCTGTCCATCCAACGCGACGACCTCAATAAGGCCACGGCTACACCGACACCCACACCCAGCCCACGGCCGAGCGCTACCGAGGCGCCGGAGGGATTCGTGCCGTCGTCCACGCCGACGATCACACCAACGCTGGATCCTCAGACACCCACGCCGACTCCTACACCCTCTCCAACGCTGGACCCATTGACACCAACCGTAACGCGAACGCCGTTTCCAACCCGCCCTACGGCGACGGCGATCGCGACCGCGACTATTCCACCAACCATGACGGGCGACGAATTCAACAAGGCGTACAGCGACATCAAGCCGCTCCTCAAGTCGGAATCCAACTATCGGGACACGATCGCCTATCTGCTTGAACGAGAACGACTGCGAAAGTCTGTCGGCGCGGCTGCACCCGAATCAGGCCCACGGGCGCACGTTCTGCGCTTGGCGACATCGACCAAGGACGAAGCAAGGGTGGCGCTGATCCAACTAGATCAAGACTTTCCGTTTGAAGAGCTGTCCGCTCAGGCGAGCGAACGCCCCGCCGAGGGTCGGGTGAGCGGGGACCTCGGATATGTGGCTTGGGGATCGGAGGCGCCAGAGTTCGACGACGTGGTGTTCAACCCCGACACTCCCCTCGACAAGTGGATCGAGCCGTTCCCCGTCGGAGTGCATTGGGAAACGGTGCGCATTCTCGATCGCGATACCGGCCCATACGATGGCAAGAACATCGAGAAGATCAAGGACCGCATGTTCAAGGAGTGGCTCGATCAGGCGAAGCAGGCGCCTGACATTGAGCGCGACCTCAGCCCCCAGGAGCGCCAATGGGCCGTGGATCGGGCATCCAAGGGGATCTTCGAGACGACCACAGACCGACGGCCGGGCCCTTCGCGTCGAACGCCTTAACCCAGGACGTGCGTCTCGAATCCACCCAGATGACGCGCGTCCAACACATTGCCGACGTGCCGGTAGGCATGTGAGAACGAGTTCATCATCGCCTCGATCCCGGTCGACTCCCGATCGCGGATCGTAACCGTCGCCGCCAGTTGCTCCTCGGTGACCTTCGCCAGCCGCTGAGCGATCGTGTCGTGGGTCCGGTCGATGAAAGCTATCAGCTCACCGCGCGTACGGGGCGCATCGGGCGTAACCGCGGGCCCGGCGCCGGTGACGATGGCGGTCCGATTCGCGAGAGAGCCGTACAGGTGCGATACGACGTTGCCAATCCCTCGCTCGTCCACGGCCTCGTGCTCGTAGTTCACTTGCTCGTCCGTCAAATCCTCGCAGATGCGTGTCAGATTGTCCTTGACTCGGTCGTTCTCCCTGAGCAGAAGCGCGCGAGTTTCCATTCTTCCTCCGCCTAGCTGTTTACCATCGAGTCGGGGCGGGCCCATTGCGTGAGGGGCCGGCCCTCTGCGAGAGCCCGAAGCTCGCGCTCCCAGATCTTTCTCCAGTGAACGACGCCAACGTCAGTGCGGCCCAGGTGCTCGTCCGAGCGGTCCGCAATGACGCCCTGTCCTGCCTGCGAAACCATGTCCTGCACCGTGGTCATCCGCGTGCGCTCGCGGTCGATCTGGTCCATGTAGAGCCTCCCGGAGAGGACCTGGTGCACCAATCCGGTTGGATCGACGTCTCGCGCGGCAACGTCGGCCTCACGCCGCTCCTCCCAACGCCTCGCATCATCGCCCGACAGATGCACCAGGACCTTGTGGACGTTCCAGTGGCTCTCGTCGTCTATCGGCACCTTCCATTCCAGGAAGTCCATGCGCGGCGATTCGGCCGAGCGGCCCACACCCTCGCCAGATGCCTTGCGGATCACGAGGTTTGGCATGCCGCGCAGGTTACAGTCCACGCGGCCATCCTGTCGGCTGATGTAATTTGCTCGCCCCCACTCGTTCTCCTCGGCTCTGATCGTCGGCGTCCATCCCTTCCAGTCGCGGAAATCCTGACGAGGAGCGCGATGGACGAAGTAGACGTGCACGGGGTCGTTGTCCAGGGCATTGAAGAAACTTACGCACATGAAATAGCGGTTCGCTTCGTGAATCCCGTCCCCTTCGAAATCGGGGTAACGCGGGAACTCCGGCGGTTCGCCCTCACCAAGGTAGGCAAACACGAAGCCCAGGTATTCGATGGTCGGATAGGCCTTGATCTTGATGCGGCTGCAGAACGGCTCCGGCTCTGCAGGCTGCTCGACGCACTGCCCATCCCCGTCGTACTTCCAGCCGTGATAGAAGCAGCGAAGCTCGTCGCCCTCCACCCAACCCGTGGAAAGCTGAGTGCCGCGGTGCGCGCAGCGGAACGCCACCACGTGCGGCTTGCCACCCTCGCCTCGGTAAAGGGTAAAGTCCTCGCTCATGATGCGGATGGGTACCGCCCGGCCGGCGGCGAGGTCCTTCGCGATGTAGACCGGGTGCCAGAACAGCCGGAGGTATCGCCCCGCCAGCGTGCCGGGCCCGGTGCGAGAGAATTCTGTCCAGTCCTCTTCCGTGTACTCATTCTCGCCGGAGCTGACCCGCACGTCCGTAGCTGCCGCCATAAGTTGGCCTCCCTGCCGTTGACGAGGTTGGTCTGATCAGTCGCGATTGTATCCAGCCACACGCAAAAAAGAACAGGACAGCCGCGGCTTGCCATACTACAATGGCACTCGAAGCACGGGGGGCGAATGCATGATCAAACATTGGATCGCTCGTGGTGTCCTCGCCTGGGTAGCGATCCTGGGATCGGCTTGCGCCGCGCCTCAGCCCGCGGACCAGTCTCGGCCGGCGGCGATAGACACGCGCCCGCGCGCTGCGCTCAAGACACTGACGATCGGCTACGAGACCGAGCCGCTGAACCTGGTCATTCAACTCGCAGGCCAGTTCGGCAGCCAGGGCGGCACGGAGCTGCAGCTCGCCGTCCATCAGCGGCTCGCTGGTTATGACGACCGCGGCGCGATTCGGCCAATGCTGACGGCTGAGCTGCCCGCCCAGGATCGTGGCACCTGGATCATCAATGCAGACGGGACGATGACGACCACCTACAAGCTGCGCCCCAACGTCGCCTGGCACGACGGCGCCCCGTTCACAGCTCAAGACGTCATCCTCGCCTGGCGCGTGACCTCAGACCCGGAGATACCCACGACCCAGCGGCGCGTCTCATCGCAGATCTCAGGGATGGATGCACTGGATGACCTTACGCTCATCATGCGGTGGAAAGGCGCCTATCCGTTCGCCAACGTCATTACGGAGGACGATCTGGGCCCCTTGCCCATGCATCTGATGGGGCCTTTGTACGAAACGGACAAGGAGCGATTCGTGCAATCGCCGCACTGGGCCCGAGAGTTCGTCGGCCTGGGGCCGTTCAAGGTGACCGAATGGGAGTCAGGCAGCCACATGGTCCTTGGGGCGAACGAACAGTTCTGGGGTGGGCGGCCGAAGCTGGACCGCATCATCGTGCGCTTCATCGAAGACGATTCCGCCGCCGTGGCACAGCTACTCGCCGGCGCCGTCGACGGCGACATTGCCGAGACGGTCCAGTTCGGTCAGGCGATGTTCGTGAACCGCGAATGGGAAGCGGCTGGGCGGAAGCCCGCGCTCGTGGTTCAACCGACCAAATGGCGATTTCTGTTCACTCAGTTCCGAGACCCAAAGCCGCAGGAGCTTCTCGACGTCAGAGCCCGAAGAGGGTTGCTGCACGCCATCGACCGACAGACGCTGCTGGACGCGCTGGTCGAGGGACGGACCCTCGTGTCAGACAGCATGATCCCACCTACCGATCCAAAATATGACTGGGCGAAGGACTCAATGGCCCGCTACAGCTACGACGCGACCCGCGCCGAGCAGCTGCTCGCGGAGGTGGGCTGGCGTCGCGGGGCCGATCGTTCTCTGGTCGACGCGGCTGGCCAACGAGTAGTCATACCGGCCTGGACACAGCCTGGCGACACGAACGGCCAGGAGCTATCGATCATCGCCGACCAGTGGCGCTCGCTTGGGGCGACCGTCGAAGAATCACGGCTCACCACCGCCCAGATCCGTGACCCGAAATACCTCGTGTCGTTCCCGGGCTTCGTCGCGGCTCAGATCCCGCTCAGCTTTAACAACCTCATGTCGCGGGTGAATGGGGCGCAGTGTCCGGTTGAGGAAACACGCTGGGCGGGATCGAGCTGGGGCTGCTACCAAAACGCGGACATGGACGCCGCGATTCGGGGCCTGCAGGGCTCGATCGATTTCACCGAGCAGCAGCGACACTGGCGAGACCTCGTGCGCATCCAATCGCAAGAGGTGCCCGTACTCCCGCTCTACTTCAACGTCACCGTAACGCTCTTCCGCGAAGGCGTCCTTGGCATCAAGGGCCACACCGTCCCGAAGACGGCTGCGACCTGGAACTCAGCGGAATGGGATATCGCCAGCTAGTGGGTCAGGAAGCGAGACTGGCCCACAAGGGTACGGACGTTACAAACCTACTAGGTAACGGGACACCGCGGCCGTGCCATCGAAGTAGTTCGCCTGGGTCAGCATGACCGTCTCAATCGAGTCCGATCCGATCAGGACGACTTCTATTCGCGGGCGGTCCTCATACTGACGCTCCTTTGCAGCGTATTCCCTCACAGCTTTCGCGCCATCTGCGCCGAATTCAACCTTCTCGACCAATCGACCAAGGTCGTGGTCAAACACTAGCAAGAAATGCTGAATGCTGTGCCTCATGAAGCTCCTCCTCTCACCAGGAATGGTCCCGCCTGTTCACCTAACGAACCGATTCGCCCAAGAAGCTCAGCCGAGGCCACCGAGCCACGCTCTTCCACTGCCATAGCCTCAGAAATCGCCACGAGCAACTCGAGCACGACGGGTGGACCGGAGCCACTCTTCAGATCCTCGCCGATTCGCCCCCCAAGTCTTTCAACTGTAACAGCCCACTGATGCATAACGCGCGTACGGAGTTGGACTTCAATGCTTCGTTCATCATAACGAACGACTACATGGACTCCGCGGTATCCCGATTCGCGCGGGTCCGTGATGTAATCGTCAACTCGCGCAGGTGGGCGGTTGCGGGAGAGCCTCTTCTATGCTCTGTGCAACTCATTGATGTCCGCCAAGATGGCTCGGCACCCGCCAATGTCCTGCATGTTCGCCAGCGCCATCGTCGGCTGCCGGACAAGCTTGTCGAGGATGGTCGTCATACGCTTCAGCCGCTGCGACACCTCGACCGCCTGGCAGTTTTCAGTTCGCACAACGGACCGAAGGCCGTTGTTAGCCTTGATTAGAGGATAAGAATATGCCGCCCGATGTTCGATCAAAACACCAAGCGCCCGATCAACGTCCCCGCCCGCTTCTATGAGGCGTACTTGAGGTTCAGACCACCATTTGCGTAGCGTGCGCCCTGCCTTGTTGACTTGAGACGCCGTAGGAGCAGCCATGAAGGTAGTCTGCGCCTTCCCAAACCGGAACAGCAAGTCCCAGCGCGAGCCATTTCCCACCGTGCTGATCGCCCGAGCGGAGTCTACGTTCGCGCTCGTGATCGGCCCGCCCTGAAGCTCGCGAAAGAGTTGGGCTTGTGGGCTGAGCTAGAAGAGTTCCTTCTCGACAAGCTTAAGATACTTGTTCGTGTAGAACATGGTTCCTGCTTGCGAGCCCGCATGCGGATGTCGAAATTGGGGTTCTCCGGTGAAGCGTGGTCGAACAAACAGGATTAGCCCAACTTCCGCAGGTTTCTGAGGGTGATGACACCAAACGCCGAGGTGACCGGACGTACCCCCACTATCTGCTCGTCGAGTCTGTCCAGACCGATCGCGGCCCCCGCCAGCGCACCATCTGTTCGTTGGGCAGCGTTCCGCCGGCTCCGTCCGAGCACTGGCCCGGCTTGGTGCACGAGATCGAGGCGGCGCAGTCCGGCAGCTCCGGCTCACCGACCCATCCCCTGCCCTCACGCGCCTGCTCCAGCGCCGCCCAGCGCTTGAGACGCCACTGCTCCACAGAGCAACCAGTGTTCCACCGCCGCCGGCCGACGATGAGGCGGTGACGGTCCGCGCGAGCCAGGTCCGGGCGGAGCAGGCCCGGGAGGCCGGGCCGGTCCACGTCGGCCACCAGTTCTGGCTCCGGCTGGGGGTAGATGAGGTGCTCTCCGGGGCGGGGTTCTCGGAGCAGGCCTGCCGCTTGACCGAGCTGATGACCTTGAACCGCTTGATCGCCCCGCGCTCCTAACATGCCATGCCGGACTGGTCCCGGCACACTGCTCTCGGGGACATCTTGGGGATCGACCTCAGCGGGTTGGACGATGACGCGCTCTATCGGCACCTGGACCGCTTGCATCCGAAACGGGCGAAGATCGAGGCTGCCCTGGCCAAGCGTGAGGAGCAGCTCTTCAACCTCGACGGCACGGTCTATCTCTACGACCTGACCTCCAGTTACTTCGAGGGGCAATGCCTGGCCAACGACCAGGCCAAGCGGGGCCACTCGAAGGACCACCGCCCAGACTGCAAACAGGTGATCGTGGGCCTCGTAGTGGACCGGGAAGGGTTCCCCAAAGCCCATGAGGTGTTCGAGGGTAATCGCTCCGAGGGGACCACCCTGGGCGAGATGCTGGAGCGGCTCAAAGCCCGCGCCGACCCGGCCGCGACGGTCGTGGTGGACCGCGGGATGTC
>JAERMM010000303.1 GCA_016844585.1 Chloroflexota bacterium | reverse complement strand
GGTGACACAACGGGGGCTCGAACCGGGCCGAAGGGGGTCATCAAGATCGGGTGGACCCTCGAGCCCGATACCCTCAACCCCAAGTTCCTGAGCGGCCGCGGCGCCGCGGGCTACCACTGGATCTTCAACGCCCCGCTCGCCAACCGAGACGTGAGCGGTGTCCCATTCCCGATGCTGGCCGAGAGGCTTCCCAGCCAGGCGAACGGCGATTTGGTGGTCAGACCCAACGGAACCATGCTAACCACGTATCGGCTGCGCGCAGGCGCCACCTGGCACGATGGGGCGCCCGTAACCGCGGCCGATTTTGT
This sequence comes from Chloroflexota bacterium, assembly GCA_016844585.1. GTDB lineage: Bacteria > Chloroflexota > UBA6077 > UBA6077 > SHYK01 > JAERMM01. The sequence continues at coordinate 3,183 of JAERMM010000303.1, read as the reverse complement.
CTTCGCGTTCGAGGTTTACACAGACGCCGACATCCCGGTCGAGAATCCCCAACCGGAGCCGCTGATGGAGCGAGTGGAGGCGCTCGACGACCGCACGCTGACCATCACCTGGAAAACCACCTACGTTGACGCCAACGCGCTCGGGAACCAGCAGCTCAACCCACTGCCGCGGCACGTCCACGAGACAAAGTACCGGGCGAACAAGGCGAGTTTCCTGACTGGAGATGAATGGAGCACGGCCTACGTTGGAACGGGGCCGTTCAAGGTGGAGAGCTGGACACCGGGCAGCCAGCTCATCGCCCGGGCGCACCTGGGGTTCGCGCTCGGCCCACCCAAGCTCGACATCGTGGTGATTCGCATCATCACCGATCCGAACACGCAGCTCGCGAATCTGCTCGCGGGCGAAGTCGACCTCATTAACTCGCCCGATGTCCTGGCGCCGGAGGCGGCGGTCGCTCGGGAGCGCTGGGCCACCACGGGTGAGGGCTACGTGAAGACCTGGGCGACGCAGACGACCTTTATGGAGTTCCAGTTCCGCGAGGTGCCAAACTGGCAGCGGGCCGTCGCCGACGTGCGGGTGCGGCGCGCGCTGCTGCACGCCATGGACCGGCAGGGGATAGACGACATCGTGAACCTCGGGTTCTTAGGAACGGCCGATGCGTTCATCTCGCCCACTGATCCGTTGTTTCCAGAGGTGGACCGCACGATCGCCAAATACCCGTACGACCCGAATCGGGCCATCGCTCTTCTGGCGGATGCCGGTTGGGTTCGGCCATCCGGGGATGGGCCGGCCTTGAATGCTGCTGGCCAGCCGCTGCAAGTGGATATCGCAACGGGCAGCATTTCGCAGCCCATCGCCACGGTCGCGGCCGACAACTGGAGGGCGGCTGGAGTGACCCCGGGTATCTTCGTCATCCCGGTGGCACGGTCCCGCGACTCCGAGCTGCGCACCAGCTTTCCAGGAACTGCGCTGAACCAGCGCTCTCTGGGCCCGGATCAGTTCGTCTGGACGTCCGAGCAGTCCCCGACGCCGGAGAACCGCTATATTGGATCGAACCGCGGCAGCTTTTTCGACCCAGAGACAGATCGCCTACAGGGAATGATCATGACGTCGCTTGACGCGGCGCAGCGCCGCGACGCGATCGTCGCGCAAGCGAGACGGATGACCGAAACCGTGGGCGTGGCGCCGCTCATCCATCCGGTCGCGGTCATCCTGGCTCGGAAGAATGTTGTAGGGCCAATCGGCGGCTACTCATCCGGGCTCACCTGGAACGTTCACGAGTGGGAAATGCAGTAGCTTCCTAAAGGCGCCTCAGGCTCGCGTGCTGCTCACCGGAACTCCCACTGGTGCACGTTGGAGAGCCAATCGGCCTCTTGCGGTACGAGGACCGGACCAGTCAGCGCCGCAACGTGGGCAGTCGGCAGCGTGGGAAAGAATAGCGAGATCGTAGGCAGGTCCTGGCTGTAGATCCGCGTCATCTCGGAGATCTGCCGCGCGCGCTCGTCGGCGTCGAGCGTCGTGTTGAAGGCTTGCACCAGCCCATCGTACTCGGTGTTGCTCCAGCCGCCGCGGTTGGGCCCAGCCCAGCGGTTCTCAGGCCGAGGAATCGCGTTGCTGATGAGTCCGACCAGGGCCGGGAGGTCCGATGCTGTAGATCGTGTCGTCATGAATGGGAAGGTGGACGCGAGCTGGGCGTCTCTCGTCTGAGCGGGCGAGATGACCGACTCCTCCAGGGAGAACCCGACCCCCCGCCAGCCGCCCGCCATGACGGTCAGCTCCGTCTCGAAGTCCGATCCCGTTGATGCCACGATCGAGCCGACGAATCGTCCCCGGCTGGCGCTCGCGTACAGGCTGTCCGGTCCTTTGACGTACCCCGCCTCGTTCATCAACTGCTCACTTTGGCGCAGATCGTATGGGTACTTCACCACGCCGCGGTCTGACGCGGCGCCGAACTCGGACTTTGGCGAGATCATGCTGTCCGCCAGGATGTGGTTCCCGCCGTATACCGCGTCGTTGATGAGGTCCTTGTCCAGCGCATGGGCCAGAGCCTTACGGACCCGCGGGTCCAATATCGTCGGCGGGCTCGCGTACTCGGGCCGCAGCTGGAAGAACGTCGTACGCCACGAGCCGCCGGGTGGCAGCAGGATGGTTCCGGCGTTGCCCCACTCCCGCTTCAGGACCTCCATCTGCTGGAGGCCGAACGAGTCGTCGCTCGCAAGGTGCACCTCGCCGGCGAGCAGATTGGCCAGCGTCGTATTAGGATCGCCGATGAACATCAGCTTGACGCGGTCGATCTTCGGGCGCCCGAGAACGTAGCCGTCAAACGCAGTTGCCTCGAGGAAGCTCCCTGGCTCCCACTGTCCGAGCACGTAGGGCCCCACGCCCACGTACTCTCGGGTCCAGTACGGATGGCCGGCGAGACCATCGGGCGTGAGCTGGGCGAACGGCTGCTCGAGGATCTGTCGTGGCAGCGGCACGAGCTCGCTGCGGGAGGCGGAGAGCAGGCCCGCGGCGGCGTACGGCTGCCGCCAGCGAATCACGAAGGTTCGCTGGTCCGGGGCCAGCACCTCCTCGATGGCGTGGAATGGAGCGGTCGAAGCCAGCCCGTTTTCCGGCACGGAGTAGAGGCGCCAGGCAAACACGAAATCCTCGCTGGTCAGGGGGACGCCATCGTGCCAGGCGAGGTTCGGCTTGAGCCGATAGGTGGTCTCCATGCGCCCGTCGGGAAACACCCGCCAGTTTTCGCTGCGCAGCGCAGGGAGCGCCTCGACGAGCTGGGGGAGCGCCCGACCCTGGTCGTCGACCAGCCCGATTCTGGCGCCGAACAGGCCCTTTGCGATGGTGAGCGTTCCGCCCGGCTGACCCAGCCACCTGATAGCGAGACTGGGCGGCTCCACCCGCACCGCGATGACGAGGGAACGAGCCGGCTGCGAGGCAGATGGCGGGCCGCCGCCCGGCGCATCGGTGGCCGCGCGCTGGGCCGGAGGTGCGCAGGCGGCGAGCACGGCCAGGCTGAGCGCCGCGAGGATCGAGCAGATCGTTCTCATTTGGGGCGCCTCACAGCGGGGTCGCTCATCGAAAACAAGATTGCTTCATTGCTCTAGCGATGTGCGAGGGGGTGCACGGAGCGCTTCGGCTCGTTTTTAGAAAGCGGAACCTCTTTTAGTCTAGTGGTAACGGAT
>JAERMM010000082.1 GCA_016844585.1 Chloroflexota bacterium | reverse complement strand
GAGCGCCTGTTGGCGTCCGCAAGACAAAGAGGGAGGCCAAAATTGGTCGCTGCAACCGAGATAGACGTCGTCACCGACCTGAAGCGCCGGATCGTCGAGGGTCTTGCGATCCTGACCGGAGAGGGCATCATGGATGGCGCCGGCCACCTGAGCGCTCGCATCCCCGGGACCGACACGTTCCTCATCAACCCCAGATTTCCCGGCATCCTCGCAGATCCCGACGACATCTGCACCGTCGACCTCAACGCGAAGCGCATTGGCGGCCGCGGCCCAATCCCATCCGAGAGCATCATCCACGCGATTCTCTATCGGGATCGACCGGACGTGCAGAGCGTCGTGCACTGTCATGCCCGCTACAGCATCCTCGTCAGCCTCCTGGACTCAGGTCTCATTCCGTTCAGCCGTACCGCCGCGTCGTTCGATGGTGTTCCCGTTTTCCCCGAGAGCCATGGCATCAATACACCCGCGCTCGCGGAGCGTTTCATCCGTTCGATTGGGGACAAGGCCGTTGCCTTGCTGCAGGGGCACGGGATCGTTGCGACAGGGCCAACGGTCGAGGGCGCCTGCATCAACGGCCTCAATCTAGAAAAGGCCTCCCAGGATCAGATCACGATGATGAGCTTCACAACCCCGAAGCCATTGGCAGGGCGCGCTCTGGGCCAGTCCAACGAGCGCCTCGAGAACCCGTACCGCATGTGGCCCTACCTGCTCAACAAGCATGGCATCCGCCCGAGGGCCGCGATCAAAGCATCCATCCACTCCCTCCCCGAAGGCGAGCATTACTGAGAGGAATTCCTGTTTACTGCTCGTCCTTAAAATGGGAGGGGTGGCGGGCATCGTGATTGCCTACGATCTGCGTGACGATGGCCAGCAGGTCGTTCAACTCAAACGGCTTGGGCATGAATGCGTATGCCCCCACTTCCTCCGCGCTCGTCTTCGGGTCGCAAGACCCGGTAAGCGCGATGATGGGCGCATGAGGCCCGGGGCGGCTGTGGTAGGCCTCGGCAAAATCCCGCCCACCCATGATCGGCATTTGCATGTCGACCACGATCACGTCCGGCGCGAAGGATTCGACCACGTCTAGCGCCGCCATTCCGTCCCGCGCTGCGGACACCTCGTAGCCCTCTAACTCGAGCGCGACCGTCAGAACCTCGCGGATGGCAGTGTCATCGTCAGCCACCAGGATGCGAGGGCGACGGCGGTCGCCCAGCGCGCCCAAAGACCCACTATGGTTCGATGCCGGGACGGAATCGCCCAACGGAGATGGGCCGCCCGCCTCAAGGCCAGCTCGCACGTCCATCCCCCATCGCCCGGCTCCGTGCGCGGCCGGTCAGCGCACCATAGTAAGTCACTGTTACGAGACAACGTATTCATGATTCCATTTGTTACACGCCCGAGAGGTTCTCTCTCTGCACAGGTTATTCGGCAACGGTCCCCAAGGGCCGACCCGCTGCGTACGCAAGAATCAGCCGCCCCGTCGTTGGTTGCCACCTCATCGCTCGCCCCAGTACGCTTTTGGATGATGTCTAGCGGTATGTTCGCCTCACCCGACTTCGAGGAGCTCGAGCGGCGTGTCGCCAACGGCGACCGTACCGCCTTCAACGAGTTGCAGCGAGCCCATTTCGGACTCGTCGAGACCTTCATCGTCTCCAAGACGAACGATCCGCGCGCAGCCCGCGACGTGACTCGGCGCATTTTCAACCTTGCCTGGCAACGCATCGACCGCTATCCATGGCGAGACTTCTCGTTCCACGTCTGGGTTCTCCGCATCGCGCGCGAGACACTGATGGCGGGCCGCGGCTCGCCGGTAAGCGTCGACGATATTGAAGACGACGAGTTCTGATCGCGCGGGCTGTTGTCGTATCCTCCACCTGAAAACGCGATCTGGGAGGAGCAATGCACAAAGTCGTGTTGTTGCGCCACGGCGAAAGCGCCTGGAACAGAGAGAATCGATTCACCGGTTGGGTCGACGTGCCTCTCAACGAGACCGGCATAGAAGAGGCGGCGCGGGCCGCCAGGTTGCTGCTCGACGAGGGCTTTGTGTTCGATCTGGCGTACACATCAGTGCTGAAGCGCGCCGTCAAGACGCTCTGGATCGTCCTCGAGGCTATGGACTTGATGTGGATCCCGGTTGAGAAGACGTGGCGCCTCAATGAGCGTCACTATGGCGCGCTGCAGGGGCTCGACAAGGCCGAAACCGCGGCGCGCCACGGCGACGAACAAGTGCAGATATGGCGGCGCAGCTATGACGTGCTGCCGCCGCTTCTGTCGCGCGACGACGAACGCTTCGCCGGGAGAGATCCCCGTTATGCGGACTTGCGACCAGACGAGATACCGCTGGCCGAGAGCCTGAAGACAACATTGGACCGGGCTCTACCCTACTGGAACGACGTTATCGCACCGTCGATCCGTTCGGGCGAGCGCGTCGTCGTCGCCGCGCATGGCAATAGCCTCCGAGCCCTTGTAAAGCATCTCGACAGTGTCTCGGTCGAAGAGATCGTCGACCTAAACATCCCGACCGGCATCCCTCTGGTCTACGAGCTCGACGACGCGCTCCAGCCCATCCGCCACTACTACCTGGGAGACCCCGCGGCCGCCGCGGCGGCGGCCGCGGCAGTGGCCGCGCAGGCTGCACGGAGAGCGTAGCCAAACCAACCCCTATCGAGATGAACCCCTACCGCGCCCCCGCCGGTTGCAAAGCCATGTAGTGCCCGCCCTTGGACACCGCTGGCAGTCCGGTCGCGATGGTCTGCCAGGTGCTGCCCCCATCCTCGCTGTAGAAGACCTCGCCGTTCGTTGTTGCCGAGGCCAGCTGGTAGCCACCCGGGTACACGCTCAAGCTCAGGGCTTCGATGTTGCCCTGGATGTGCGCGGGCAGGCCTCCATCGAGATACTCCCAGGTCTTCCCGCCATCGCCGCTTCGCCCGATGCGGGCGTCCGCGTCATGGGTTTCGCGCCAGTGGCCTGGATCCGTGATCGAACCCGACGTGAAGAGCAGCTCCGGCTGCTCAGGATGAATGACGAGCCCGTCCGGGTACGCGATCCGCGCGTCGCGGCCGCTCTGATGCTCCCATACCTCGCCCCCGTTGGAGCTGTGGTACACCCCATCGCCGGTTGACATGTAGACGTCGTTCGGTCGCTTCGCTGTCACCACCAGCCGATGCACGTCCTCGAAGAATCCTTCGAGCTGCTTCCACGTCTTGCCGCTGTCGGTACTCTTGAAGCCACCGCCAACCTCGACGCCCAGGTAGATGGTGCTCGGCACGCGCGGGTCGAATGTGATCGTCTTTACGTGCGCGATGTGCGGCGGGCCCGGGAAGTACCACTTGTCCCGCCCCTGAAGGTCTCGCAGTGACGGCAGCTCGGTCCAGCTTTCTCCGAGGTCCTCACTCACGTACAGGTAAGCGGGCTCCGTCCCAGCGTAGACTTTTACCTTGTCGCCGTCCTGGACCCAGTTCATCGCGAAGACGTTGGGCGACTCGATTCCGCTGTCAACCCGCTTCCAGTTTCGGCCACCATCTTCGCTCGCGTGAATCCCGTTGCCGTGCGACCCCGCCAGGATCCTGCCACGGGTTGGCTCGATGAGCAGCGTGCTCACGTGCATGTCGGTCAGAGCGCGGCCATCTTCTTCCCAGGCCGATCCCGGCCCGGAGCGCTTCAGCTTGACGAACCCACGAAGCGTCCCGACGAGAATCTCATTCGACGGCGCGTCTCCGCGATACTGGTTCTGCCCTCCGATGGATACACAAAAGGTCAACGGTCACCTCCTTCAGCGGCGCTACTTCGCCAACGACGAGATAAAAGTATCGCCGCCTGGCCTCAGGGTCAAGGCCCATTTGGCAAGTTCAACAGGCAAAGTCAGCAGGCGGGCGCGAGGAGAGAATCAGCGTTCGATCGGCAGCGATAGATCGTTGCCCCATTCTGACCACGAGCCATCGTAGACACGCACGCGTGGGTACCCGGCAAGTCGAAGCGCCAGAGCGGCGTGAGCTGCCCGCACTCCGGCCTGGCAGTAGGTCACGACCTCACAAGTTGGGGTGACTCCGGCCGCCTCGTGTCGCGCCCGAACCTCCGCAGGCATGCAAAAGGTCCAATCGTCTCGCACGTTGTCCTGCCAGAACAGGTTGCGTGCGCCGGGAATGTGGCCGGCCCGCGCGGCTCGCCGCTCGGTCCCATCAAACTCGGTGGGTCGTCGCACGTCGGCCACGACGAAGCCTGGCTCTGCGAGTCGATCACGCAGCTCGTCAGCGCGAATCCGCATCTGTTCCCGAGCCGGCCGGGGTCGAAATATCGCCTCCGGTCGCGCTTCGTCGGTCGTGGAGACTGGTCCCCCACTGGCGACCCAGCGCTGCAGACCACCGTTCAGGAGCTTGAAGCGATCGTGCCCGTAGTAGGCAAGGACCAGCCAGAGTCTCGCCGCCTGGTGGCCACCCTCAACGTCGTATCCGACGACCGTCGTGTCGTTGCCGATGCCCAGGTGTCCAAGGAGTGACGCCGCTTGCGTGGGAGGAGGGATCAGGTTGGTAACCGGGGGTGTCCCGACGGCAAGGTCACGTGGCCAGTAGACGTGGACCGCGCCAGAGATGTGTCCCTTACGGTATGCGGCCAACGCACTGGCCGGATCGTCGTGGTACTGACAATCGGCGACCAGCACCGAAGGATCGTCAATGTGCTGGGCAAGCCATTCGGCGTCTACGAGAATATCGTCGATCGGGGGATTCATCGCGCGCTAACCGTCCACGACCCGCGGCTTTCGATATCCTACACGGGAGGACGGCCTGGCCGGGGTCCCGGAAAAGGGCTGCGTGACAGCAGGGCAGCTGGGACACCTGAGCGCGGGGAGGCAGTGTCTTTGCAGAATCCCTGCGGCCGGGTCCGGCCACGATCAGGCAGCGCGTCTTCGCGCTCGAGTCTCGGCACGCTGCTGACACGGCATGCAGCGCCGTGCCCGCGGAAGCGCGCTCAATCGCTCGGGGTCGATGACGCCATTGCAGTCCTCGCAAACGCCGTATTCGCCGGCGTCCATACGAGCCAGCGCAGCGTCGATCTCGACGAGCCCACACCACGCATTGCGGGCGAGCTCCGAGGCCAACTCCTGCTCAAACGCCTCGGTGGCGATGTCGGCATCGTCGCCGCCGGGACCGCCATCGAGGCGTTGCGCCTCACCGGAAAGTTGCTCGCGATTGGTCAGAGCGACAACATCAGCCATCAGGCGGGTTCGCTCACGCTGAAGGCCCGCTCGTCTCGCCGCAATCGCCGCCGTGTAGTTCAGTTCGACTGCCATCTCATTCTCCTCTGCCCGTGGGCTACGCCCGGTTCGTCCGAGTCGCGCTCCGGGAACGGAACACCGCTAATATCCGTCGCTCTGGTTGCCCGCGCAGTTGCCGACCGTAAACGAAAGGTTACGATTGGAAAAGGCTCGGCTACTCTTCCAACCCCGCCGGGTATGCCACTCCTTATACTTATCTCCGCCGCGCCTTCGGCCAGCGAGTCGTAACATGGAAGCGTCTGGCGAAGCAGACGAGTTCGGACCCGTGCGTACACAGATGCAACTAGAGTTCATAAACCACCTGTCCCACGACCTGCGCACGCCGCTCACAGCCATCAAGGCCTCCATTGGTGTTGTGCTGGCGAACGAGCCCCCCGGCATCACCGAGCCGCTTCATCGAATGTTGCGAAACGTCGACGCGTCCGCGGACCAGATGAATCACATGGTCGTCAACCTCGTCGAGCTGGCTCTGGTGGTGACCGGAGGCCTCCAAATCCGACCGATCAAGTGCGATCTCGTCGATGTAGCACGTCGAGCAGCGGAGGGTGTTGGGGCCCAGTTCGATCGTCGGAGGCAGCGACTCGAGGTGACGACGCCCAAATCAGTCGAAGCGGAGGTTGACGCGAGCCGAATCGAGAGGGTGCTGTGGAACCTGCTCGAAAACGCCGGAAAGTTCGGTCAGGAGGGCGGGACGGCACACCTCCAACTCGACCAGAAGGGCAACGAGGCTGTGTTTACGGTCGAGGACGACGGCCCCGGCATGGCGCCTCAATTCCAAAAGCTCCTTACTGGCGGGAGCACCCATCCGGGACAAGACGCCCAATCGGAACGATGGCCGGGTCTAGGCCTGGTCACTTCGCGGTTCATTGTTGAGGCGCTCGGAGGACACATCTCATGCGCCTGCTCTACGGGCGGCGGCTCCCTGGTTTCGCTGGCGGTACCGATCCGCGCACCTCTGGGTCGGCCTGTCGTTCATCACTTTGAGTCCTAGCGCCGGACCGCCACGATGTCCGACCTTCACTCAGCCCCAACATTCGTGTTTTCGGTATGCTCTAAAGAGCTTGCGTTCGCTACGAAAACCGGCGCACGGCGTTGCACGAGTGCAAGTCGAGGGTGAAGCAGGATGAAGATCCTGGTGGTTGACGACGATCAGCGGACCCTTGATGCCGTGACGATCGGCTTCCAGATGCAGTGGCAGGACTGCACGGTGCTGGCCGCCACGGACGCCGAGGCCGGGCTGCAGCATTTCTACGAGAATGACCCGGATGTCGTGGTCCTGGACGTTTCGATGCCGGGAAAGAATGGTTATGAGGTCCTTCAAGAGATCCGGCGCATCTCAGACGTCCCCGTCATCATGCTCACGGCCCATGGCGAAGAGATGGAGCAAGTGCGAGGGCTTGAGATGGGCGCGGACGATTACATCCTCAAACCGTTCAGCCACCTTGCGCTCCTTGCCCGAGTAAAGGCAGTGTTGCGTCGAGCGGAGTTGCCTCCTCCGGCCCGAGCGTTGCCGGACCTGGTCGCAGGGGATCTCACCATTAATTTCGAGAACCATCAGGTATCGCTCTGTAACGAGCCGGTCAAGCTCACGCCAGTCGAGTACAAGCTCCTTTACCATTTGGTTCGGAATGCCGGCCGCCTCATGCCCCACCAGGCCCTCCTCGACCGCGTTTGGGGAGCAGAGTACGGGGCAACCCCCGATCACCTGAAGGTCTTTGTCAGCCGCCTTCGCGCAAAGATCGAGTCCGGCCCCAACAGCCCGCGGTATATCGAGAACGAGCGAGGCCTCGGCTACCGATTCGTGCGCCCCAAAGAGCCCAGTTCCGCCGCCGAGTGATAGCTTCATCCCTGGTTTCCGACTTTACGAATCGTTTACTCGACTGTAACCGTCGGCTACCTTCTCGGCTTCCTCCTCAGCCGATACTCATGAGGGAATGGGAGGAATGAGCGATTGAAAGTTCTGGTCATCGACGACGACCGCTGCATCAGGGAGGCATTGGGTGTCTCGATCTCCCTGCAGTTCGAGCCATGCCAGGTTATCGAGGCCGCCGACGGCGAGACCGGGCTTGAATTGTTTTTCCAGGCGCGTCCGGACGCGATCGTGCTGGATATCGGACTGCCGGGGATGAGCGGGATCGACGTATTGCAGCAGGTCAAGCCCGCGTCGGACATTCCGGTCATCATGCTGTCCGCACACGAGGACGAGGCGGACATCGTTCGCGCCCTGGAAATTGGAGCGGACGACTACATCAAGAAGCCCTGCAGCTACCTCGAGCTGACAGCCCGCTTGAAGGCAGTCCTGCGCCGAGCCGACCTGGCAGCACCCAACTCGGCCAGGAATCAGTTCAGCGTTGCCGGTCTGACAATCCAGTTCGCCAGCCACAACGTCGAGCTGCATGGGCGACCGATTTCGCTGACGAACACTGAGTATCGTCTGCTCTACCACCTGGTTCGCAACGCCGGCTTCGTGATGTCGCATTCCGCCCTGCTGCAGCGGGCATGGGGGTCGGAGAGTTACGGAACTGACGTCGTCCGGGTGTACGTGAGCCGCCTCCGGGCCAAGATCGAGCAGGACCCGGATAGCCCGCGCTACATCCTTACGAAGCCGGGTGTTGGCTACCTCTTCGCGAACGGAGAGACAATCGCGGACGTGCGGGATCAGGAAGGCAACGCTGAAATCCGCGAGTCCGCGCTGGTAGGGTCAGCCGGCCCAGCCTGGATGCTATGACCCTCACCGGAGGGCACTATGCGAATCATTCTCCACTGGCTGCTAAACACTGTCGCCATCTTGATGGCGGCATACGTTTTGCCGGGCGTACACGTCGACGGCTTCATTCCAGCGCTTATCGCCGCTGTTGTGCTGGCCGTTGTGAACGCTCTGTTGAAACCGGTGCTCGTGATCCTGACGCTGCCTATCACCATCGTCACACTCGGGCTGTTCTTGCTGGTGATCAACGCGCTGCTCATCCTGCTCGTCTCAGCGCTGGTGCCGGGATTTGTCGTCGACGGCTTTCTTTCGGCGTTGCTTTTCAGCATCGTGCTCTCGATCGTGAATGCGGTGCTCCACCAAATTGAGTCGAAGGACTGACCCCGAGGTTTGTACTTGCTCTTGCACAATGGGAGGTAGACGGACGTGTACCGGTTGAATAGGACAGAGTACGCAGACATTGACTCCGGAGCGAGGATCGGGCATGGATTTGTGGGCGGGCTCATAGGGGGCACAGCGTTTGCTCTCTTCGCCATGATTGCTTCCGCCATTCTCTTCGGCGCGAGTGCACTGACGATGCCGTTGCGTCTTGTCGGTTCCCTGGTTATCGGGGTGAGCGCATTGAGCGACTCGGCGCCGGTGACAACCGAGTTCGTCGGCCTCTCAGTACACCTTGTGCTTTCGGCGTTTTACGGCATGGTCTTTGGGCTCATCGCGTACTCGATGGGCCCGCTTGCGCAACCTCGTGCGCGCCTCGTCGCAGCGGCTGTTGTGTATGGCTGGGCGCTGTGGCTGCTCAACTTCTACCTGATCGCTCCGGCCGCTGGCTGGGCGTGGATCCCAGCGCAAAGCATTCCGGGGATTGAGTTCCTCAGTCACGCCCTGTTCTTTGGCGGGACGCTCGGCTTGTACATGGGCCAAGTCCAGGAGCGGACGCGCGCCGAACTGATCAGTTTCGAGCGTGAGACTGAGATGCTTCCGAGGGGTCGGCGCGCCGCCTGAGCTCCGTCGTAGCGGCGTTCCACCGGAGTTATCCGGGGCATCGCCGCCTAGCTGGCCAAACCCGTCGGGGCTTGCAACGCTCTGCGGACGAGGTTTTCAAGCTCTGTGGCATCAAACGGCTTGAGCAGTGCGCCGACGACGTTGCTTTCGGGCCGCGGCTCGTAGGCGCGCCCCGAAACCACGATGATTGGGATGGCCGCGAGTTCCGCGTCGCTGCCCAGCTCCATCACGAGGTCGCGGCCGTCGGGCAACAGAAGATCCAGCGTGATCAGGTCTGGCCGTTGGCTGCGAGCGAGTTCAAACGCTTGCTGGCCAGTGGCCGCCCTGATGATCTCGCAGCCAAGGTCCTCGAGCAGGAGCTGAAGGATTTCGGCGATCGTGGGATCGTCCTCGATCACCAGGATGGTTTGGTGCCCGGCCGTTGGGCTCTCGGAGGCCGGAGATGTCAAATCCATCTTGTCCACCGAGAGGTCAACGGCGTCCGAGCAGCCTTCAAACCTGACTCAGCCCGCTCCGGACGGCGGCGACCAGGCTTTCCACCTCGAAGGGCTTGCGCAGGTAGGCCAACGCTCCGACCTGCTTCGCCTTCTCACCCGCGCGTCCATCGGCGGTAATCACCACGATGGGCGGCGCGTCGCCGTAGTTAGCCCTCAACTCTTGGACGACCTGACGACCGTCGAGCAGGGGAAGGGCCATATCCAGCACCATCAGAGATGGTCGATGTGCCGCCACTCGTTCGACGGCCTGTCGCCCGTCGGCGGCCGTTTCCACCTTGAGCCCATCATCCTCGAGCGCCCACTGAATCGCCTGGCGGATGTTTGGGTCATCGTCGACCACGAGTATGTGCTGCGCTGCCAATCATTCCCCCTCGAAATCCCGTGTATTGATTCTAGCACCTGCCTGCGTTGCGTGGATTGGTGACTCTTCTCTTTCGGCAAGTGGCAGCCGCACAGTTATGA
>JAERMM010000081.1 GCA_016844585.1 Chloroflexota bacterium | reverse complement strand
GTTGGCGCTGAACAGCGCCGGCTTCACGCCGTTGGCCTTCGCGAACGCCGTGCGGATCGGGTCGAGCAGTCCGGTGTACGTCGCCGGGTTGCTCCGTCGCGAGCCGCGGATCGGGGTCTGGTCGACCGACACCACTCCGTCCAGGCCCGACACCGAGCCGTGGACCAGTGAGCTCTTTCCCGACCCGGCCACGCCGGTCACCACCACCAGCACGCCGAGCGGTATGTCGACATCGACGTCCTGCAGGTTGTGGGCGCTGGCGCCGCGCACCTCCAGCACTCCCGACGGTGTCCGCACCGACGGCTTCAAGGAGGCCCGGTCGTCCAGGTGCCGCCCGGTCAGCGTGCCGCTGGCCCGCAGCCCGTCGACGGTGCCTTCGAACACCACCTCGCCGCCCGCAGTGCCAGCGCCGGGGCCGAGATCGACGACGTGGTCGGCGATCTCGATCGCCTCCGGCTTGTGCTCGACGACCAGCACGGTATTGCCCTTGTCGCGCAGCCGCAGCAGCAAGTCGTTCATCCGCTGAATGTCGTGCGGGTGCAGTCCGACCGTCGGCTCGTCGAACACGTAGGTGACGTCGGTGAGCGACGAGCCGAGGTGGCGGATCATCTTGACGCGCTGCGCCTCGCCGCCCGACAGCGTGCCCGACGGCCGGTCGAGCGAGAGGTAGCCCAGCCCGATCTCCACGAACGAGTCGAGGTTCTGCTGCAGCGCGGCGAGCAGCGGCGCCACCGACGGCTCGCCGAGGCCACCGACCCATTCGGCGAGGTCACTGATCTGCATCGTGCAGGCGTCGGCGATGTTGATCCCGCGGATCCGCGAGGAGCGGGCCGCCTCGCTGAGCCGGGTGCCGCCGCAGTCGGGACAGGCGGTGAAGGTGACCGCCCGGTCCACGAACGCCCGGATATGCGGCTGCAGCGCGTCAGGGTCCTTAGAGAGGAACGACTTCTGCAACTTGGGGATCAGGCCCTCGTAGGTGAGGTTGACGCCCTTGATTTTGACCTTGACCGGCTCCTTGTAGAGGAAGTCGTGGAGCTCCTTCTTGGTGTACTCGCGGATCGGCTTGTTCGGGTCGAGGAAGCCCGACTCGGTGAAGATCCCCACGGTCCACCAGCTGTCCGTCTTGTAGCCGGGTATGGTGATCGCGCCCTCGGCGATCGACTTGGAGTCGTCGAAGAGCTGGCTGAGGTCGAGATCGGAGACCGTGCCCCGGCCTTCGCAGCGCGGGCACATGCCACCGGTGCGGGTGAAAGTCTGTGTCACGGTCTTGCGGGCACCGCGTTCGATCGTGATCGCACCGCTCGCTCGAACCGAGGGGACGTTGAAGGAAAACGCGTTGGAGGAGCCGATATGCGGCTGCCCGAGCCGGCTGAAGAGGACCCGCAGCATCGCGTTGGCGTCGGTGGCGGTGCCGACGGTGGAGCGGGGGTTGGCGCCCATCCGCTCCTGGTCGACGATGATCGCGGTCGTCAGGCCATCGAGGACGTCGACCTCGGGCCGCGCCAGCGTCGGCATGAAGCCCTGCACGAAGGTGCTGTAGGTCTCGTTGATCAGCCGCTGCGACTCCGCGGCGATGGTGCTGAACACCAGCGAGCTCTTGCCCGAGCCGGAGACGCCGGTGAACACGGTCAGCCGTCGCTTCGGGAGCTCGACGCTGATGTCCTTGAGGTTGTTCACGCGCGCGCCCTGCACGCGGATCAGATCGTGAATGTCGGCAACCTGCAGCGCAGGCGACTGCGTGTCCGTCCTCGTAGCCATGCTCATTGTCTCACTCGCCACCCAGATATCGATGTCGTGGGTTGACGTCCATTTGGTCGTACTAGAAGCCAGGCCGGACCGCTCAGGCCGTCCCGCCTAGGGCGGGGCCCAGTCGCGAGCTCAGTCCTCAGCTCACCGCTTTCTTCACGAGCGCGCCGATCTTTGCCTCTTGGGCGGCGGTCAACTCCTTCAGCGCGAAGGCGACCGGCCACACGGCGTCTTCGTCGAGGTTCGCCGCGTCGCTGAAGCCTAACGTGGCGTACCTCGTGTTGAATTTCTGCGCACTTTGGAAGAAGCAGACGACCTTGCCGTCCTTGGCATACGCGGGCATCCCGTACCAAAGTCTCGGCGAGAGGGCTGGCGCGCTAGCTTTGATGATCGCATGGAGCCGCTTGCCCATCGCGTGATCCGGTTCCGCCATCTCGGCGATCTTCGCGAGCACGGCGCTTTCCCCGTCCGCCTTGTCCGCTCGCGGGCCGCGGCGCGCGGACGCCTTCAGCTCTTGGGCGCGCTCCTTCATCGCGACTCGTTCCTCGTCCGTGAATCCCTCGAACGTCTTACCGTTCGCGGTGGTGCTCATGGCGGACTCCGGCGTGGCCTTCTTTGCGCTCATCGTTTCCCCCCTGTTCAGACTCCCCCATATGCTAATCCGCCCCGCAAGAAATTGTCGGCCAAGGCCCGCTGCAGGTCGATGGCCGGTCGTTTGGAGGTCGTCACCCCTTAGTGGGCGCAGTACACTGAAGGTGTCGCCGCGGCGAAGTGGAAGGAGCCGGTCATGGCAGTGATCGACGCGGATGCCCACGTTATAGAGACCGAGCGCACCTGGGAGTTCCTCGACGAGGCCGAGCGCTCGTTTGGTCCAGTACCTGTCGCCGCCACGGCAGGCTCTGACAAGGTCTACTGGCTGATCGACGGGAAGGCCCGTGGGCGCGGCGGAAACGTCGGCAAGATGTTCCCGAAGGAGTCGCGCGAACTGCTGGACGTGTCCGCCCGCCTGCGGCACATGGACGAGCTGGGCACGGACATCCAGGTGCTCTACCCCTCGATCCTAACCGAGTACACCAGGCGCCCCGAAGTCGAGGCGGCCTTTTGCAAGAGCTACAACCGCTGGCTGGCGGACGTGTGGGGGCAAGGAGAGGGACGGCTCCGATGGGCGTGCATCCTGCCGCTGATGAACATCGACGCGGCGGTGTCGGAGCTGCGATTCGCTCGGGACCATGGGGCGTGCGGCGTGTTCATCCGCTCGATCGAGGGCGACCGGCACGTCATCGACCCGTACTTCTTCCCGTTGTATGAGGAGGCACAGAAGCTCGACGTGCCCATCTGCATCCACGCTTCGATAGGCAACGGGGCGCTCGAGAGCATCCTGTCGCAGGGCTTCGAGGGCGGCAACTTCCTGAAGTTCAAACTGACGGTTGTGGGCGCCTTCCACCAGCTCGTGACCAATCGGGTCCCCGCTCAGTTTCCGCGATTGCGCTGGGGGTTCGTTGAGACCAGCGCCCAGTGGGTGCCGTACGTGGTACACGACCTGGTGCGACGGTTCACACTGCACGGCGAGGAGGCTCCGGACCCCCGCTCCATCATGCGTGACAACCGCATGTACGTGGCATGCCAGACGGACGACGACCTCCCGTACGTGTTGAAGTATTCGGGTGAGGACAACATCGTCCTTGGGACCGACTACGGCCACGCGGACCTCGCCACGGAGATGGAGGCGCTGATCCGTATCCGCGACCGCGACGACGTGGAGCCCTCGGTCTTCGACAAGATCCTGGACGCGAACCCGAAGGCGCTGTACGGGCTCTGAAGCGCTTCGAGGTGTCCGTCCCTCTGCGCTACAAGACGACGACGTGCTGACTAGCTGGATGGTGTGCTGGAGGCGATCTTAGAGGCCCTCACCCCCGCCTCTCCCACTGCGGTGGGAGAGGGGCAGTAGGCGGCATCCACATTCGCGCCTCCAGGGGCAGTAGGCAGCACGTGCGGACAAATGACGGTTCTACAACCCCTCAGATTGGACTGGCCATCCGCAAGTGAGTAGACTGTCCTGCTCCCGAGGGACCTCTCTACTGGACGGATCGTAGTGACTGACTCGAAAATCATCTACACCTGCACGGATGAAGCGCCCCTTCTCGCGACGTACTCTTTTCTGCCCATCATGTCGGCGTACGCCGCCACGGCGGGGGTGTCCATCGAGACTCGGGACATCTCGCTGGCTGGGCGGATCATCGCCAGCTTCCCCGAGTACCTCAAGGCCGACCAGCGCATCGGTGACGCGCTGAGCGAGCTGGGCGCCCTGACGCTTCGGCCCGAAGCCAACATCATCAAGCTGCCGAACATCAGCGCATCCGTCCCGCAGCTGAAGGAGGCGATTGCCGAACTTCAACAGCATGGGTATGCAGTACCGGATTATCCCGAAGCGCCAAAGACGGATGAGGAGAAGGCCATTCGGGCCCGCTACGGCAAGGTCCTCGGGAGCGCGGTGAACCCGGTACTGCGGGAGGGCAACTCCGACCGCCGTGCTCCAGGCGCGGTCAAAAGCTACGCCAGAACACACCCGCACTCGATGGGGAAGTGGTCCGCTGACTCCAGGACGAACGTGGCGACCATGACCGACGGCGACTTCCGCGCGTCGGAGAAATCTGCCGTGATGAAGTCGGACGGCTCGCTGCGAATCGAACTGGCCGGCGATGACGGCACGACGACCGTATTGCGCGAGCCCTTGAAGGTGCTGGCCGGTGAGATTGTCGACGGCAGCGTCATGAGTGTTGTTGCGCTGGGCGCGTTCCTCGACGAGCAGATCGCGCGCGCCAAGTCCGAGAACGTGCTCTTCGGGCTGGAGCTCAAAGCCACGATGATGCGGGTGTCTGACCCCATTATCTTCGGTCATGGGGTGCGCACCTTCTTCCCTCAGGCCTTTGCCCAGTACGGGGACGCGCTCGCCGCGGTCGGCGGCGACCCGGACGACGGCCTCGCCGCCATTCTGCAGGCAGCACAGAAGCTTCCCGCTGACCAGCGCAGCGGAGTCGAGACCGCAGTCCGCCAGCGTCTGGCCGACGGTCCTGCACTGGCAATGGTCGATTCGAGCAACGGAATTACCGGCCTGCACGTCCCCAGCGACGTGATCATCGACGCTTCGATGCCGGCCATGATCCGCAGCTCCGGCCACATGTGGGGACCTGACGGAAAAGAGGCCGACATGCTGGCCGTCATTCCTGACCACAGCTACGCCAGCATCTACCAGATTGTCATAGACGACTGCCGTGCCAACGGCCCTTATGACCCGGTCACCATGGGGACGGTTCCCAACGTCGGGCTGATGGCCCAGGCCGCCGAGGAGTACGGGAGCCACGATAAGACCTTCGAAATCTCGAAGCCCGGCACGGTCCACGTGATCGACCAGGACGGCAACACGGTTTTCGAGCACAGCGTGGGCGTCGGTGACATCTGGCGAATGTGCCAGACCAAGGACCTGCCGATTCGCGACTGGGTCAAGCTGGCGGTCTCACGAGCACGGCTCAGCGAGACCCCGGCGATATTCTGGCTTGACGAAACACGTCCCCACGACGCGAACGTCATCGCCAAGGTGCGCGCGTACCTCACTGAGCACGACACGTCCGGCTTGCAGATCGAAATCATGTCGCCCGACAACGCCATCAAGTACTCCCTGGAGCGGATCCGCAAGGGCCAGGACACGATCTCGGTTACCGGAAACGTACTGCGCGACTACCTCACCGACCTGTTCCCGATCCTGGAGGTCGGCACCAGCGCCAAGATGCTCTCGATCGTCCCGCTCATCAAAGGCGGCGGAATGTTCGAGACCGGGGCTGGCGGGTCGGCGCCGAAGCACGTCGAGCAGCTAGTCGAAGAAAACCACCTGCGCTGGGACAGCCTTGGGGAATTCCTCGCGCTGGCCGCGAGCCTTGAGCATCTGGCGCAGACCACCGGCAACGCCCATGCCCAGATTCTCGCCGACACACTCGACCGGGCAACGGGGACGTTCCTGAACGAGGACAAGTCGCCGGGCCGCAGGGTCGGTGAGCTCGACACCCGCGGGAGCCACTTCTATCTGGCACTGTTCTGGGCGGAAGAACTGGCTTCGCAGACGCAGGACCCTGCGCTTGCCGCCGCCTTCGTGCCGCTGGCGAAGACGCTGAGGGCAAGTGAATCCGTCATTGCCGGCGAGCTGCTGGCCATGCAGGGCGCTCCCGTGGACCTGGGCGGTTACTACCTGCCCGATCCAGTGAAGACTGAGTCGGTGATGCGGCCTTCGAAGACGTTCAACGAGATCCTAGCGAGCCTCGAAGGTTAGCCAGGATCTCGAGTGCATCCAGGAACAAAGCCGCAGTGCTATAGTGCGCTGCCCGAGCGCACACTGCGCTCGGCGGTGGAGGCCACGTAGAATTCGGCGCGCATCTCCCTCTGATTTCGATTCAGGGCGAACAACGTTCGCTGGATGACCTCCTTTCCTTCACGGAGACGGCCCGCGATCTCGGGTACACCCACCTGTGCACCAACGATCACCTGGTGTTTGCCCGTCCGTGGCTGGATGGGCTAACGGCGCTCACGGCTGTCCTGGCGCGTTCGGGGGAGATGAAGCTTGCTACGACCGTCGCCGTGCCCGTGTTACGTGGGCCAGCCGCTACAGCCAAGATCCTGGCGGCGATAGACGTGTTGTCGAACGGACGCCTCGTCGTCGGTGTTGGTCCCGGGTCGTCGGCGCGCGACTATGAAGTCGTAGGCGTGCCCTGGGACGACCGGTGGAAACGGCTCGACGAGTCGGTGCTCCTGCTGCGCGCGTTATGGCGCGATGATGACGAAGGGTTTCAGGGGAACTACTACTCGACGGCTGGGATCAAGATGGCCCCCGTCCCCATCCAACGGCCGGGTCCTCCGATCTGGATCGGGAGCTGGGGGTCCGGGGCCGGGCTGAGGCGGGTTGCACGCCTAGCAGACGGCTGGCTCGCCTCGGGCTACAACACGACGCCAGAGCTATTCGCCGAAGCATGGAGGAATATTCTCACTCATGTGGCCGCGGCTGGCCGCGATGCTACGCGTTTCCCAAACGGGATAGCGACCATGTGGTGTTACGTGACCGACGACCGTGCGCGCGCCGAAGCGATCCTTTCCGAGGTTCTGGCACCGATGCTGAATCGGCCACTAGACGAGCTGCGAGGCCTCCCGATTGGCTCTCCGGAAGACTGCGCCGAGAAATTTTCGGCCTACGCAGCGGCAGGCGCACAGCGGATCTTTCTCTGGCCGCTTGCCGAAGAGCGGCGTCAACTCGAACTCATTCATGAACGTGTCTTGCCGCTGGTGAACGCGGGCGGTTAAGCCCGAAACGAAGGTCCCCTTCACTCAAGGTGGAGTTCATCGTCCTGGCCTTCGACGCCGAGGTCGGACGTCACATAAACCAAGTGGCCCGCCGCTCTGAGCTGACGGGCCACTTGCTTCGCTATGAGACAGTCGTCAAGATACAGGGGCACCACGGCGTGCCTCCTTCGCTCGACGAATTGCTTCTTGCCGAGCTTCCTCGCCCTCTCGAATGGATTCCTCTGTCAGGCGACGGATGTGCTCGGGCATGGCGTCGAGCATTCGCCGCTCGGCCGCCAGGTCGGCTTCGGTGATGGCCCCCATTTCGTCGGGGTGATCGGCAGCGTAAGCAAGGGCCTCGTGCACCGCAGCAATCGGCACGTCATATTCCTCGGCGATGTACTCAGGGCTGTCTCCCATCTCGTACAGGCCAAGCACGGTGTAGACGCGAAGTCCCTTGCCGGCGATTTCAGTGTCACCGTCGGATGCAGTGATGAGGTGCCTAAACGCGAGCGCCATGCCTGAGTTTACCTGTTCACGAGCACTGAATAGTCTTCGTCTTTAGACCCACACGCCGGCGAGGTCTCGCAACGTGGTCATCGCGCGCGCTGGGAGCGGCCTCGGACCCGGGGGCGGGCGGCGGCGCGATGCCTGGGCAGAATCGGCAGATCGTCGTCGATGAGGTCGGTGATGGCTTTCATCGCGTCGAGCTTGGCGTGATCGGTGAGTGACGATCGATGGCGCAAGAGAAGCATCTGGGCATACAGATCCCCGAGGCCGATAAGGGCGCGGTCGAGGCTTCGATCAGGTTCCAGGCCGCCAGCGGGCAGATTAGAGGATTGGCGGCTATCGCGGCCCAGCGCGCGGTCAAGCAGGGGTTTCTGGGCACCCCTGAACCGCTTCGGGCCTTTTGTCGCGGGCGCCAACGTTACGGTCGGGACCCCCTGGATCATGGCCTTCGCGCCGGGCCGAACGGGTTTTGAAGAGCCGGTTACCAAAAGATGACGGTGCGTCGTGATGCAACTCTCATCGTAGTCCACGCCAACCTGGGCACGGACATCGCGGGCCAGGTCCGCGGCCGCCGGTGTTAGATCGGTCGAAGCTTTGAGCACTCGACGATCGAGAGGGGTGAGCGGGTAGCCGCCATCCCGCTGGCGACTATAGAAGCTGCGAAATACATCCAGCTCGTAGGGAAGCCAGGCCGCTCGGCTCAGGGACCCGGCTATCATGGACAGCGCCATGTAAAAGCCGCGGATCGTATGCGTGGCCCAGGCGGCATTGACCAGGTCGTTCACGCCATGGAGCACGCGCCAGTTGTGGGGCCTGTGCACGCGCAGGTAGAGCGAAGCCGCCTTGCGGAACTGGTTGGTGAGCGGCCTGTCCTGCGTCGAGAATGCCCACACGGCCAGGTCGGCTCGCATGGTGCGCAGCACGTTGCTCAGCTCCAGATGGGTGCATTCGAGTGAGGCCTCCATCGCGCGCGTTAGTCCGATGCATGCGTAGATGCGCGGTCGCTCGCGGCTGGGCTGACGGTGTTCGCAGCCGACGGCGCAGACTCGCAGGCAGTATTCGGTTTTCAAGGTCGCGTCGTTGGACTGGAGCCTTTCGGCGCAAGCGAGCCGATAGGCGGTTCGATCGGCGCGGGTCGAGCCTGCGCGCATGCGCGTGATCAGCTGATGGCTGATCTGCAGCCCGCGTTGCTCGAAAGCTTGCTTGACGGGCTGATGCGGGGCGCCCGGAGCACCGAGGCTGACGTCGATTTCTGGAAGCAACATGACTGCACCTTGATTCAGTTGGGCCGGCGGCTGAGATATGCGCTGGGCGGCGGGCCACCATTCCATCCAGTGTAGCCGGGCCCGGTGGACACTGAGCGGTAGGGCTCTCCACACTGAGAAGCAGCGGCGCAGGGACGAGCGCCCAGGCTCGGAGCGATCGGGCCTGAATTTCGGTCGACACGGGCCTCGATGCATGGAGGATTCGACTCCCGGTTGACGGGAGCAAGCGTGGAAGGCTAGACTTAGTTCTTGCAACTTAGTCTGTTGAGGCCATCATGCGCACCGTCAACATCCATGAAGCCAAGACCCAGCTCTCGAAGCTGATCGATCAAGCCGTAAAGGGCGAAGCCTTCGTGATCGCTAAGGCGGGCAAGCCGCTGGTGAAGGTGGCGGCTCTGGATAGCCCCTCAGTTCCTCAGCGGCTCGGCTTCATGGTGGGCGAGATAGCAGTGCCCGACGATTTCGACACCATGGGTGAAGCCGAGATCGCAGCCCTGTTCGGGAGCGGGGCTTGAAGTTCCTGCTGGATACGCAGCTCCTGCTCTGGGCGGCGGGCGCGCCCGAGCGGCTCTCCACGGAGGCGCGCAAGCTCCTTAACGATCCGCGCGACGACCTCCTCTTCAGCGCTGCTAGCCTGTGGGAGATCGCCATCAAGAACACCCTGGGCCGGGAAGACTTCCGCGTCGAGCCGCGCCTTCTGCGCCGCTCCTTGCTCGACAACGGCTACGCCGAGCTCCCGATTACCGGCCAGCACGCGGTGAATATCGACAGCTTGCCTCCCCTGCACAAAGATCCCTTCGACCGCATGTTGCTGGCCCAGGCTCTCAGCGAAGGCATCACCTTCGTCACCGGCGACGCGCAACTGGCCCGCTACCCCGGGTCCGTGCGCAAGGTGTAAGCGGCGGTGGCGCAGGCGGGGGAGCAGTGAACAGCGTCGGCCAGACCGAGCGGGCCACGCAGAACAGGGTCGTCACTCTGTTCTGCGACGGGCTGGGCTACCGCTACCTCGGCGACTGGGCCGACCGCGCAGGCGACAGCAATGTCGAGGAAAGAATCCTCGGCGACTTCCTGATCAAGAGCGGCTACACCCAGGCGCAGGCCAGCAGCGCCATCT
>JAERMM010000302.1 GCA_016844585.1 Chloroflexota bacterium | reverse complement strand
CACCTTCTCGTCGCAAGGGCACTTGCCGAGCAGAACCTATATCACACTGCCTCTACGAAAGGATCTCCTGCCAATAGCAACGGCTCCTGGCACGCTCCAGGGAGACCTAGCGGCCGAGTTCTGGGACGAGACCACACAGGCGTGGAAACCGATCGGGGCGATGGCATTTTACGATCCCGGCTTGCAGACGCTTACTTTTGATATTTCGATTCGCGATTTCAAGATGTTGGCGGCAACTCCCGCTGCCCTGATGAGCCTGGGCAATGATCGTCCGGCGGCATTGAGCAATGCACGAGGACCGGTTGATCTGGCTGAGTACGAAGGAAAGTTTGACCGAATGTTCCGGGCTTACCACAAGGAGAGGGAAAGTGAAGCCAGGTGTAACGGAGATGTCTTTCATCCGTTCACAATCGCCTTCTACCGCCCCGATGATTCGGCAAACCGCGGTATTCTGGACAACTTGAAGTATGGACCAAGCCACCGCACGCAGCCTTTTTCCACCTCTTGCAGCATGAGTCCGTTCAACTTCATCCTCGACTTGGAAAGCGCTCTATTCACAGCGCATCTGGGGCTCACGAACATCCACACCCCAAGCGATGCCTTCCCGTTCGCGCCGTACCGGACTCGACCCGTCGGAGTCTCCGTACGCCCAACCGGCGCGAACGACGGAGAAACCTCCTTCGATGGTCCTGTGATCCTGTCCAACACACGCCTGACAAACTGGTTTAAGGTCAAGGAAGTGGCCGCTCACGAGCTGGTGCATTGTTATCAAGGGGCCGTTTACGACACATCGCCATTAGGCTGGAGGCTGGAGGCGCTCCAGAATCGCTGGTTCATCGAGGCGACGGCACAGTACTACAGCACTCGAGTGTGCGGTAATGCGGCTGATTCCTGGATGCCCGCGGTAGCCCGCGATGCAGACCGGAGATTGATCTACTCGGACGACGATGGACAGACCTACCTGATCGAATACCTGAGCAAGAGCATTCTGACCGCCAGCGACAATAGCATGTACGCGGTTGGGCATTTCCTTGAGTATCTCGAGACGCAGTATCCCGGCATCGTGGCGGAGGTGTTGTTCAACCGCTGGAGCGCCTCGAGTGACATTTCAAATCTAGAGGCGGCGATTCGAAAGCGCAGCGACGCGTTTGACTTTGGGGCAGGTGTGGGGAAGAGCCTGGCCAATTATGTCAATTACGTGGTGAGTCATCCGCGGGACCTCGATGGCATCGGCTACAGGATCAAGACCAGCCTGCAAGCTGCCACACTCGCGAACGTTGACACCTTGGGTGTCAAAACTCCACTTCCGGCGGCGGAGTTTACTGACAAGTCGGAGAAGGGAATCTATCGTACATATTTCCGACTGGAGAAGCGAATGGAGGCACTGTCTGCCACCTATTTGCGATTTGACGCAAAGTTGGTTGACCAAGACAGTCTGCTGGTGCTCAAGGCCGCCGGTAACGCGCGCGATTTTCATCACAAGGCGTGGACTTACGTCCTTCCCTCCTTCGACCCGAGCACTGGCCCCGCGGATCCCGATTACGTCAATCGTCCTCCAATCGATCAAGGCAAGGCCTTTCCCTATGAACTGGCTGTCACTGTGCCCTGGTTCGGGGGAGGTGCGGCTTCCCAGGTGGGATGTGTCGAGCAAATCATCGTCAACCACAGCAGGGCCTACAACAACGTGTTCACCACTTTCGACCCTCTCGTCACGGTTCATTACTATCTTCTGCAACGGCCTCGTGTGGTCGGACTTGTTTCTCGGGCTGGCGGAGGCGCTGTCGTCTGGAACACTTCCGGGGTCGGGACAGAGAGAGGCATACCGGGAGAACTTATCAAGGGATATGACGTCTATTTGAAGGGAACGGGCAAGCTCAATACCCAGCCCATACCCCTTCCTCAGACGCCCGGTGCTGTCTTGACGTTCGAAAGCGATCGGCTCGATCCCACCACGACCCGAGCTGCCGATGTTACGGTCGTACTCAGTGACATCGTTGGCAACAGTTGGCCGCCGGTCACCTCGGTCCAGATCGAGCCGTCTTCCTGTTCTATGGGCCTCAACAACGTGCAGAGCTTCACGGCCACGGTCGAGGGCGCCAAGAATAAGTCGGTCACGTGGAGCATCAAGGAAGGTTCGCTCGGAGGACAGCTCTTTGAAACCACCGCGACCACGACCAAATATCGTAGCCCGACTGATCTCGCGGGGACCAACCACATCGTGGCTACCAGCGTGGAGGACTCAAAGGCGTGGGCCGAGGCGACCGTCGTCGTGAAAGGCTCCATCGATGTCAGAATCACGAGTAGCAGTAGAAGCGTGATCCTGGGCGAAAGCATTAACCTTGCTTTCAAAGTGGCAGGGGTCGCGAACAAGGAAGTTACCTGGCACGTAAAAGAGGGAGACAACAAGGGGTCCTTTGCGTTCCCTGCGCCAGGCTCGGTGGTCTTCACGCCCTCAGTCCTTGAGAATAATCTTACCTTGGTCGCGACGAGCAACGCGGACAAAACGATCAAGGGAGGGGAAGTTGTGTTTGTCGAGTTTCCGATCGATATCACTTTCACCAACGTCACCGACGACACCACCGAGTACACCGCCAAACCTCGCGGGGGCGTACCGCCTTACTCTGACTTCGTTTGGTATTACGGAACCCGGACTTACGGCATGAGCAAGACCACAAACGGCAACCCGATCCGCGTCAGCGGAACAGCTCGGAACTCCTGGTACGACATCATTGTGACGGCCAAGGACTCCGCCGGACACAATGGAAGAGGACGCGACTATTAGCCAAGCGGCTAGCCTCGACGATGCGCTCGATCAGATGCCAACGCCCCACTCCAAGCGAAGCCCGGCGGGAGATGAAGTCATTTGTTCCCGCGCTGGGATGGCGACGGAATTGATACCGATCCGCGGCGTCAGGAACATTCCCCGTTCCTCGGGGAGAGAACCCTACGAGCCAGCCCGCTCATTGCGCTCTTGAACCCACCCCCAACCCCTCCGAGGAGGGGGCTGGATGTCTGGCCCCGGCTCGGCAGAACGAAGAGTGTCAAAAGTGAGGACTGACACGCGCGACGCGCCGCGCATCCCGAAGTTGTTGGTGAGATCCGGCGTCGTAGCGCAGCGCGAACCGTAGTGAGAACGTGAGAGTGGAACAAACAGTGCTACGACTGTCAGACCACCTGATTCCGTCCGCGCGGAATCAGTCCGTGGGAACTAAACCTTGGGTTCGTCACGGCTGGCCGGTTGTCCGGCGCATAGAATAAACCGCCCGCGTTCGTCTCGACCCGCCCGTTCGGCCCCCTCAGCCGTTGCGGTTCGAGACCGTCCACTCTCAGTTCGTGAAATGACTGAACGCGGTTATCCAGGAGAAACAGACGTTCACAATGCGTTCGGAGCCCGGATACTCCAAGGGCTGTAAGAGCACCCCGTTGACGATGCTGAAGACCACGGTGGTGGTCCCAATGCCGAGCGCGAGCGTGAGCACGGCGACGTCGGTGAAGCCGGGGTTC
>JAERMM010000005.1 GCA_016844585.1 Chloroflexota bacterium | reverse complement strand
GATCAGGTGGTCGAGACAGTTCTCTCCCCACAAGCGGTAAGCATGCAGAAGGAGCTCAACATCCGGGGCTCCGATGAGCCGACTACCCTCGGGATTGAGTTGTTTGGCCAGCTCCGCCCGCCCGTCAAGACGAACGTCAGCGGTGACCCACGCGGTCCCGTCAAGGGTAAACGGTTGCCGCTCGGTCGCCTGCTCTCGCGTCGTGCAAAGCTGGGCGTGGCCGAGGCCAACAGCGCCATCTATCCAGACGTCGCGGCGGTCCGGCCCGCGGAAGGCCAGGGAGTCCGTGAGGCGGACGAGGAGGTCGCGGTCAACAGGCGAGCCATCGGTATTGACGATCCCAACGATGCCGCTCATCGCACCGGGATGACGCGATGAGCTTGGCGCCACCGCAGTGCGGCAGCGTTAGGCATCCATCAGCTCGATCAGTCCATGCTCCACGAGGCCCTCTATGAGCGTACATAGGTCGCCCAGGAGCCTCTCACCGTCGACGTCGTACTCGGCCAACAACGCCTCAAACGCCTGCTCTATCGTTGGGGCGGTGGTCAGGGCGGTCCACATGCTGGTGCCAACGCCGTCCAGCCCGAAGTAGCTCTCAGTGTCGAGGTTGAGAATGACCGCGTCCTCCCCTATCTGGCGCATCATCACATCCGGGGGGACCGCGACGCGCTTCGACAGTTGAACGGTCATCCAAGCGTACTCCCGGGCGCAACCTCGACGAGCCGGCCTTGTGGCCGATCTGCGAGAAGTGGCAGCATCGGTCGGGATGCCTCTCCAGGCGGAGGCCCGGAGCGGATTCTACGCACGGCCCCAGGCGCTTGACAACCAGCCAATCCTCTTTCCGCAACAGACGGCGTTTGCGCGTGCGACGTGGGAGACAGCGGCTCGACCGCGAGCGTAGCACTCGCACCCGATCAAGCCCGTATAGTTCAGCATCACTTCGAAACTCATAATCTCCTGCGGAAAAGCCGTCAAGTGGAGGACGCCGATCATGGAAGGTTCTGAAGTTTTCGTTGGGTTTATCGCCTTTTTCCGCGCTTCTCGGTCATAGTCGTGGTGGGTGAGCACGTGACGAATGTAGACGTTGCGGCGAGTGAAATGGATGGCGGTCCCGCCCATACCGCCTAGCTGGTCGCGCCTAAATGAATGATCTCAGCGCTATGCCGGCACTTTTTGGCGCTCCTGGTACCGGTAGTAGTGGTACTGGTAATACGGTCCAAGCTCGCTCGGCTTGACTTTGTTGACCACCGCGCCGATGACGTTGGCCCCCACCTGGTTGAGGACGGCCATGGCGCCCACCAGCGTCTCGGACCGTGTTTTCATGGCCGCAACCACAATCAGTGTTGCATCGGTCTTCGCGGCCAGGATCACCCCATCGGTTACTACCATGCAGGGCGGAGTGTCGACGATGATGCAGTCGAAGTCTTCCTTGAGGACTGACAGCACTTCGTCAATCGCCGGGCTCGACAGTAGCTCCGAGGCGATACCGCTCTCGCCACCGGAGGGCAGCAACCAGAGGGAATCCGTCTCGCTTTGCACCAGCACGTCGTGCACCAGCCTGCGGGCTGCGATATTGGGTGTGCCAGAACCCCCCCGAGTACGCGCTGCCGCCGTGAGCAGTGGGTCGGTCAAGAGTTGGATCAAGCCATTTTTAACGTTTCCGAGCCGGAACATCCGGTGCACGCTGGGCCGTCGCAGGTCCCCGTCAACCAGGACGGTGCGGCGGCCAGCCTGCGCCATGACCGCTGCGAGGTTTGCGGAAACGACGGACTTGCCCTCCTGCGGGCCAGGGCTGGTAATCGTCAGCGCCCGACCCCCCTGTTCTTGCAGGCTGAACTCAATCGTCGTGCGCAGCGAGCGAAACGCCTCGGTCGCCTGGGACATCGGCTCGATAACGGCGAGTACCTGATCTCGCTTCCCCAGGCCCTGGAACTGGCTGATCACCCCGATGCTGCGCAATCCGCCCAGTTGCTCCACGTCCTGAGGCCTGCGGATTGCGTAGCTCGATTCCCAGGACTCCCACAGGAGCGTCAGGCTTATGCCGGCTACCAGGCCGATCAGGGCGCCGAGG
Source organism: Chloroflexota bacterium (assembly GCA_016844585.1). Classification (GTDB taxonomy): domain Bacteria; phylum Chloroflexota; class UBA6077; order UBA6077; family SHYK01; genus JAERMM01. The sequence continues at coordinate 26,332 of JAERMM010000005.1, read as the reverse complement.
ATGATCGGCTGCATGCCTCGCGAGGAAATGGGGGTGGTTGGCAGAGACGCCGCATCGATGACTGCCGCCGGCGCCCGCCTGACCCCCTTTCCACTTGCTCCGGCCTGGACCAAGGCAGACGCTACCTGGACGAGGAGCTGCTGCTCGGTGGTGATCTGGTTCTGCAGCTGCAGAAGCACGCCCGTGTCTTGCTGGGCCGGAGGGAGCGCCCCAATCTGTTCAAGGCGGTCTGTAAGCGCCGCAATTCGCGCCGTGTGCAAGTCGTGCTGCACCTGCAGGGTGCGGAGGAACGGATCCGGTTCAGCCCCGGCCAGCGCCACGTCCTCCGTGATGAACACTGCTGCGGCGGTATTCGCCAACAGCCTGGCTAAGGCTGGATCGGTAGAAGTAGCCGTCAACTCGAAAAACTGGGTGCCGAGTACCAGTTTTCCACTGAGCCGACCGTAAACGTCCGCCGTCGTGTAGGGCTGGCCGAGGCGCTGGGCTACCATGCTGCCAAAGGCCTCGGTTCCCAGGTAACGGGTGTAGGTCTGGGCGATCTGCTCGGCTGCATCACGCGGAGTGAATAGCTCGAGCGACTTGATCGAGGAGTTGGGATTGAGGAAGAGAACGGTGGTGGTCCGATAGGTCAGGATTTCCTGGCGTATGGTAGACGCGCCGGCCGCCAAGCCCAGCGCGATTGTTATGAGGATCAACCACCAGCGTTTCGCTATGAGGCCAAGGTAGCTTCGTAGCTCCATGTTTCCCCTTGATTCGCCGTCCCTGAAGATCGTGACATTCAAACGTTGTGGGTGTGAACGGCGCCTAGCGCAGTATTCTAACCTCTCGTTTCGGCCTCCATGCGGGCATGCTCGTTCTCGGGGATCAGGGAGTCGATCGGCCGGTGGGTCTTGGTATTAAGCGGACCCAACCCCGTCACGTGCGCTCCCGCCCATGCCGCCTAGCTGGTCGCGCCTCAACGAATGATCTCAGCGCTATGCCGGCACCTTCTGGCGCTCTTGGTACCGGTAGTAGTGGGACTGGTAATACGGGCCAAGCTCGCTCGGCTTGACCTTGTTGACCACCGCGCCGATGACGTTGGCCCCCACCGGGTTGAGGACGGCCATGGCGCTCACCAGCGACTCGGTCGGTGTTTTCATGGCCGCAACCACCAGGAGTGTGGCATCGGTCTTCGCGGCCAGGATCACTCCGTCGGTGACGACCATGCAGGGTGGGGTGTCGACGATGACGCAGTCGAAGTCCTCCTTGAGGACGGACAACACTTCGTCGATGACCGGGCCGGACAGTAGCTCGGAGGCCATACTGGTCTCCCCGCCGGAGGGCAATAGCCAGAGAGAATCAACCTCGCTGCGCAGCAACGCATCATGCACCAGCCTGCGGGCTGCAATGCTCGGGCCGCCGGCGCCCACGCGAGTATGGGCCGCCGCGGTCAGCAGAGGGTCGTTCAGGAGTTGGAACAAGCCATTCTGCACGTTCCCTAACCGGAACAATCGGTGCACGCTAGGCTGTCGCAGGTCCGCGTCAACCAAGACGGTACGACGCCCAGCCTGGGCCATCACCGCGGCAAGGTTTGCAGAAATGGTGGACTTGCCCTCCTGAGGCCCAGGGCTGGTAATCGTCAGCGCGCGAACGTCGTGTTCTTGCAGGCTGAACTCCAAGTTCGTGCGCAGCGCGCGAAACGCTTCGGTGGCCGCGGACCGCGGCTCCGCAACGGCGAGTACCGAGTCTCGCTTGCTCAGTCCGCGGAGCCTGCTGATCACCCCGACGCTGCGCAATCCGACCAACTGCTCCACGTCCTGGGGCCTGCGGATTGCATAGCTCGATTCCCAGGACTCCCAAAGCAGCGTCAGGCTTATTCCGGCTACCAGGCCGATCAGGGCGCCGACGATGATTGGCTGCACACCTCGTGAAGAAATCGGGACCGTTGGCAAATGTGCCGCGTCAATGATCGCCGCGGGCGCTCGCCTGATGCCATTGCCACTTGCTCCGGCCTGGACCAGGGCGGACGCGACCTGAACTAAGAGCTGCTGCTCGCTATTGAGTTGGTTCTGCAGCTGCTGCAGCGTGCCTACGTCTTGCTGCGCGGGCGGGAGCGCAGCAATCTGTTCGACGCGGCTTTCAATCGCCGCGACGCGCGCGTTATGCAGCTCATGTCGCACCTGCAGGGTGCGGAGGAACGGATCCGGCTCAGCCCCAGCCTGCGTCACGTCCTCTGTGATGAATACCGATGCCGAAGTATTCGCCAGCAACTGGGCGACGGCTGGGTCGACCGAGGTGGCCGTCAGCTCGAAGAACTGGGTGCCTGTCACCAGTCGCCCACTGAGCCGACCGAACACGTCAGCCGTGGTGTGGGGCGGGCCGAGGCGCTGAGCCACCAGGCTGCCAAAGGCCTCGGTTCCCAGGTAGCGGATATAGGTCTGCGCGATTTGCTCGGCGGCGTCGCGTGGGGTGTAGAACTCCAGGGACTTGAGCGTGGAGTTCGGATTGAGGATGAGCACCGCGGTTGTGCGATACGTCGGGGTTTCCTGCCGTATCGTAGCGGCGCCCGCTGTCAGCCCTAATGCGAGTGTTATCAGCAGCAGCCACCAGCGTTTCGCCAGGAGGCCTAGGTAGCTTCGTAGCTCCATGTTTCCCCTTGATTCGCCGTACCTGAAGGTCGCCGCATGCAAGCGTCTGGGTGTGAGCAGCGCCAGCGCAGTATTCTAACCGCTCGCTTCGACCCCCATTCTTGCGAGCTCGAGCTCAAGCCATGCAAGCTCGAGCTCGGCCTCCGCGGTCATGAGGTCCGGCCGACGATCTGCTGTGCGACGCAATGCCTGGCGTCGCTTCCAGCGCTCGAGCTGCTGATGGTTGCCGGAACGCACGATCTCTGGGACCGGGTTCCCTCGATAAACCGCGGGGCGCGTGTACTGCGGGTATTCGAGCAGCCCACCTTCGTGGGCTTCTTCGCGGGTCGAGTCCGCGCATCCGAGCGCGCCGGGCAGCAGACGCACGATGGCGTCCGCTATCACCATGGCGGGCAGCTCGCCTCCGCTCAGTACATAGTCGCCGATCGAAATACACTTGTTGGCAAGGTGATCCGCCACTCGCTCGTCGACCCCCTCGTAGTGGCCGCAGATGAGGATGAGGTGCTCGGCCGCGGCCAACTCTCTCACGAGTGGCTGTTTGAGCAGTTCCCCGTTTGGCGTGAGAAGCACGGTTACGGCCGCATCCGAACGGAGCGCATCGACGGCCTCGAAGAGCGGCTGCGGCTTGAGGATCATTCCGGGGCCGCCGCCGAATGGCGCATCATCGACGGTGCGGCGGCCGTCGTGGGTCCAGTCACGGAGGTTATGGATGTCGATCTTGATCAGGCCTGCGTCGATGGCGCGACGCACGATGCTAGCGCCAAATGGGCCATCGAACATCTCGGGGAAGAGCGTGATGATGTCGATCTGCATGCAGCTCAGATTGGGCGGCTATGGCTAGCCAGCACGGGCCTCCAGCGCGGCCATAGCTGCTGTGGCACGGGCGTGCTCATGATCGGCTTCGGCCAGTTTGCGATTGGCCTGCGCTATTTGGGGGGCGGGGTCGCGGGCGCCAATACCCTCGGCCGCGGACCGAAACCCGTCGGCCGCCGCGGCGCGCGCCTCGAGGCACAGCGAGAACGCCTCGTAATAGGCGCGGGTGGGCTTCGTCGGTTCGCATTCCACGAAGTCGCGCGCCGGGTCGCCGACGTGCCAGAGGTAGATCGATGCGTGCCGCCCCTCTGGGTCGGCTTCAATTGCGAGCCTCGGCGAGTTTGCACGGGGGGGATCGGCGCCGGGTTCGTGCACCACCGCGGCCATCCAGGCCGCGAACTCACGCTCGGCTGCTTCCGCGAGCGGGCGGACCTTCGCCAGGTATTCGATGATCTCGGCGCGGTCCTCGCTCGAGTTGCCGTCTCGCTTCAGGAACCCTAACACAGTGGCAACCTCAGAAGGGGATTTCGTCGTCGTCCATGCCGAAGTAGTGCCCTACCTCGTGCAGAACCGTGAGCTGCACTTCCGATTTGAGCTCTGATTGGCTGCCACACATCGCAAGTAGGGGCAGGCGGTAGATGCTGATCTTATCGGGCAGGGTCAGTGAATACCCGGAGCCGCGCTCGCCGACGGGCGTTCCCTCGTAGAGGCCCAGGGCTGGGCCAGTATCCTGGTTGGGCAGATCCGCCACCGTGACCGCTACGTTGCGCAGCAAGCGCTGAAATCTGGATGGGAGGCTGTCGCAGGCTTCGCGCACGAGTCGATTGAACCGGTGACGGGTACACCGAACGCCCTGACGGCGGACTGCTCGCGGCTGGATTCGGCCCTGCACGTGTCAGCGGGCCCCAAGCGGGAGGAGCGACAGCACCAGGCTGCCGACTGTCAGGAGGGCAAATGCGATTAATAGCAGTCGGGCTACGACTGGGCTGGGCACCGTTACTCCACCCACGATGAGCACACACATAGTACCATTACTCGCGCTGGCCCCAGGAATCTCCAGCAAGCAGCGGAGGGCAATGGATGCTTCCCACGTATACGGGGAAGCTTGTGATATTGCGTGAAGTCGAGGCCGAGGACCTGCCCCTAGTTTGGGAGTGGGAGAACGACAGTGAGATGGGCCTCTATCTCAACGCCGATCCCGGGAAGCGCATGTCGATGGATGAGGTGCGCCGCCGATACGAACAGTATCGAACCGATCCCACGAGTGGTCTCTTCATCATTACCAAGCTCGATAGCCAGTCTATCGGAATGCTCGGGTTCGATCGTCTTTACCGCGACATCGGGACCTGCCGGCTGTTTATCGGCATAGGCGATAAACAGTACTGGGGTCAGGGATACGGGTCAGACGCGATGCGACTGGCGCTGCAATACTTCTTCAAGGATGTAAGCTTGGAAAAGGTGCAGCTCAGCGTTTACGACTTCAATACGCGAGCAATCGCCTCGTATCGAAAGTGCGGCTTCGAGGTGGAAGGTGTGCGTCGCAACATCGCCTACGTTCATGGCGAGTGGTGCGACAGCATCGAAATGGCGGTGACAACGAGCCAGTTTGCGGTGCTGGAGTCGTTGTGGAACCTCACGCGGCCATGGGCCGACGTCGCAGGCTCGTAGGAGCGACAAAGGTTGTCACGGTTGTCGCGGTTGTCACAGGGCCTTTTTTCTGTCGAAGACCATCCGGCAGAGCGTGGGGCCGTATCTTGCAAGCTGGCTGACGGATGGTAGTTTGGACAAGTGAGGCGGTAGCCGAAACCTACCTTTCGTTCTTTCGCGAACGTGGCCACCTGCAGCGGGCCAGCTCGAGCCTGGTGCCGGACGACGACCCAACGGTCTTGCTTACCACCGCGGGCATGCAGCAGATGATCCCCTACATGCTCGGGAGATCAGCGCCGCCTGCTTCACGCCTCTGTTCGATCCAGAAGTGCTTTCGTACGACGGACATTGGGAGTGTTGGCGACCGACGCAACCTGACGTTCTTCGAGATGCTGGGCAATTTCTCGATCGGCGACTATTTCAAAGAGCAGATGATCCCCTGGGCGTGGGAGCTGGTCACGGAGGGTTTTGGTTTTCCGGTCGATCGGCTGTGGGTGACCGTCTATCCATCCGACGACGAGGCGATCGCGCTCTGGCAGAGGGCCGGGATCGCCTCAGACCGTATCGTCGCCGATGAATCGAACTTCTGGGGTCCGCCCGGCTCCTCGGGGCCATGCGGGCCCGATACCGAGCTGTATTACGACCGCGGACTGTCGTTCGGCTGCGGCCGTGCCGACTGCGCGCCAGGGTGCGAGTGCGAGCGTTTCCTGGAGTTCTGGAACCTGGTGTTCATGCAGTACTTCCAGGACACCGACGGAAGCCGGGCGCCTCTGGCCAGGCCCAACATCGACACCGGCCTCGGTCTCGAACGCGTGACGGCTCTCCTGCAAGACACCCCCTCGGTTTACGAGACGGACCTGTTCCTGCCCATCATTCGAGGCGCCGAGGAGCTCTCGGGGTTGTCGTACGGATCAAATGAGAAATCCGACTACAGCCTTCGCGTTCTTGCAGACCACGGTCGAGCCATGACGTTTCTGGTCGCGGACGGCGTGCTACCGGGAAACGAGGGACGTGACTACGTGCTTCGCCGAGTGATTCGGCGCTGCGTGCTATACGGACAGCGGGTGGGACTCGACCGGCCATTCCTCGCGGAGTTGGCTGGGCTCGTCATCGATCGGATGGCCGAGCGCCACAGCTCGCTCGGGCCAGTCCGCTCAAAGGTCCAGGAGATCATCGCAGCCGAGGAGCGACGCTTCGCGTCGACGCTGCGGTCCGGCCAGGGCCTGCTCGACCGGTGGATCGAGGAAACGCGGGCAGCGGGCGGCACGACTTTCCCGGGCGAACACGTCTTTCGACTGTATGACACCTACGGGTTCCCTCGGGAGCTGAGCGAGGAGGTCATTTCCGACGCCGGCCTCTCGATCGACTCGGATGGGTTTGAAGCGGCGATGTCGGCGCAGCGCCAGCGCAGCCGCGGAAGCACTTCGTTCGGCAAGACGGCTCGGGCGGTGACGTCATCCCGGGCGGTGGGTTCTCGATCAGACGCGGCGACACGTTTTGTTGGCTATGAACGACTGGACGGGCAGTCGGTTGTCGTGTCAGTCGAGAGGGACGGCGCGTCTGCATCATCGCTCGGCGAGGGTGAGCAGGGAACAATTGTGCTGTCGGAATCGCCGTTCTATGCCGAGGGCGGCGGCCAGGTCGGCGACACAGGTCGCATCCTGACCAGCAGCGGAGAGTTCGAGGTTGAGGATACCCGGCGCGATCCACTGGGGCGCTTTCTGCACATCGGGCGTGTCGCGCGGGGCGAGATCGCCGCCGGAGACTCGGCCGCGGCGATGGTCGACCCCGAGAGGCGGGGCGACATCATGCGCCATCACTCGGTTACGCACCTCTTGCACAGATCTCTGCAGCTCACGCTTGGTCCCCACGCGGTTCAGGCTGGATCGCTCGTCTCGCCGCGGGTCGCGCGGTTTGATTTCCCGAACGAAGGACCGCTGGGCACCGCGCAGATTGAGGCAATCGAAGACCTGGTGAATCGCCATATCCTGGCTGACCTCCCCGTCGGCATAGAGCAGTTGCCGTTTCAGGAGGCAGTGAATCAGGGCGCGGCGGCCTTTTTCGGTGAGAAGTACGGCGACGTGGTTCGCGTTGTCACCATGGGCGATTTCAGCAAGGAGCTGTGCGGTGGAACACACGTGAGAACCACCGGGGAGATCGGCGCGGCGTACGTGGCGTCCGAGACCGGTATTGGCAGCGGCATGCGCCGCATCGAGATCGTCGCGGGGCGGGCCGCCCACGAGTTGGCACGTGAGCGATCACGCATGGTGGCATCAGTCGCCGCGCGGCTCGGGAGCTCAGCCGAGCGACTAGACGAGCGGGTCGACGCGCTCCTCAATGAGCTGCGAGACGCTCGCCGCGAAACGAGCCGACTGGAGGCGACGCTGGCGCAGCTTCAAGCGGCAGCACTCGCCGAGCACGCATTCATTGTCGGCGGGACGCCCGCGATCGTGACGAAAGTGGATGCGTCATCGATGGATGCGCTCCTGCAAATGAAGGACGCTCTGCGCGTTGTAGCGCCGGTCGGGATCATCGTGCTCGGGGCGCTCATCGAGGGAAAGCCGCAATTCATTGCGAGCATTGGCCAGGAATCGATCCGGCCGGGGTTTGACGCGGTGGCGCTGGTGCGATCCGCGGCGGCGGTCACTGGGGGCGGGGGCGGCGGGCAGCCGGACCTGGCCCGCGCGGGAGGTCGTGACCCATCGAAGCTCGACGATGCTCTGGCGACGGCCGAACATGCCATACGGTCAGAGCTTCAGGGAAGAAGCTAGCGGTTGGCGCGGATTCTGGCGCTGGACGTCGGCTCCAAGCGTATAGGGCTCGCAGTCAGCGACGAGCTTGGCGTCATCGCGACCCCGCGCGGAGCGTTGCAGCGCCGCTCGTACAATAAAGATGCGGCGGCCATCGACGAGCTGCTGCACGATCTCGACGCCGCGCGCATCGTCGTGGGTTTGCCAACCGGGCTTTCCGGAAGGCCAACCGAACAAACGAAGCGCGTGGAGCGGTTCGCAGCGATGTTGGCGAGCCGCGTGTCAGTTCCGGTGGACCTATGGGACGAACGCCTGACAACGGCGATGGCTCGATCAACGGGGCAGATCAGCAACCAGGACCGTCGAACCGGCAGGCTCGACGCTCTGGCCGCCGCGTACATCCTTCAGAGCTACCTCGACCGTCGAGCAATGTCCTCGTCGTTCTCCTCATAGCTGCAGCGGCCATGGTCGTACTCGCGACCGCGGCGGCCGGTCTCGGCGCGCGGACGCTCGACGAATGGCGCAGCGCCCTTCCGGCGCTTTCCAACCCAAACGATGAGGTCGCGGGAAGTGACCCGACGCCGGAGCTGTTTGTCGTGCCGCCGGGCGCGAGCGCCGCTACGGTCGCTGTCGCGCTCGAGCGCGCGGGCCTGATTCGTTCGGGCCGCGCGTTCCGCACGCAGGCTGAGGCTCGCGGACTGGATGGACGTCTTGGCGCCGGGGAATACGAGCTTCGCCAGACGATGACGGTCTCGGAGATTCTCGACGTGCTCGCGGCGAGCCGCACGCGGCAGGGTGGCCTGACAACGATCCCCGAAGGTTGGCGCGCCGAAGAGGTCGCCACCTATCTAGACGCGCGCGGCATCGTGGACCGCGAGTCCTTCCTGCGCGTGGTGGCAGGTGACGGGACCGACGTGAGGTTCCCTCCCGGAGCGACCAGTTTCGAGGGCTACCTCTTCCCTGATTCGTACGCGCTCCCTCCACACGCCTCGGCGGACGACATCTTGCGGTTGATGGTTGGGCAGTTTGATTCGAAGGTTGATGCTTCCCTGCGAGCCCGCGCGGCAGAAAACGGGCTCTCTCCACATGGAATGGTGACCCTAGCGTCGATCATCGAGCGTGAGGCGATGGTCTCTGACGAGCGTAGACAGATCGCTGCCGTGTTCCACAACCGACTCGATCTCGGAATGCCGCTGCAGGCCGACCCAACCATCCAGTACGCGCTTGTGCCGTTCGGACAGATGGGCCCTGACCTGGACTACTGGCGACGTGATCTGACGGCGCTGAACCTCCGGACTCCCTCTCCGTACAACACCTACCAGACTACCGGGCTTCCGCCGGGGCCGATCTGCAGCCCTGGCCTGGCGTCACTCCAGGCTGCGGCTGATCCTACGCACGATCCATGGCTGTACTTTGTGGCGATGGGTGACGGAACGCACCTGTTTGCCCGCACGCTCGACGAACACCTCCGCAACGTCGCCCGGGCCGAGGCCAACTAGACAGGCTATAATCCTACGCCGCCAGGCACCTGCGGCCACTGTGCGGGGGTGTCGACACGTGGACTACGGCCGGCACATCAGGAGTACGACCGTTCTCGCCGTGAGACGAAACGGCGAGGTAGCGATGGGCGCCGACGGTCAGGTGACCATCGGCGAGCTCGTCATGAAGGCGGGCGCCCGCAAAGTCCGTCGTGTCTATCACGATGAGGTGCTCACCGGGTTCTCCGGTGCCACCGCCGACGCCTTCGCCCTCTTCGAGCGTTTCGAACGTCAGCTCGATCACTACCACGGCAATCCGCGAAGAGCCGCCGTGGAGTTGGCTCGCGAATGGCGCTCGGATCGCTTCCTCCGGGAGTTGGAGGCCTGGCTTCTGATAGCAAGCCGCGAGGGAATCCTGGTGCTCTCTGGGACCGGGGACGTGGTCGAGCCCGACGACGATCTTGCAGCGATCGGCTCTGGGGGCCCCTACGCGCAGGCCGCTGCCCGTGCCCTGGTGACGGCTACGAGCCTGAGCGCTTCGGAAATCACGCGCATCGGCCTGGAAACCGCCGCAGCCATGTGTATATATACCAACGATCAGATCTCGGTGGAAGCGATCTCCTACTCAGAAGACGGGGCGGCGCTGGAGGCAGGAAGTGGCGGCTGAAACAGCGGCGCCTGCGACCCATCGGAAGCGCCGCCGCATCGATGCTATGACGCCGTCGGAGATCGTCCTCGAGCTGGATCGGCACATCATCGGGCAGGGCGCGGCCAAGCGGGCGCTAGCGATAGCGCTCCGGAATCGGTATCGAAGGCGCCAGTTGGCCAGCGAGGACCGCCGCGCAATTATCCCGAAGAACATCATGATGATTGGCCCCACTGGCGTTGGGAAGACCGAGATGGTGCGCATGGTTGCCCGCATGCTGGAGGCTCCGTTTCTTAAGGTGGAAGCAACCAAGTACACCGAGGTTGGCTACGTCGGGCGAGACGTTGAGTCCATCATTCTCGACCTGGTCGAGGACACGGTAGCGCGGCTTCACGATCGGCGGCTGCAAGACGTTCAAACCAAGGCCGAGAAACGTGCGACGGAGCGACTCGTCGATTACGTCGTTGCTCAGGCCGCGACTGGGGCGCTCAAGAGTGCGACCGGTAGAGCGCTGGTGCGCGTTCCTGATGGGCTACGGGCCGCCGCCGCTGCCGCACCCGATAACTCGGAAGGCAGGGTGGAGATCGACGAGATGAGTCGGCGGCGCATCGGACGGATGCTCCGCTCTGAGAAACTGGACAACGCGATGATCGAAATCGAGGTGACCCCCGACCTCGATCCGTACGACGCTTTCTGGGACTACGGCACGCCTGAGAGTGCGCAGTACTCCCGCGAGGCGATGCCCCCCCCAGGCATTCGTTCGCGGCCTCGGTCTAGGGTAGTCTGCGTTCGCGATGCCAAGCGCATTCTGGCGCGCGAGGAGTCCAACAAGCTGGTCGATTTTGACGCTGTGGTCGATGAGGCTCTGGAGCGAGTCGAGGAGAATGGGATCGTATTCATCGACGAAATCGACAAGATAGCCGGCCGTGGCAACGAGTCGGGCGCCGACGTGTCCGGTGAGGGAGTGCAGCGCGACCTGCTGCCGATCATCGAGGGCAGTGTAGTCATGACGCGATACGGTCCGGTGGGATCTCATCGCATGCTCTTCATCGCCGCGGGCAGCTTTACGAAAGTCAAGCCGTCCGACCTGATACCGGAGCTGCAGGGGAGGTTCCCTCTTCGCGTCGAGCTGGGCGCCCTTGGTCGAACGGAGCTAGAGGAGATCTTGGTGCGACCGGAGCACTCGCTGTGCTCGCAGTACCAGACGCTGCTCGCTACAGAGAAGGTGGAGCTCGAATTCACCCCTGACGGCATCGCGGAGATGGCAAGGGTCGCCTGGGAGGTCAATCAGAGGGTCGAGGACATTGGCGCCAGGCGGCTGCACACGGTACTCGAACAGACGCTGGAGGAGATCTCTTTCAGCGCTCCCGAAATGGCCGGATCGACCGTGTCGATAGATGGCGCCTACGTCCGGGAGCGCACCGCCAGCCTTGTAGCAAGTGAAGACCTGAAACGGTTTATTCTGTAGGGTTCCTGTCCGGTTACGGATGTTTCGCGGCGCTCGGGCAAGGGTTCAGCGGTATAATCGCTGTGGCCATGCGCCAAGTACACACGCTGCCTGACCGTCGCGGTCGTGTCCATCTCACAATGGATTCCGCACGGGATGACGGCTAGCGGAGGAATGAACGAAGGAGAACTGCCGTGGCATCCGTTTCAATGAAGACGCTCCTGGAATCGGGGGTGCACTTCGGCCACCAAACGCGTCGGTGGGACCCGAAAATGCGCCCCTTCATTTTCACCGAGCGCAATGGCATTCACATCATCGACCTGCAGCAGACGGTCCGACGGCTCGACGAGGCGATGGAATGGGTGAAGGCGCTGTCGGCGGACGGCGGTAAGCTGCTCTTCGTAGGCACGAAGAAGCAGGCACAGGATGCGATTCGCGAAGAGGCTACCCGCGCCGAGATGCCGTACGTCAATCACCGGTGGCTTGGTGGCATGCTCACGAACTTCCAGACGATCCAGACTCGCATCAAGCGCCTGGATGAGCTAGAAGCTCGGAAGGAGAACGGCGACTTCGAGCGGCTTCCGAAGAAGGAAGTCACCAAGCTCGAGGAGCAGATCGAGCGACTCAACCGACTGCTCGGCGGGATCAGGAAGCTGGGCCGTCTACCCGACGCCGTTTTCGTTGTCGACCCGCAGCGCGAACACATTGTCATGGCGGAGGCCATCCGTCTTGAGATCCCGATCGTGGCCATGGTCGATACCAACTGTGACCCGACGGTCGTCTCGTACCCGATCCCGTCGAACGACGACGCCATCCGTGCGATCCGATTGATCACCAGCAAGATGGCGGACGCCGCGATCGACGGTAGGCGCATCCGCGACGCCGCGGCCGAGATTGTCGCCAAGGGCAGTGAGGAAGAAGAATCCGAGGACGATGAATCGATCGAGACATCCGCGGCGGTCGCAGCAGCCGTGACCGCCGCGGCCGAAGAGGCATTTCTTGGAGCCGACGCGGCCTTGGCCGATGCCTCCCACTCCCCTGCGCCCGTCAGCGACGAGCAACCTTAGAGGCACGCGAAAGGAGCAGAGGGTTGGATATTTCCGCTGAAAAAGTTAGGGAACTTCGCGACGCCACAGGCGCCGGCGTCATGGACTGCAAGCGCGCGCTCACATCCGCAAACGGAAGTATCGACAAGGCTGTCGCGCTGCTGCGCGAACAGGGATTGGCGCAGGCAGCCAAGCGGGCCGGGCGCGAGGCTGAGCAAGGGATCGTGGAGAGCTACATTCACGGTGGGGGACGCATCGGCGTCCTCGTCGAGGTCAACTGCGAGACCGACTTCGTGGCGCGCACTTCGGCGTTCCGTGATCTGGCACACGATCTCGCGATGCAGATTGCCGCAACGAACCCTTCATCGGTCGGCGAAGCGTCCGCTGACGGACGGTTGACCCCTGACGAAGCTGGAGCCGAACAACTCCCGCTGATGCGGCAGCCTTACATCAAGAACCCGAGTCAGACCGTTGCAGATCTGGTTCGGGAAACGGCGGCGAAAACCGGGGAGAACGTCATCGTCCGGCGCTTTACTCGCTTCGAGCTCGGAAACTAAGTTGCCCACTTCCCTCGTCGCGGGGGAGGTGCGGTGCCCCGACAGAGATCGGCGTGGTTCTTGCGGCGCGATTGTCGGAGTGGAGGCCATGTGGTGAGCGCCCGGGTCGCCAGATACCGGCGAATACTGCTCAAAATGAGTGGGCAGTCTCTGCAGGGCGAGGCAGGGTACGGTATCGATCAGATTACCGTCAACTATGTAGCGACATGCATCCGCCGTGTACGGGAGGTTGGTGTCGAGATCGGGGTTGTCGTTGGCGGCGGCAACATCTGGCGTGGTGAGCAGGCTGCAATCAGCGGAATCGACCGGGCGACGGCCGACTACATGGGCATGTTGGCAACGGTCATCAACGCTCTCGCCTTGAAGGCCGCGCTCGAGCGCCTCGACGTAGAGACGCGCGTGCAGTCGGCCATCACCATGGCACAGGTGGCTGAGTCGTATATCCGCGAGGCCGCGATCCAGCACCTGGAGAAGGGTCGCGTCGTCATCTTTGGAGCTGGCACGGGAAACCCCTTCTTCACCGCGGACACTGCGGCGGCGCTTCGCGCGCTCGAGGTGGGTGCGGAGGTCCTGTGCATGGCAAAGAACCGCGTGGACGGCGTGTACACGGATGACCCCGCCCGCAACCCCAAAGCTACCAAATATGAGCGATTGAGTTACATCGATGCGCTCGCCCAGGGTCTCGGAGTCATGGACAGTACGGCCCTTTCGCTTTGCATGGACAATCATCTACCAATCGTCGTTTTCGACCTCACAAATCCTCAGAACCTCGAGCGCCTTCTCTTGGGCGACGAAGTCGGTACGCTGATCTCGTAGGAGCGCATGGATGTCCACAGACGACGTCAATCAGATCGCGCAAGACAAGATGCATAAGAGCATCGGGTCTCTCAAGACCGAGCTGAACACGATCCGCACCGGTCGGGCCACGCCAGCGCTGCTTGATCGCGTCGTCGTTGACTATATGGGCACGCCAATGCCGGTCAACACGCTCGCGACAATCGCGGCTCCGGAGCCGCGGCTTCTAACCATTCAACCATGGGACCGTCACATGGTTGGAGCCATCGAGAAAGCGATTCTGAAAGCTGATCTTGGGCTCAATCCGACAAACGATGGCCAGATGGTTCGACTAGCCATCCCGCAACTCAACGATGAGCGACGGAAGGAGATGGTGAAGCTTGTGCAGCGGAGGCTTGAGGAGGGCCGCATTGCGATCCGCAACTGCCGACGAGACGCACTCGAGTCGCTGCGGAAAGAGGAGAAAGAGAAGACAATCTCCGAGGACGAGTTGAAGCGTGGGCAGGAGCGCTTGCAGAAGCTCACCGACCAGTTCGTCGCCCAGGTAGACGAGCTGGGAAAAGCAAAGGAACGTGAGATACTGGAACCCTGATGCTCCAGAGTTCAAATCTGCGGCCCGTGCTGCCTCCGACGACTGACGTGCCAACCCACGTCGCCATCATCATGGATGGGAACGGTCGATGGGCGGCGGAACGCGGTCTGCCCCGCTCGCTGGGCCATCGAGCAGGCACCGAGTCGGTGCGGGGCATCATCAAGACCTGTGTTGACTGCGGCATCAAGGTACTGACGCTTTATGCGTTTTCCACGGAGAACTGGCAGCGCCCATACGACGAAGTGGAAGCGCTGTTCGCGATCCTGAGCGACGTCATCGACCGCGAGACGGATGAGCTCCGTCAGGGCGGCGTGCGTATTCGGCACCTCGGCACACTGAACGGGGTGCCGCCCTCGCTGGCCGAGCGCATTCGCAAGGCGGTCGAGACGACGGTGGGCAACGACCGACTCATCGTGAACGTCGCGTTCAACTACGGTGCGCGCGAAGAGATCGTACGCGCAATCCGCCGGGTTGTTCAATCGGGCCTTGCATGCAATGAGATCGACGAGCAGGTGATCTCTGCGAACCTGGACAGCGCAGGGCTTCCGGATCCGGATCTCATCATCCGTACCGCCGGAGAGATGCGCCTGAGCAATTTCCTCCTGTGGCAGGCCGCCTATGCGGAGATCTGGTGCACGGACGTTTACTGGCCAGATTTTGATGCGGCTGCATTCAGGCAGGCGATCGACGACTATGGGCGACGGCAGCGGCGCTTTGGCGGTCTCAGCAGCGGGAAGCGCGCAAACGGGGTCTAGCCCAGACGGCGGACCTCACCGATCTCGATCCGCACGAGATCTCGTTCCGCGCGTCGTCAGCGCACTTGTGGCGGCGCCGGTCGCCCTCGCGGCCACCTTTCTCGGTGGCGCCTGGTTCGCTGCGCTGGTACTCGTCTCCGCCGCGTTGGCCGTCTGGGAAATAACTGCCCTGGCAGTACGCGCGCGGCTTCCCGGCTCATGGCCGGTCGGCCTGGCGTCAGCGGTCGCGCTCCCGCTCAGCGCAGCGCTTATGGACGTCCGCCCGGCCTGGCTGGCCTTTGGATTCGCACTGGGCGTCGGCGCATGGTCGAGCATTCGGAGCGGTGGGCAATTGCCCGTTCTCCTGGGGTGGGCGGTATCCGTCGCAGGAGGACTGTACGTCGGGGCGCTCCTGGCGCCTACGATTGCGCTGCGCAGCCTCCCGGACGGATTGGAATGGGTTCTGCTCATCCTGGCGTGCACGTGGGGGTGCGACATCACAGCGTTCCTGGTCGGCCGGCAATGGGGTCGGCATCGCCTCGCGCCGCGAGTCAGCCCGAACAAGTCGGTCGAAGGCGTTGTAGGAGGCGTCGTCGCGGCAGTCGTCATCGCTGGCGCAGCGTCGCTCATGGTCGGACAGCCATTAGCGAGACTGGTTGGGTTCGGGGTGCTCCTGGGTCTTGGCGCCGTCGTTGGTGACCTGGCTGAATCGGCGCTGAAGCGCCAGCTCGACACGAAGGACTCTGGATGGATCATGCCGGGCCACGGTGGAATGCTCGATCGCATCGATAGCCTGCTGTTCACCGGCTTTCTGGGATACTGGTACGTGGTGATTACCGACAGGATCTGGCAGTCATGAAGCGAGTTGTCGTCCTCGGGAGCACAGGGTCGGTCGGAAGTCAGGCGCTTGACGTGGTCGAGCGCCTGCCCGACGAGCTGCACGTGGTCGGGCTCGCCGCTGGACACTGGTCAACCGGGTTCGCTGCGCAGCTCGATCAATTCCAGCCAGAGCTGGCGGCCCTAGGGGGCAACGGCGCGAGAACCAGTGGTCCATCGAAGATCCATGTCCTCACGGGGCCCACTGCGCTTGAAGAGTTGGTCAACCGAACTTCCCCGGACGTACTCGTGCTCGCGACTCCCGGTCTCGTTGGACTAAGCGCCTGCCTGTCGGCCCTACGCCGTGCCGCCACCGTGGCGGTCGCCAACAAAGAGACGCTGGTTAGCGCGGGCGACATCGTGACCCGGACCGCGGCCGAGTGCGGCGGGACAATCGTACCAGTCGATTCGGAGCACAGCGGGATATGGCAGTGCCTGCGGGGCGAGGATTCACGGGAGATCGCGCAATTGGTCTTGACGTCTTCGGGCGGGGCGTTTCGTGATACGCCACTCGATCGTCTTTCGACTGCTACTCCAGAGGAGGCGCTCAAGCATCCGACGTGGTCGATGGGGCCAAAGATTACGGTGGACTCAGCCACTCTGATGAACAAGGGCCTTGAGATTATCGAGGCGATGTGGCTCTTTGGGGTGCCCGCCTCGAAGGTCTCCGTGGTCCTCCACCGACAGAGCATCGTGCATGCGCTGGTTGAGTTTGTGGATGGATCTGTTAAGGCTCAGCTATCCGTACCTGATATGAGACTGCCGATTATCGACGCGCTGACACACCCGCGGCGGGTCAATGCAGACCTACCGCGACTCGACATCGCCAACCTCGGAGCGCTGACGTTCGAACCAATTGACGACCAGCGCTTCCCGTCAGTCCTGCTTGCTCGGCACGCCGCGTTGGCGGGCGGCACGTATCCGGCGGTCATGAACGCGGCGAATGAGGTGGCGGTCGAGCGTTTTCTCGCGCGAGATCTGCGATTCACGGACATCGTGCCACTTATCTCGGCGACGCTGGATCAGCACGATTCCAACTCAGGAGACTGCGCCGCCGACTTCCTCGCGGCCGACGCCTGGGCACGTAACGTGGCCCGGACCACGAGTGCGCGACACTAGCGCGACGATCAATCGGGACATCGCCACGGGCGTTTTTCCCCCAGGAGAGGTCAACTGGAATACCTAGCCATTGTGCCGATACTCCTCTTTCTCATGATCGCGCATGAATTCGGACATTTCGTCGCCGCGCTCCGAAGCGGGATCGTGGTGGAAGAGTTTGCGGTTGGGTTCCCGCCGCGGCTGCTTTCGACCGTTCGGGGTGGCATTCGCTATTCGTTCAACCTGCTTCCACTGGGCGCCTATGTGCGCATGCTGGGGGAGGAGGATCCCACGGCACCGGGCAGCTTTGCGAGCAAGGGAAAGATCGTGCGGTCCATCGTGCTGGCGGCTGGTTCAGGCATGAACTTTCTTGTCGCGGTCGCGGCGTTCGGAATTGCCTACGCCACCGGTTGGCCTGAGGCGCGAGCAACCGATATTGAGATTGCCGCTGTCACGGCCGGCTCACCGGCTGAGATCGCCGGGCTGCGACCCGGGGATCTTGCAGTTGAGATTGATGGGCGGCCCATTCGGTCTCTGGAGGACTTTGCTAACGAAACGCGCAGCCGGCTCGGTGACCCGCTGCGCCTCACGATCGATCGGGGAGGAACGCCGGTCACGCTAACCGTCACTCCGCGCAAAGACTGGCCAGAGGGTCAGGGCCCGATGGGTGTGCGACTCCAGGGTCGGGGGCGCGTTATCGAGCCTGTCTCACATCCTCCCCTCGAAGCGATGTGGCTCGGGCTCCGCCGCGCGGTGGACACGGTGATGCTAACCTTCGCTGCGCCTGTCATGGTGCTGCGCGGCGAGCTCTCCGCCGAAACCGTCCGCCCAATAGGGCTTCCGGGAATGACCCAGATCGCGGGCCAGGCTGCATCGACTGCCGTACAGACGGGGTTCTGGTTTCCGGTACTTCTCATCACCGGTGTTTTCAGCGCCGGCCTTTCCGTCGCAAACATGCTTCCTCTGCCGGCTCTCGATGGCGGTCGGCTGCTCTTTGTGTTGATCGAAGCGATTCGGGGGAAGCGCGTGCCACCTGAGCGCGAGGGGCTCATCCACCTGGTGGGCATGGCAGTGCTTATTTCACTGATGCTGTTGATCTCGTTCAACGACATCGTTACGCCGCTTCAATCGATAGACTTTGGCGTCCGTTAGGGGCGCGTCGATCAGCCTGAGAGCTGCCACCCGGTTAGCCGACGTGGAACATCGAGCACCGGCGGTTGCCATAGCTGAGCATCCAGTATTATCGATACGCTCAGGGGTAGCCTGAGGGATAGCGGAGAGCGCGCAGTGGGGGTGAGCACAGGCCCCATGTTTGCTGATGCAACGAGCGAGATGTCGCCTGTCTGGGCGTACATCGTCGGCTACGACGAGGCGGTCGGCACGTTGCGGCTCCCCATCGAACGGCTGCCGTTCACGATTGGACGCGGCGGGGACAACCTTCTCTGCCTGGCCAGTGACCCCGCGATCTCGCGACACCACTGCGTGATCCGCGCTCTCGGGGCGGTACTTGAAATCGAAGACCTCGGCAGCAGCAATGGGACGCAACTCAACGGGCGTCTCATCAGCGGAAAGACGCTTGTGCCGTTGCCCTCCTGGGTTGTTGTGGGTTCAACACACCTCGCTGTCGTACCCTTGACCGATGCCGAGAGCGGAGCCGATAGCCAGGGCCTGACCGCGGCCCTGTATGCGGTGGATGCAACCAGCAGCGGCCTGATCGTCCCCTCGGCCTCGGCGTTTTCGGAGCGGACGGAGGCGCTTCTGGTAGTGGACATCGTCGGCTCGACGTTGCTCCTCCAGCAAGATGAGCTTGCGGTTGCGCAGGGCGCGCTTGCTGTCGGGCAGATGCTGGGGCGCGCTCTGGGACCCGAGGATGACTCCTACCTCCAGTACACGGGCGATGGGTATCTCGCGTGCTTCTCGACCGCCGACCGGGCACTCGCGGCGGCAGAGTCAGTGGGGTCCGCAGCGAGCCGTCACCTAACCTCCGTTCAGCTCTCCACCGCGCTGCACTGGGGAAGCGCACAGCGCGCCCACAATGGGCAGCGAACAGGCCAAGCAGTCCATGCTGCCTTCGCGCTCGAGAAAGTGCGGCATGATGTGCCGGAGCTGGAAGCGGATTTTGCCGAGCGGCGAGTGGCGCAAGCGATCGTAATGACGGAAGAGTTCTTGAGTCGGCTTCCGCCGCCGCAGCGTGAACAGGCCCATCTGCTGGGAACCTTTGCACTAAAGGGCCTATCCGAACCAACCCGCGTTTACCATTGGCGGTCAGTGGTCCCGTCGTGATGAGCCGCACGAACCGCGCGTGCTTCGGCTAGTCGCCTCGATCTGACGGGCGGGGACACGACGTTCCTTTCACCTATGATGCGCGGTGTTTGATCGACATCCTCAAGCCGAACGCGACTAGGCGTACGATCCTTCGCCTCATGGGTCGCCCGAACGGTCCAGGGGCGGCGCTTCTGTGATCGGATGATTGCGACTCCTCCGGAGCGAGAGATATAATTGGCACGAACTAAACGTGCCTCTTTAGAGTGGGGTTCGCCCCACTTTTTTGTTGCGTTTGAAGCGGCCGGTCGGTTGTATCGGGGGAGGGCAGCATGAAAGGCGAGTTCCTGACCGCCATCAACATACTGTCCAGCGAGAAGGGCGTCGCGCCCGAAGTAGTCGTTGAGGCGCTGGAAAGCGCCCTGGTCACAGCCTACAAGCGGAACTTTAACGACACCACTCTGAACGTGACCGCTCACATAGATCCTATATCCGGTGAGCCTCAGGTGTTCCTCGAGAAGGTCGTTGCCGAGTCGCCGGGGGAGGCCAACGAGATTGGACTGGACGAGGCGCGCGGCCTGAAGGCAGACGCCGTCCTGGGCGATCTCATCTTGCAGAACGTCACGCCAAAGTCATTTGGCCGTATTGCTGCCCAGACCGCGAAACAGCACATCGTGCAGAAGCTGCGCGAAGCTGAGCGAAAGCGCGTCTACGAGGAGTTCGCGGAGCGCGTGGGCGAAATCGTTCATGGGCTCGTCCAGCGAATTGAGGCCCGTACGGTAATCATGGAGCTTGGGAAGACCGAGGCGATCATGCCGCCAGCGGAGCAGGTGCCGATCGAGCGCTATTTCCCAGGGCAGCGACTTCGCGTCTACCTCCTGGAAGTCCATGAGAGTCACAAAGGCCCGCAATTGCTGGTTTCACGGGCGCACAAGCTGATGATCAAGCGCCTCTTCGAGCAGGAGGTGCCGGAGATTTTCAACGGTACCGTGGAGATCAAAGGCATTGCGCGTGAGCCAGGCGCTCGTTCGAAGGTCGCCGTGTTCGCTCACCAGGAGGGGATCGACCCCGTTGGGTCTTGCGTGGGGCTGCGAGGCGTGCGCATTCAGAACATCGTCAACGAGCTTGGCGGCGAGAAGATCGACGTCATTCCCTGGGACCCTGATCCGGCCACGTACGTCGCGGCCGCGCTGAGCCCAGCCCAGGTGCAGCGAGTCGACATAAGCGACGATGAAAAAACAGCAACGGTGATTGTCCCCGAGCGGCAGTTGTCGCTTGCAATCGGTCGAGAGGGCCAAAATGCGCGTTTGGCGGCGCGTCTCACAGGCTGGCGCATCGACATAAAGTCTGACGCTGCCGTCGCGCGGGCGGAACTGGAGGCGTGGGCAGCGGGCGGAACGACAGGTGACGCTGTGGCCGCGGCCCAGGACGGGGAGTCGGATGCACCTGGGGCGGAGGCGGTCGGAGCCGATCCCGTGGCCAGCGCCGTCGATTCGGAGACTCTGGCGGCCGAGTCGGACGTCAACGCGGTGGACTCGGACGAGACCTCAATGCTCGCCACCGATGAGGCTGTCGCTGCTAAAGATAGCGGGCTCGACGCGCTTCGGGTTGACATTGAGCATGAAACGAAGCTTCCCAAGAAGCGGTCCTCCCGCAAGCGGGCAACCGCGTCTATCGAGGCGGGCGATGCGCCTGCAATTGACGGGGCGGACGGCGCTCAAGCCGCCGGATAGCAGCGAGGCGAGGTCTGAAGCCGCGACACGTTCCGGTCCGCACCTGCGCAGGCTGTCGGCGTGAGCGGCCCAAGCGCGAGATGATTCGTATCGTCCGCACCGCGGAGGGTGCTGTCGTGGCCGATGTGACCGGGCGACTGGCAGGGCGAGGGACGTATCTGTGTCCCGTGCGGGACTGTTGGACTCAGGCGATCCGCACCGGCTCGCTGGCCCGAGTGTTGAAGACTGAGGTTCGCGAACCCGATCGGGTCGAGCTCGAACGGTCGAGCCAGCAGTATTCAGAGACCAGGCCGGCCGACTGACCCTGATTTGCCCGGCGGCGGGGCCGAGGGCGACCGCCGGCACTAAACGTTTGTCCAAGGAGAAATGAAATATGCGTAATCGACCACCGCCGCGACGACCCGGTCCGCGGCGTCGTCCGCAGGGCCCGCGACCGGTTCGTCCAGATGCCGTTGGCGGCGGGGTGGCTGTAGCGATTCCGGAGGGCCCTCGGCCACCCGTCGAGCTTCCCGCGGCGCTGACGGTCAAGGAGCTGTCCGAGCGCCTAGACGTAAGCGCTCCCAACATCATTCGTGAGCTGCTCCAGAACGGCATCATCGCGAGCATCAACCAAACCATCGATTACGAGACAGCTGCGATCGTTGCATCGGATCTCGGGATCGAAGTGCACGAACAGTCCGTCGAAGACGTCAGCCAGGTGCTGGACCAAACCGAGGACAGTCCTGAGGATCTGGCGCCCAGACCGCCGGTCGTTACCGTAATGGGTCACGTTGACCACGGAAAGACAAGCCTGTTGGACGCCATCCGGAAGACCCGCGTAACGGCAGGAGAAGCCGGTGGCATTACCCAGCACATTGGCGCCTACCAGGTCGAGGTCAATGACCAACGGGTGACGTTCCTGGATACCCCAGGCCATGAGGCCTTCACGGCAATGCGAGCCCGCGGAGCGAGCGTCACCGACATCGCCATTCTGGTCATCGCGGCTGACGACGGAGTGATGCCGCAAACTCGCGAAGCAGCTAACCACGCAAAGGCGGCCGGCGTGCCGATCATCGTTGCACTGAATAAGATCGATCGACCTGACGCCAATCCGGACCGCATCAAACAGCAGCTCACGGAGCTTGGGATGGTGGTAGAGGATTACGGCGGCGACGTCGTGACGGTTCCTGTGTCCGCGCGAACCGGCGAGGGCATCGATACGCTGCTCGAAATGGTCCTCTTCGTAGCTGAGATGGGGAACTACAAGGCGAACCCACATCGGTCTGGCGTCGGTACGGTAATCGAAGCAAAGCTCGACAAGGCGCGCGGCCCGGTGGCAACGATCCTGGTCGAAAAGGGGACCGTACACGTTGGTGACGTCGCTATCGCCGGAAGCTACGCTGGTCGCATCAAGGCGCTTTTTAACGACAAGGGCAAGCGGATTCGCCAGGCAGAGCCCTCCATGCCAGCCGAAGTGCTCGGACTGGATGGCGTTCCCGGCGCTGGCGACCGCTTCCAGGTTGTGGCCGACGAGAAGACGGCAAGGGCACTGGCACAGGCCACTCGACGATCAGCAGAGGCGCAAGCTGCGAGTGGGGCGCGCGAGGCCAGTATCGAGGCCATCATGGAAGGAATCCGAACGGGCGCCCTGAAGGACCTCAATCTGGTTCTCAAGGCGGACGTTCGTGGATCTCTCGAAGCGCTCAGCAGCTCGATCCAAACACTCGCTGAGCACGAGCAGGTGTCGCGCGAGATTCGCACCAGGATCATTCACGGCGACACGGGCAACGTCACGGAGTCGGACGTCATGCTCGCGGCTGCCGCGAAGGGGCTTGTCATCGCGTTCAACGTTCGGGTCGAGCCCGGTGCGCGGAAGGCAGCCGAAACGCAAGGCGTCGACATCCGCTCCTACAACGTGATCTACCATCTGACAGAGGACATCGAGAAGCTGCTCAGCGGCATGCTCGAGCCGGAGTATCACGAGGTCATCCAGGGTGAGGTCGAGATCCGCCAGGTGTTCAAGATCGGTCGCACGCACGCAGCTGCTGGATGCATTGTCACGTCGGGAACGATTCCGCGCAACGCGCAGATTCGCGTGTTTCGCGGAGGCGTGCAACTCTTCCAGGGGCGGCTCGAGAGCCTCCGTCGGTTCAAGGATGACGTCCGCGAGGTGGCGACGGGTTACGAGTGCGGTATTTCCGTCGAAGGGTTCATCGACTTCAAGGAGGGCGATGTCCTTCAGGCCTTCACAAGGGAAGTGGTGACATAACGAGTGCTGAGTGCTGAGTGCTGAGTGCTGAGTGCTGAGTTCTGAGTGCTGAGCGAGGTGGTCCAGAGGCAGAGCGCGCGCTTCGTGCCCCCTTCCCTCCTAGGGAAGGGGGTTGGGGGTTAGGACTCGCCGGGTGTGCGGGGACAAATCCGAACCCTACGAGCCGGCGGACGCCGTCGATGCCAAGTCGAAGTGACCGTGGAGGGGCAACGTGCCGGTTGGGCGCCGCATGCAGCGGATCAACGACCAGGTCCGGGACGAACTGGCGTATCTCCTGGCGCATGAAATCGACGATCCGATGCTGCGCGGCATCATCAGCATCACGGGGGTCGAGACGGCTCCAGACTTGAGCACGGCGCGCGTGTTTGTCAGCGTGTTGGGCACCGAGGAGGAAGCGCAGGCGACCTTCAATCACGTAAAGCACGCCGCGTCGTTTTTCCGACGCCAGCTTGCAGCGCGGTTGAACCTTCGCCATACGCCGGAGTTAGACTTTCGGCTCGACCGCTCGATTGCGGAGGGTGCCCGGATCGAGCAGTTGCTGCGAGAGATGAAGCATGAGTGAGAGTCAGGGTGGCGGAGGTAGTTACCGCCCGCCGATGAGACTACAGCAGGCGCTTGCTGGGGCGGCCAGAGTAGTCCTGACCGGGCACATCGATCCCGATGCCGACGTGTTGGGCAGCGTTCTCGGTCTTGCGAACATTCTCGGCCGCGAGGGGTGGGATACGCTCCCCGTGTGTATCGGGGAGATGCCCTCGTTCCTCGCCTCCCTACCTGGCCATGATCGAGTCGTCCAGTACCCGGGCAGGGCGATGGCGGATTCGCCTCCGGGCCTTTTGCTTCGACCGGGGGACGCTCTGGTCGTGATGGACACACCTATCGAGACGCGAATGGGTGCCTTCTACAACCAGCATAAGAGCGTTTTGCCGAATTGCAGGACCGTCGTTTTTGACCACCACTTCACCAATTCGCTCTATGGGGATATCAATTTCCTGAATCCGATCGCGGCGGCAACAGCCGAAGTCGTCTGTGACGTGCTGGACGCTAGCGATATAGCGATTGACGAGGCTTCGGCTACTTGCTTCATGGCGGCGCTCCTCGCCGACACGCAATGCTTCCGAACCGAGAATACGTCTCCGCGCTCGCTCCTGCGCGGCTATCAACTCGCTTCCGCCGGTGCGCCGATCTATCCACTCGCAGAGGTCCTGTTCAAGACACGGCCGACCGCGGGGCTGAGGCTCTGGGGCGTCGCGCTCAGCTCGCTGCAGGAGCAAGCGGGGGTGATCTGGACGGCGGTCACCAACGAGATGCTCAGGGAGACGCAGGCGACGATGGAAGAGGTCGAGGGCCTCGTTGATTTTCTCCTGTCCTCCCGGGACGCCCGAGTCGCGATCGTGCTCAAGGAAGAGATCCCCGGGGAAACAAAAGTCAGCATGCGCACGGTGCCAGGCGTGGACGCAACCCGGATTGTCGGCGCCTTTGGCGGCGGCGGCCACCAACGGGCCGCGGGGTGCACGATCGACGCGGCACCTGATGCCGCGATTGCTCAACTGCTCGTGCTCGTTCTGGACGAGCTAGGGGAGGTCGTCCCTGCCGCGTAGCGGTTCGACGATCGGTCATCGTCACGACGGCTGATGCTTCGATGACGAACGGGTGCACGTCCCACGGCTATCTGAACGTCATCAAGCCTCCTGGGATGACATCGCACGACGTGGTGGGCTGGATTCGCCGCCGCACCAGTCACCGAAGGGTGGGTCACACAGGCACGCTCGACCCAGCGGCGACAGGCGTCCTGCCCATTGCCCTCGGCGACGCAACCAAGACCGTGGCGGCCGAAGCCTGGGACGTCAAGGCCTATTGGGCCGACATTCGATTTGGCGAGGCGTCGGACACCGACGATGGCGAGGGCTCCGTCATTCGCTCAGGAGATCCGTCGCACATCACCGCTCGGTTAGCTGCTCAGGCGTTGAGTCGCTTTCTGGGCACCTCTGTGCAGCAACCGCCGGCGTATTCGGCGGTGCACGTTGATGGAAAACGAGCGTATACGATGGCGCGGAGGCAGAAGGGTCAGAGAGATGCTGCGCCGGCTCTGCCTCGGGCGCGCCAGGTGCAAATCGACGCGGTGACGGTCCTCGGATGGTCGGCTCCGATGCTCAGCCTGGTTATCCAGTGCCACTCTGGTACGTATGTGCGTTCTCTGGCCCGAGACCTCGGCGACGTGCTTGGCTGCCCGTCGCACCTGGGAGCGCTGGTACGTCTCAGCGTTGGCCCCTTCAGTATTGGGGATGCCATCTCACTGGAAACCCTTGAAGAAGTCGGGTCGGATTCATGGAACCATCTCATCTGGCCAGCCGATATCGCGGCGCAGGAGAGGGACGCACTGATCGTTCCGGAGGCACGGTCGACGGATATGGTGAACGGCCGCGCCTGGCAGCGCTTTCCAAAAATAGGGGCCGTGACAACCTTGGACGCAGCCACCGTCAACTCGGCGGACGAACGAGCCGGATTGACGATGCGTCAGGCACGCGTCTATGCTGACGGCGGCGGCTTTCTTGGCTTTGCGGAGGAGCGCATCGGGGATTCTTGGCAGCCGACCAAACGGTTGAGGGCAGGTTGAAGCAGCAACCGGGGGTGGCGCTCACAATCGGCGTTTTCGATGGCGTGCATCGAGGCCATCAGGACCTCGTTCGCCGCATGGTCGAGCATGCTGAAATGACTGCTCTGGAAACGGCCTGTATCACCTTCGACCCCGACCCAGATCGTGTCCTGCATCCGGAGCGACGCCACCAGGCACTCAGCACGCTCGACGATCGGGTCCGCCGGCTGCGCGCGCTGGGAATTGATCGAGTCGACGTGATGCCCTTCAGCCGGGACTTCTCGTTGCAGTCGCCCGAGGAATTCGTAACATCGCTGCAGGTGAGTTATCCGTTACGGTCACTCTGGGTCGGGAGCGATTTCGCCCTCGGTCGCGATCGCAAGGGTACCG
>JAERMM010000080.1 GCA_016844585.1 Chloroflexota bacterium | reverse complement strand
CCTACTGGCACCATGATGATCGAGATCGCATCCCGATCGGAATTTGAAGCCGGATACGCTGTCCATACCAGCAAATCGGAATTGGGCGCCGCCGTTGGCACCTAGCTATTCGGCTGAGGGTCGCGTGGGGCGAACAGCGCCAACCGGACCGGCGAAACTACCGATGCCCTGGTTTTGTCCGTGTGCCGGGTGTACTTCCGTCCTGGAGGTTACCCGACTGTAATGAGCGTCTTTGGACGCGAGCTGAGGCGCTCGCCACCGATGGGCAAGTCCGCAACGTTGTCACCTTGTCAACGTTGTCACCTAGGTCTTTTCACCGATTCAGGCACGAAATGGCCCGTCCGAATGACCAGCTAGGCGACGCTGGTGTCGTCCCATGTGGTGTTGTGCCGTCGATCCTCGGCAAGGTCCAGAGCTAGGGTTATCTGGTCAGGTCCCACTCCCACGCGTTCCAAGCGTTGGTCGATTCCTGTCCGCCTCTGGGGCCGGCGCCGCTGAGGCGGTTGGCGATCAGCGACGGCTCGGCGCCCTGGAAGAGGCCCATCACATTGACCTGGTCGGTGGAATGGCGCACGATCTGGCCGAGCACCTGCAGGCGTTCCGTCGTCGGAATGGTCGCGAAGTAGCGATCCAGCAGCCCGTCGAATTCGGCGTTTATGTAACGGGCGTTGTTTCCGGACTTGCCAAAGTTGTTCTCGGGCAGTGGGGTCTCCGAGCCGTGGGCGCGCCGCAGCCCCTTCCGTCCATCGGGCGTGCGCAGCACCTCGAAACCCGGACGCGTGGCCCGATAGGCGCGGTCGGTTCGCCGCTGAGGGCCGATGATGATCGTATCGACGCCAACCCCCGCCTTCTGCCAGTAGTCCTGGATCGAAAGCACCGACTTGGTTTGGATCTCCTGCTCGCCGGTGGTGCGGATCTCCACTCTGAGCGGCTCGCCGGTGCCGTCGCGGAACATCCCGTCGGTGGCTCGCGTGTACCCAAGGCCCTCGATCATCTGCATGGCTCGTCGCGGGTCGTACTCGTATTTGACGACTTGCGGCTCCAGCTCGCGATATGCGGGGATGTTCGTGTTGACGATGGCGTGGGCCACCGGGGTGAGCCCGCCCTGGAGCGTGTCGGCCATCTCTTGCCGATCGAGCGCGTGCACCAGTGCTTTCCGCATCCGCGCGTCGAGGAGCACGGTCGGACTCGGATTGATGAACTGCGGGTAGATGACGACCCAGTTCAAGTAGCCGATCGCCATCTTCCCGTCGCGCCACTGCTCCTGCACTTGCATGGCTTGCTCGAGCGAGATGCCTCTTCCCAAGCTGACGTCCGCCTCGGAGGCCAGCATGTTCGCGACGATCGTGTTCGGGTCGGGGATGAACTTCACCAGGATCTCATCGATCTTCGGGCGCCCTAGCACGTACTGGTCGAACGCCTGCAGGGTCATGTAGCTGCCCTTCTCCCAGTCCTTCAGCTTGAACGGTCCGGTCCCAACGAATTCGGACGTCCAGTACGGAAGCAGCACCAGGCCCGCTTTGTCCTCGTTGTACGTCCGCTCCAACAGGTGGCGCGGCATCGGCATGGCGAACTCAGTGGTGAACAGGCTGTCTGCTTCGGTGAACGGGCGCTTCCACCACACCGTCAGGCTGCTGGCGTCGGTCGCCTCGGCGCGCTCGATGACTTCGAATCCTATGTGGCCGTTGAAGGCAATCTGCTCCGGGTCGCGCCCCACGGTGAGCGTGAAGAGCAAGTCCTCTGCCGTCACCGGAGCGCCGTCGTGCCACTGGGCGCCATTCTTGATCCGCCACGTCGTTTCCATGCGTCCGTCAGGCAGAAGCTTCCACAGGCCGCTGTCGAGCGTCGGGACGGCTTCCGCGAGCTGCGGCCGAAGCACGTCGACGTCGTCGCGCAGCACGGCCCCGGCGTTCAGGAGGTTCTCCATCGCGTCGATGCCATTGGCTGAGCCGCCGAATGGCCCGCCGGCGTTGGAGCGCAACATCAACGGATCGCCGGTATTCAGAGCGGCCGTGATCCGCTTGGGCGTCGCCGGCCGCTGTGCCTGGGTCGTTCCACCCGAGGTGGGACTCGACGATGGCGCCGCGCAGCCGGTGACCGCGGTCACGATTGCGAGGCCGACCGCGACGATTCGAGTCCGTGAGCGCATAATGATCACACCTCGTTGATAATTGGCTGGCGCGGGCTAACCGAATACTCACATGGTACGGCCAGGCTCGGACCCTGCCAAGTCGTATCGTATGAGTTAGCTCAAGCCCATTTATGGCTGGCGTAGGACGATTAGACGGAGCCCGCGCGACCGGGTAGGATCAGCATGCGTTGCAGATCTACACTGGAAGCTCGCACGCCACGACCGGAGGAAGAATGGCTCGCCCCCGATTGCCCCGAGTGATCACTTTGATTCTCATGACTCTGATGCTCGCGGCCGCGTGCGCGCCCGCGCAATCCCCTGCCGCGAGAACGGGCGAGACCGCGGATGCAGCCTCGGGACCGGCCCGCCCCCGAGGGACGTTGAAGGTCGCCTGGTCCAGAGAGCCAGAGTCCCTGCATCCCAAGTTCTACCTGGGCTCAGGGATGGCCGAGTACGGCTGGACCTTCAGCTCTGCGCTCACGTACCTGGACTTCAACGGCCTCCCCCATCCGATGATGGCTCGCGAGATCCCAACGCGCGACAACGGCGACTGGGTGGTGAATCCCGACGGTACCATGGTCACCACGTACCGCCTTCGGCCCAACGTCAAGTGGCACGATGGCACGCCCGTCACCAGCAAGGATTTCGTCTTCGCTTACACGGTGTACGTGGACCCCGACGCCCCCATCCCGACCCGCTCGCCGGAGACCCTGATGTCGGGAGTCGAGGCGATCGACGATCTCACGATCGCCGTTTCCTGGAAGCAGGCATACGTCAGCGCCAACATCCTCGGATATCAGGCGCTGGACCCGCTGCCGCGACACCTGTTGGAAGAGAAGTACCGGGCGAGCAGCTCGCAGTTCAGCCTGGGTGAGGAGTTCAAGGCGGCGTTCGTGGGAACCGGCCCCTTCCGTATCGAATCCTGGGACCCAGGGTCGCGGATGGTCGGCCGCGCCAACCTCGACTGGTTTCTCGGTCCTCCGAAGATCGACGTCCTGGATATCCGGATCATCACGGACACCAACACGCTCATGGCCAACCTCCTCAGCGGCGAAGTGCACATGACAACGTCGCCGTCTGTCCGCGGAACCGAGGCCGCGCTGGCCCGCGATCAGTGGGTTGGCGGGGGGCAAGGGTACCTCAAGATCTGGGAGACTCGGCTGCGCTACATGTTCTTCCAGTTCCGCGAGGTGCCCAACTGGCAGCGGGCTGTCACAGACCTTCGAGTACGTCGCGCGGCATTGCATAGCCTGGATCGGCAAGCGCTGGTGGAGGGCCTCAATTCCGGCCTGGGGCGCGCCGCCGACGCGTATTTCATTCCCACCGATGCGATGTTCCCCGACGTCGACCGTGCCATCACCAAGTACCCGTATGATCCCGGGCAGGCCAATGCGCTGCTCGCCGACGCGGGCTGGCGGCGGTCCGCGCCCAACGAGCTTCTGGCAGACGCGTCCGGCAAGACTCTGGACATCGACCCCTGGCGCCAGGCCGGGCCAAAAGCCGAGGAGGAAGTATCGATCATCGCGGACTACTGGAAGAACGTCGGAATCAACTCCCGGCTCTTCGTGATTCCGGCTGCCAGGAACAGCGACAACGAGTTCATCTCGAATTTCCCGGGAACCCTCGCGATCGCACGGACGATCTCTCCTGACAACTTCATATTCACCTCGGACAACGTGCCGTCGCGAGAGCTGCGCTGGGCGGGCTCGAATCGGGGGAGCCTGCTCGACCCGGAGATTGACCGGCTGCAGAACCTGGCGATGACTACCATCGATCTCAAGGACCGGACGGACGCGACAGTCGCGTTGCATCGGCGGTTCACGGAAATCGCCGGCATCGCCCCGCTCTACTACGAGCTGGAGGTCATCATCGCCAGGAACTCGGTCAAGGGGCCCGTCGGCAACTACGGGCCGCAGCAGGGCATCACCTGGAACATCGCTGAATGGGAGATCGTGGAGTAGACGCCGTGACAGCACCCGCGAAGGATTTGCGGACCTTTGTCGATCTGCTCGAAAAAAGGGAGCAGTTGAGCCGCGTTCGCCAGGAGGTCGATCCGTACCTCGAGATCGGGGCCATCATGCACGAGGTGCATCGGACCGACGGACCGGCGATCCTCTTCGAGTCGGTCAAGGGCTGCGATTACCCACTTTTGTCCAACGCGCTAGGAAACGTCGAGCGCTACGGTCTTGCGCTCGGCGCCACGGGCGACCATCGGGCGATCCTGGATCGCGCCATGGAGGCGTTCACCCACCCGGTCGATCCGGTCGTCGTCTCGGGCGGCGCATGCCAGGAGAACGTCATCGAAGGGGCTGACATCGACCTGTCACGGTTCCCGGCGCCATTCTGGCACCCATTGGACAGCGGACCGTTCATCGGCACACTTGGGGTCGTCTTGACCGAGGACCCCGACACGGGT
Organism: Chloroflexota bacterium; assembly: GCA_016844585.1. Lineage (GTDB taxonomy): Bacteria > Chloroflexota > UBA6077 > UBA6077 > SHYK01 > JAERMM01. Next base: position 5,457 of record JAERMM010000080.1, on the reverse strand, counting down.
GTGCGAAACGCGGCGGTCTATCGCGAAGAGGTGCTGGACCGAGACAAGACGGGCGTGCTGCTCGGGCGGCACGGCGCGGTCGTCCTGCAGAAGTACATGGCGATGGGTAAACCGATGCCCATTGCGACCTGCTTCGGTGTTGACCCGAGCGTGCTGGCGGCGGCGGTCATGCCGTTCAACTACGGCGAAGATGAATTGGGGATGGCCGGAGCGCTGCGGGGCGAACCGGTGCCGCTGGTTCGCGGAATGACCACCGATCTCATGGTGCCCGCGAATTCCGAGTTCGTCTTCGAGGGCTACGTTCCGGCTGACAAGGAGACCTGGCTCGAAGAGGGGCCATTCGGCGAATACACCGGCTACTACGGCGGCGAGCGCTTCAAACGGCCGACGGTGCATCTGACGTCGATTTCACACCGCAACGACCCGATCATGCACGGCACCCTCGAGGGGCGGGCGCCCAACGAGAGCGAGGTCATCGCCATTTTCGGCACGGCGATAGGGCTCAAGTCCGACCTGATCCGCATGGGCGTGCCCGGCATCAAGGACGTGTGGGGGCGCGGTCGCTCCTTCATCAGCATCATCTCGCTCGACCGTCACTACTACAGCGGCCACGCCAGGCAGGTGATCGACGCGGCGTTCGTGGCCGCGCGCGGCTCCAAGTGGATCATCGTCGTCGACGCCGACATCGACGTGTTCAACTGGGAGGAGGTGGACTGGGCGCTTTCGACGCGCGTTCAGCCCCACCGCGACATGGTCATCACGGACAACAAGCGCTTTGGTGTCAGCCTGGACCCATCGATCAAGCCGAAGGACCGCGCGAGCTGGGTGGAGGTTGGCACGTCCAAGATCGGCATCGACGCGACGACCAAGCACAAGGGCTACGAGTGGCCGACCGCCGTTCAGCCCGACCAGGACGTGCTGCAGCGCGTGCGCGCCCAGTGGTCTTCGTACGGAATCAGCTGAATGCCGAATGCCGAGCGTCCACGCAGGGTCTTATTCAAAGAGGTCGGATAGCTTGCAGCTGAATCCGACGATCACGTCGCCGCCATCGATGATGTCGTCCGCGGAAAGCAACATGCGGTCGTGGAGCGAGCGCACCACCTCGACCGTCCGAGCGTCGGGGTCGACCGACCAGACCAGGGGCACGCCCGCTTCGAGGTGCTCACGGATCTTGGTCTGCACCTCGGGGCGCGTGTTGCTGGGCGAGATGATCTCCACGACGAGGTCCGGTGCGATTGCCCAGAAGCCGCGCGGAACACCCGTGGGCGGTACCCGCTCGGCTCGCACGAAGGACACATCCGGCCCTCGCACCGTGTCTGGGCCTCGGCGGATGGTGAACCCCCCCTCCACGAGCACGACGCCCAGATGGCGCGGCCGAACGAAGTTGCAAAGCTCCGTCGAAATCCGGGCTGCTACGATTCCATGCAGTCCACCTGGCGGCATCAGTTCAATCACCACTCCATCGACGAGTTCCGCCCATCGGCTGGACGGATGCTGTTCGAACTCTTCGGCCGTTAGCAAATGAGTCGCGGTTGCCACCGCCGCCTCCGCGGGCTTTGCGCCCGCTACAGCATAGCATTCGCTGAACCTTGATCATCTCACAGGGAGCGCCCTTAGCGGCCCGACTATATCCGCCGACGATGTATGATCGGCCAGCTTGTTCAAGCGGGCGCGATGCCGACGTCGCCAACCCGTCGGCGATTCCGGACGTTCGAGTTCGCCGGAGGATGACGCGTGCGCGGAGGCATTGCGATGCGAGGCGGCGCCCTACGGGGTCAGACCAGTAGGAGGAATGAACGTGAACACCTGTTTGCGGCCCTTGACGTTGCTGTTCGCACTCCTGCTTGTGGCCGTGGGCTGCGCGCCGAGCGCCGGTCGGCCATCGACCACCGATGAGGCGCCCCGACCGGCCGCGTTGAAGCGAATCACAACGGTGATTTCGACCCGCGACCCGATGATGATCCGATCGAGCGCCGGAGGAATCTTCGGCGGCTCCGCTCCCGGTATCGACGCGCTCGAGGACATGGTCAACGCGGGGGCGACGCGGCGCGACGAGAGTGATGCTCTGCGGCCCATGCTGGCCGAGTCACTTCCGACTCTGGAGAACGGCTTGTGGAAGGTGTTTCCGGACGGCCGCATAGAGACGAGCTGGACGGTGAAGAATGGCGCTCGCTGGCAGGACGGCGCGCCATTCACCGCTCAGGACCTGCTGTTCACGCTGACCGTGTGCATGGACGACGACATGGTCGCGTTTGGGGGCCACGTGGGGTTCGATTTCATCGACGCCGCGCGGGCGCCGGACGAGCGCACCATCACCGTGACGTGGAAGCAACCCTTCATCGAAGCAGATGCCCTCTTCACCACTCAGTTTGCGATGCCAATGCCCAGGCACCTGCTCGAGCGCGCCTACATCGAGAACAGGTCGGGTGTGACCGACCTCCCGTACTGGAACCGAGAGTTCGTCGGCGCTGGTCCCTTCAAGCTTCGCGACTGGGTGGATGGAAGCCACATGGTGCTGGTCGCCTTCGATGGATTCGTGCTCGGCCGACCTAAGATCGACGAGATCGTGGTGAAGTACATCCTGGACCCCAGCACGCTCGTGGCGAACATGCTGTCCGGCGAGACCGACGTGAACGTCGGTCGCGGGATGTCGCTCGAGCAAGCGCTGCAGATCCGCGACCAATGGCGCGAAGGGCGCCTCGACGTCGGGCTGGTGAATTGGGTCGTGGCGTACGGGCAATTCATCGATCCACGGCCGGTCGTGCAGCTCGACGTGCGATTCCGCAAGGCGTTGGTTCATGCCATTGATAGGCAGGAGATGGCGGACGTTCTCCAGGGCGGCATGACGCCCATCGCGCATTCGTACTTCAACACGAGCCTGCCTCGCTACCGCGAGCTGGATCCATACGTCGTGAAATACGACTTCGACCCCCGTCGATCGATCCAGCTCATCGAGAGCACTGGCTACGTTCGGGGAGCAGATGGAATGTTCCGTGACCCTTCCGGCGAACGCCTCACGATGGACATCCGGACCAGTGGCCAACAAGAGCTGCAGACAAAGGCGCAGCTCTCTGTTGCTGATTACTGGCAGCGCGTGGGATTGGCGGTCGAAACCTTGGTGATAAGCCCACAGCGGAGAACCGATCGCGAGTATCGGGCGACGCGACCGGGCTTCGAGGTTCTCAGCACGCCGGATGAGATGAAGGGGCTGCGCCGTGCACACAGCTCGGAGACTCCCCTGCCAGAAAACGGCTTCGGGAAGTCTGGCAACAACGCCCGCTACGTGAACCCGGAGTTCGACGCGCTGATCGAGCGCTTCTTCTCGACCATACCAGTGGGCGAGCGCATGCAGGTGTTGGGGCAAGTGCTCCGCCATTCGTCGGACCAGGTCTCGGTTATCGGACTCTTCCACGGCACCGCGCCAACCATGGCGAACAATCGGCTGCTCGGCGTAGGGCCCCGATCGGCTGAAGAGACAACGGTCGCATGGAACGTCTACGCGTGGGACGTTCGCTAAGGAAAAGGGAGGAGTCATGAGCAGCCTGAAGCCGAATCCATTGGATACGAGCCATTTGTTGAGGGATGACAAGTTTGAAGGAGGCGGTGGGGACGGTAGCTACGAAGAGCGCCAACGACTGCGCACGAAGGGCTGGCAGGTCGTAAGCCTCAACGAGAACGCTGACGGGCGAAAACCGGGTCAGACCTACATCCCGCTGACGTCGAATCGCTACGCAAACGCCATCATCAACGTCTACGAGCCCGGCCAGCGAGATGAGATGCACTGCCATCCGGGCTCGGAGCACCTCTTTATGGTGCTGCGGGGCGAGCTGCACCTCTATGGCGTCAACGATGGTGAAGACGTCGTCCTCAAGCCCGGTGAACTGGTTCACATCAACGCCAGCTACTACTACCAGCTATCGAATGAGACGGATCAGGTCACCATCCTGTACCAGGTTGCGACGAAGCCGCCCAAGCCCTCCAAGATCAGCCGCTACAGCTATCGCGGCCCCCAGGGTGTAGACCCGACCACGCTGGAGGGGGAATAGGAGCCGCAAGACACAGTCAGACGGCGGAGGGTAAGGCTCTATTTACTCAGCCGGTACGCAGAGCTCGAGGAAATTGCTGGACGGGTCCTTGAAGTAGAGTGACCGCTTGACCAAAGCCTGGGGCGGATGGTCGACGGGTCCCTCGAAGTCGACGTCATGCTTGCGCAGGACCTCGATGGCTCGGTCCATCTGCTTCTGGGTGACGGGGAATGCGTGGCGCGGAGAGCCACGGAGCTGTTCGGGTGGCGGCTCCTGCTCGTGCTTGCGTGCAAGGAACATCGGGATGAGCGCGCCGCCGATCTGGACGCTACCCTGGCCGATCCCGACCAGCCGCACGCCGGACACACGAACCGGCTCGCCCGTCTGGAGTCCGCGCTTCTCATCCGCCTCAGCCGCGCGGGCGCCGGTGCCGCCGGTTTGCGCGGTGTGCACGTACTCCTCGGTCGAGTTCATCGAGCGGTGCTCGACGTGCACCAGGTCGTCTCCGAAGATGCCACCGAACACCTGCTGATAGAAGCGCTCGGCAAGGATGAAGTCATTGACGCGGATCACCGCGTGGTCGAACTCGATCATCGGGTTATGCACGCGACAATACCTCGTCCGCTCCTGGCACCGGCGCCATGCGTTTCGCCTCGCTGGGCAAGCGTCGGATGCTCGTGTCTGTGTCCACGACGATGGCCCCATCGATGAACTCGACGGCGTAAGTGTGGAGCGGCGGCGTGCCAGGCGTGTGGCCGAGGTGCGCTCCGACCCGCGTGAACTTGTTGTGGTGGCGCGGACAATAGAAGCGGTGGTGCTCTGACTGATAGCAGACCGACGCCTGGCGGTGGGTGCAGATCTCGGAGATCGCCAGGACGCCGTCGGCGGTGCGTACGATGAAGAACTTGCCCTCCTCGTTGTGGGTCACCGAACCGATCGGGAAGTCCTCGATTCGTCCCGCCAGAACCTTGCCCCGTCGAGCCGGCGGCGTCTCATAGGCCTCGGGCGCGATGGCCGTTACCTGCATCATCTGGTTGTCCGGGTCATAGTAATTGTCGCTCATCTCGCCAACCGCCCGGAACTCCTCGCGCAGGTCGCCGATGGCGCACCCTTCCGCGCGGATGCGCCGCTGAACGTCGACGAAGTCCTCGGGGGTCACCATGAAGTTCCAGTGCTCTGCTCGCGACGGGTCCACGGCAGGTACCTCGACGAGCACGACGTACTGGCCGACCTGGGTTTTGAATGTGGACGTCGGCCCGTCTTCATCAGGCCAGCGATCGCGTCCGAGTGCTTCGAGGCCGAGCACGTCTCGAAAGAAGCACTCGCTTCGATCCACGTCGCTCACCTGAACGACTTTGTGGTGGAAGTGCAGCGATTTCATTTGTGGTAACCCTCACCCTGGCCTTATACGATGTCCCATTCAATGGCGTTG
>JAERMM010000079.1 GCA_016844585.1 Chloroflexota bacterium | reverse complement strand
AGTCTATCTCCCCCTGGAGCGCTTGATGGCAAAAGCCCAGTACGGGTCCGACGTGATCGTCGACATGATGCAGCGGTTTGGCATTCAGTACGCTTCTCTCAATCCTGGCTCGACCTTCCGCGGTCTGCACGACTCCATCGTGAACTACGGCGGCAACAACCCCGAGATCATTACCTGTCAGCACGAAGAGATCGCGGTGCAGATCGCCCATGGCTACGCCCGCGTGACGGGCCGCCCAATGGTCGCGATTCTGCACAACGTGGTTGGCCTGCTGCACGGCTCGATGGCCGTCTACTATGCGCACCTCGATCGGGCCACCTCGATCGGGCCCCGGTCATCGTGGTGGGAGCGACGGGTCCGATGGACGCCTCACGGCGGCGCCCACACATCGACTGGAACCACACTGCCCTGGTGCAGGGCAATGCCGTCCGCGACTACGTGCGCTGGGATGACCAGCCGTACTCCGTCGACGCGATCCCGGAGTCGTTCGCGCGTGGCCATCGCATCGCGCTGACGAACCCGCAGGGCCCCGTCTATCTGTGTTACGACGCGGCGCTCCAGGAGGACCCGCTGGACCACGAGGTCGCGCTCGTCGACCCGGCACGGGCGCAGCCTCCGTCCCCACTCATGGGCGACCCGGATACGCTGGCAAAGGTGGCGGATATGCTGGTTCGCGCCGAGATGCCAGTGATCGTCACGGAATACACCGGTCGCACCAGGGCCGGTTTCGACGCGCTGGTCGACCTGGCGGAGATGCTTGGGGCAGCCGTGGTCGATCTGCACGAGCGGCAGAACTTCCCGACCAGCCATCCGCTCTCGCTGTGGGGAAGCGACGTGCTGCGCAAGGCTGACGTCGTGCTCTCGCTCGACGTGTCCGACCTGCACGGGCCACTCACGACGCTCGACCGAGTGACGCGGCGGACAGTGCCGATCATGCCCGCGGGCTGTAAGCTCATCGACATCGGCTTCCGCGACATGCGCGCGAACGGCTGGAGCCAGGATTTCCAGAAGTTCATGGAGCTCGACCTCTTCCTGAACGCGGACACGAGCACGACGCTGCCGGCTCTCGGGAAGCTGGTCCAGGAGCGCGTGCTTGGCGATCAGGCGCTCGCACAGAGCGTGTGGCGGAGGCGGCAGGACCTGCACCGTCTGCACGACGAGACCCTGGCGCGTTGGGCGGAGGAGGCGAAGCGCGACTGGGACATATCGCCAGTCAGCGTGCCGCGCCTTTCGATGGAGATCCGCGACGCAGTCCAGGGCGAAGACTGGGTGCTCTGCGCGAACCCGCTGCGCGACACCGTCTATCAGTACTGGCAGTTGGAGCGCTGGGGCCAGCACACGGGCGGCGATCTGGGGACGGCGACGCAGATCGGGATGAACCTGGGCATCGCGCTGGCGCATCGGGGTTCGGGGAAGCTGGTCTTTGCAATTCAGACCGATGGCGACCTGATGTTCGACGTCGGGGCGCTGTGGGTCGCGGTGCACGACCACATCCCGATTCTTCTCGTGATGTACAACAACCGATCCTACTACAACGATTGGGAGCACCAGATCAAGATCGCGGAGGCTCGCGAGCGAGACCCCAATATGGCGTATCTGGGGATGGAAATCGATAAGCCGGCCCCTGACTTCGCGGCCATCGCGAAAGGATTCGGCTGGTACGCCGAGGGCCCAATCGATCAGGGACGCGACATCGGACCCGCGATCAAGCGCGCGATTCAGCGCGTCAAAGTGGGCCAGCCCGCCCTGGTGGATGTTGTGACGCAGTACAGGTGAAGGAGGCCCACCCACCAGCCCCCTTCCTTGCTCGGGGGCTGCGCCCCCGAGCCGCCGGGTTGACGCTGCTTGATGGCGGATGTCTTGGGCTGAGCCTGTGACCCGCAAGGGCTGGACGCTGCTTGCCGCGGTCCTGGGGTCGAGCATCGTCTTTCTCGACTCGACCGTGGTCAATGTAGCCTTGCCCCGCATCGGCCAAGAGTTGCCGGCGATGCTTTTCGGTGTTCTCGAGGGGCAGTCGTACATCTACAACGGCTACCTGCTCACGTTGAGCGCGCTGCTTATCCTGGCCGGTGCGCTAAGCGACTACTATGGCAGGCGCCGAATGTTCATCGTCGGCCTGCTGGGTTTTGGCGTTACCTCGGCTGCCTGCGGGCTGGCGCCGAATGTCGAGGCGCTCGTCCTCATGCGGGTGCTCCAAGGTGCGATGGGCGCAATGCTCATACCCGGCTCACTGGCGATCATTCGGTCGGCGTTTGAGGGCGAAGAGCAAGGTCGAGCTTTTGGATTGTGGTCGGGCGCTTCGGCCGGCACTACGATCCTGGGGCCATTCGTCGGCGGCTTGCTGGTGGACACGCTTTCGTGGCGCGTCGCGTTCCTGATGAATGTACCCCTCGTAGCGATTGCGCTGTGGGCAGCGGTCCGACACGTGAGGGAGAGCCGCGATGAGGAGGCAACGGGCAGCTTCGACTGGTTAGGGGCGGCGGTCGTCGCCCTCGGCGTCGGCGGGCTTGCCTTCGGAACGATCTACGGGCAGCAGCGCGAGTGGCAGGACCGGCTCGCCTTTGTTGCCCTCGGAGTCGGGACGGTCGCGACGGTCGCATTTCCGTTCTTGATGCGACGAGCCGCGCATCCGCTCGTGCCGCTGAGCCTGTTTCGCTCGCGCAACTTCACTGTCACCAATCTGTCGACGCTGGTGATCTACGGCTCGCTGTACGTCAATTTCTACTACATGCCGCTTTTCTTGCATGGAACACTTGGCTACTCGGCTGCGGCCGGTGGGTTGGCGGGTGTGCCTGCCAGCTTGTTGCTGGCACTCTTCTCGGCTCGGTCGGGGGCGCTGGCCGCTCGGTATGGGCCGCGCTGGTTCATGGCGGTGGGGCCGGTGCTTATGAGCCTGGGCGTCTTCTGGCTGTCGCGCCTTCCCGCCGACAGCCAGCCGTGGCTGTTGCGGCCCTCTGATCCGGCCAGCATGGTGCCGCCGATGAGCTACGTTGTGGATGTGCTGCCGGCGATGCTGATGTTCGGTGTGGGCTTGATGTTGGTGGTTGCTCCGCTGACGACAGCGCTCATGACGTCGGTACCTGCCCACCAGGCTGGACTCGCGTCCTCCATAAATAACGCGATCTCACGCGTCGGGCCGCAAATAGTCGGGGCGATCGTTTTCGTGGCGATCACCTCCAGCTTCTATCAGGGCCTGTCAGCCCGTGTGCCTGGCCTGGACCAGTCTCAGCCCGACGTGCGCCACCAGATCAGCCCGCTCAACCCGCCACCCGAAGGAACGCCGCCTCAATTGGCAGCGGCGGCCCGTGAAGCGTCCGCCGACGCCTTCCATCTGGCGATGAAGGTCGGGGCGAGCTTGCTCGTGGTGGGCGGGCTCATCAACGGCCTGGGGATTCGCAAGCAGGAGCCGCTGAACCAGCCAACGGCCGCCCGTGTGGTTCCCTGAGCTACTGTCCCGACGCGGCCTTGTGGGGTTTGCCTTCGAGTTGACGCAGGACGGCCTCGTCCAGGGTGAAGCTCTCCTTCTCTGAAGGGAAGGCGCCGCTGGCGATGTCGGCCGTGTATTTGCGCACCGCTTCCTTGAGGGCATCGCCGAGTTGCGCGTAGCGACGGACGTGGCGGGGCACAAAGTCGCTGAAGAGCCCGAGCATGTCGTGGATAACCTGCACCTGGCCGTCGCAGTGCGAGCCAGCGCCGATGCCGATCGTGGGGATGCCGACCCGATCCGTGATCAGGGCGGAGAGCGGCGCGGGGACGCCTTCGAGAACCATGCTGAATGCGCCAGCCTCTTCGAGGGCGGCGGCGTCTCGAAGGAGGCGCTCGGCGACCTCGATGGTCTTCCCCTGGGGCTTGTAGCCGCTGAGCTGGTAGACCGATTGCGGCGTGAGTCCGATGTGGCCCATGACCGGGATGCCAACCTCGACCATGCGGCGTACGGTTTCGGCCATGGTAACGCCGCCCTCGAGCTTCACGGCCTGTGCGCCGCCCTCCCGCAGGAGGCGGCCCGCGTTGCGCAGCGCCTCCTCTGGAGAGACCTGGAAGCTCATGAATGGCATGTCCGCGACGATCAGGGCTCGGCTGGCGCCTCGCTCGACGGCCTGCGTGTGGCGCACCATGTCGTCCATGGTCACGCTCAGGGTGTTCTCGTAGCCGAGCATGACGACACCGAGTGAGTCGCCGACCAGGATGATCGGGACCTCGCATTCGTCGACGAGCTTCGCCATCGAATAATCGTAGGCGGTGAGCACGGCGAAGCGCTCCTGACGGTCCTTGAAGGCCTGGACCTGCTGAATGGTCGTCCGCACATGTAAATGGTACCGCCGCTTGGGATGGGGCTGCATTGATGCCGCCCATGAGAGGCGCGCTTGTACAATGGCGCAAGGGGGCGACCCTCACCCTAACCCTCTCCCAGGGGAGGGGAACGGGCCTGGATGGGCGAAGGAAGAGAGCATCTATTGCGTATAGGAATCGCGGGCATCGGAAACGAGGGGCTTTCGATTGTGCCGTTCTGCGATGCAGTTGACGGCGTCGAGCTGACGGCGGTCGCTGACCTGCGCCGCGACGCACTCGATGCATTCCGTGGATCGCATCCGACGGTTCAGACCTTCGAGAGCGTTGAAGCCATGTGCGCCGGCGGCGCCGTCGACGCAGTCTGGATCGCGACGCCTAATGCCGCCCATGCCGAGAATTGTCTTGCCGCTGCCGGGCACGGCGTAAACGTGATCCTCGAGAAGCCCATGGCGATCACGATCGAAGAGGCCGATCGCATCGTCGACGCGGTGCAGCGGAGCGGCATTCGGCTGTTGCTGCACTCCCACGCGAGCGATGCGCCTATCGTGAAGATGCGCGAGATCGTCGCCAGCGGACGGTTAGGGCGGCTCATCGGCATCCACACGATGAGCTACAAGGGGTGGCTGCGCAGCCCGCGGCTCGCGGCTGAGCTTGACACCGCGCGCGGTGGCGGGGTGGTGTTTCGGCAGGGCCCACACCAGATCGAAATCGTTCGGCGTCTTGGCGGCGGGCTGGTGAAGAGCGTACGTGCCTACACTGGGCGATGGCACCCGTCGTTCGACACCGAGGGTAACTACACGGCGCTCCTGGAGTTCGCGGATGGCACGCCCGCGACGCTGGTGTTCTACGGTTACGGCTATTTCAATGTTACCGACCTGACGTGGAACGTCGGCGAGAGCGGTCGGCGCGGATCGGGCGTTTACCGCAAGCAGACGCGCCGCACCGAGGCGCTCGACGCGCCCGACTACTATGCGCAGGGTCGCAACGAGGCGCGCGGCGACGATCCGTCGCGCGAAAGGGCCGAGCTGAGGCAGCCGATCTACGGGCTGACGATCGTGAGTTGCAAGTACGGCGAAATGCGACAATCACCGGACGGAATCTACGTCTACACCGACGACGGCTGCGAGGAGATCATTTGCCCGCCGTATCTGGATCGCGCGTACGAGCTGCAGACGATGCGTGATGCGTTGGCCGAAGACAGGTCGGTGTTTCCGGATGCTCCCTGGAGCCGGGCGACGCTCGAAGTGATACTTGCGATTCTGCAGTCCTCACGCGAGGGGCGCGAGATTCCCCTACGACACCAGGTGTCGGACCATGGGTAGCGGGGTCGCGGCGGGCGCCACAACGTCGCGGACGCGACTGCATGGCTTACCTGCGCTTCGAAGTCGTCTTGCTGCGGCCGTTCTGGCATTCGCGGTCGGCATCGCCCTGCTGCCGCTCGGCGTCCTTTCGCAGGGCATCTCCGAACGCGAGCTTGACCGTATCCAGAGTCGCGTGGTCGAGCTGCGTCGGCTCGAACTAACTGCTCCGGTCGGTCGGACCTTCATGAACCGTGAGGAGCTGCGCGCCTACAATCGAGAGACGTTCTTCCGCGACGTCACACCGGAAGAATTGGAAGCGACCCAGACGCTGCTCGAAGTCCTGGGGTACATCCCACTAGGGATGAACCTGACCCAGCTCCTGCTGGACGTGCTCGGTGAGCAGGTGCTCGGGTTCTACGATCCTGCCACGAAGAACATTTACATCGTTAGCGACGCCGAGCGGATGACGCCGGACGACGAGGTTACGTTGGCGCACGAGATGACACATGCGCTTCAGGACCAGCATTATGACCTTCGCGCCAATGCCGAGGCTCGCCGGCACAATAACGATCGGGCACTCGCGTACCAGGCGATGGTCGAGGGCGACGCCGTTCTGTCGCAGAGCCTCTACACGCTGCGCTACGTCCCTGAGGCGCTGGAGGAATCGGTATCCTCACCCAGCCCGGCGCTCGATTCTGCGCCGCTTGTATTGCGACGCGAGCTGATCTTCCCGTATGAGGACGGGACCAGCTTCGTCCTCCAGGCGTTCCAGCGGGGCTCATGGGCGGCAGTTGACGCCCTCTGGCAGCGTCCGCCGGAATCGACAACCCAGATCTTGCACCCCGAGAAGTATCGCGCGGGCCAGTCGCCAATCACTGTTGACCTGCCGGACCTGGGCGGAGCGCTCGGCAGCGAATGGCGAGAGCTGGACGATGACACTGTCGGCGAGCTGGACCTGACCATCTTGATCGAGCAATACGTCGACAGGCGTACGGCTGATCAAGCGGGCACCGGCTGGGCAGGTGATCATTACAAGCTGTTGCGCCGCGACCGCGATGGCGCGGTGGTCTTTGCGCTGCGCTCGACCTGGGAGAGCGAAACTGACGCGCGTGAGTTCTACTCAGCGTATCAACGGCTGGCCGACGGTCGGTACGGGGCATCAAATGTACAGCCGGGATCACTCGGTGGCTCGCTGAACGCGAGCCCGCTCGGACGGCCGGACGCCTCGTGGGCAGTTCGATCTGGAGCCTGGAACCATGTGCTCGTCCGCGACGGAGTCAACGTGGCGCTGGCGATCTATTCGGACTCAGTCGGCGATTCGATCGTCGATTCCCTTCGTCCAACGAACGCACGTTCGCCCGTGCCGGCCGCTCGCTAGCGACCCGTCTCGTCCACTGGCGCGGCGTAAAGGAACCTAGCGCTCGCGGGTTACCCAGGCGGGTTGAAGGGATTCAGCAAACGGACCCCGGTGCCACTGACGTCGTTTGTATTCCGCGTCACCAACGTCAGCCCTCTGACCTTCGCCGTTGCAGCAAGCAAACCATCAACCGCCGGAATCGTCCGACGTACGTTCAAGCGTCCCCACTCTTCAGCGATATCCATCGTGATAGGAAGGATTCGCTCCGCATAGTCACGACGCAGCGTGGCGAGCCAACCCTCGAATCCCGCTGCTCGTATTGGGTCACGCCGCCGCAAACGATCTATCCCCTGGCGGATCTCGCCGATGACCAGGACGCTCAGAAACAAATCGTCGCCGCTAACCGACGCCATCCATGCCCGCACGTTTGGGTCGCAGTTTGGCCGCCGCACTTCGGAAACCACGTTCGTGTCGAGTAGAAAGCTCACAAATCGATGAGGGGTGCAGGATCACCCCGACGTTCGATCTGTAGCTCGTCCAGGTCTGGCGCTGAAAGTAGGAATTCCTTGAAATCGCGCCGTCTCCCCGTTAGGCGCTCATACTCAGTCGCCGAAACGACCACGACTACCTCCTGACCCCGGCGCGTCACGACTTGGGGTCCTTCGTCGAGCACCCGGCCGACAAGCTCGCTGAATCGCTGTTTAGCTTCCTGTAACTGCCACTTCACGGTATCCTCATAAATCTAGTCAGTCTAGACAGATCATATCGTAACTTCGAGACTATCATGGCGGCTACCCGCGAGCCGCGTATTCGTGGAGAAGGATTACGACAGGTGGAACGCGGTCCCCACGCCGCGGGCCAATGCTGAGTCGTACGCCCAGCGGTTGAGGGCGACATCCCAGGCGGACATGCCGTGCATCTCGAAGATGACCGTATCGTCAGAGCTCTGGCGCACGGCCGCGCCCTGGAGGACCTCGGCGAAGTCGGCGACGATGCTGTCGGGTCCCCAGGCTCCGGCTTTGATGAGCGAAGTGTAGGGCTCACGTGGGGAGTCGCTGCCGATCTCGCGGGACGCAGCCACCACGACGCGTGATCCGGTCACGAGATCGGACGGGAGCACACCTGCGCTGACCGTTATCACTAGGGCACCGGGTCGCACCCAGGTGGTTTCGAACACTGGTTCGGTGGCCGAGGTGCAGACGTCGACAACGTCTGCATCCTCTATAGCCTCGCGGGCTGAGTCCACCGCGCTAGCCATGATCCCCAGCCGCGCAGCCATCTCGTCAGCGAAGCGAGCCCGATGGGCGGGTGTCGGGCTGAAAACGCGAATCTGGCGCAGATCGGGAAGCGCGTGGCGAATCGCGGCCGCTTGGCCTGGCGCCTGTCTGCCGCTGCCGAGCATCGCCAGAGTCGTCGCGCCGTTCGATGCCATGTAACGCGCGCCGAGCCCGGCGGGCAGTCCGGTCCGGAAGACGTTCATGTCCTCCCCAGCCAGCATCGCCAGCAGTCGACCATCGTTCGGGTCGAAGACCAGGTTGACGTAAGAATCGCGCGGCGGCTCGGCGCCGGGGTCCAGGGCATTAGTTCGAACCAGGACGCCGCTGGTGGGCGAGTTCGCCATGTTGAGGCGCACCGATGCGCCCTTCCTGGTGAGCGGAAGCCGCGTCAACCCGTACTGGCCGGCATCTCCGCGCTTTGCCTCGAGGAACGCCGTTTCGAGGGCAGCGAATGCGAGCTGTACAAGCTCGTCGTCGTTCAGCAGTGGCCAGAGCTCTTCGCGGGTGATCAGGAGAGCCAGAGTCTACTCCATTCGAGAGCGAGGCGGTAAACGGCATCGCGGCAAAGGATACCATCAGGAACTATCATGACTCGCGAGATTGCATGGTTGCTAATGGGAGAGATGATGGCTGGGAGGCCGAACCCGATCGACGAGTGTAAGAGTAGCGGTGTGGCTGCCGCCATCTTTTCCCCGACGGCGCTTCCCGCCGACACCGCGGCCGCGCTCGACGTTCCCGAGCTTCGCGTCGACGGCGACACCAAGGTCACCGGCCGGGCGCGTTACGTCGCGGACGTGCGGCTGCCGGGCATGTTGTGGGCGAGGTTTCTGGGCAGCCCTCATCCACACGCTCGGGTCGTGTCGGTGGACACATCGGCGGCGAAGGCAGTGCCAGGAGTGCACGTGGTGATCGCGGGGCATGATATTGGCCCGCAGCTGTTCGGGCGCGTGCTCTGCGACTGGCCGGTGCTTGCCTACGACCGAGTGCGCTTCGTGGGCGACCGCGTGGCCGCGGTGGCTGCCGAGACTCCGGAGGCAGCCGAAGAGGCCATCAATCGCATTGAAGTCGTCTACGAGGAACTGCCCGCAGTCTTCGACGCCGAGGAGGCGTTGGGTGAAGGCGCTCCTGTCCTGCACCCGGACTATCAGAGCTACTTCTTCCGTGGGAAGCGGCGGCCGGTCCCGCACCCGAATTCGCAGGGGCACGCCTCCTACCAGAAGGGTGAACCGGACATCGGGCGGCTCTTCGCAAACGCACATCTCGTCGTCGAGGATGTCTATACGGGCGCGCGCCAGCACCAGGGATTCATCGAGCCGCACGGCTGCGTGGTGTGGATCGACGAATCGGGGCTGGTGCAGGTGGTATCGACGAACAAGTCGCCGTTCAGTCTGCGCGAGCAGATGGCGAAGGCCATTGGATTGCCCGCCGATCGCTTCGTGGTGGACAGCCAGACCATCGGAGGCGACTTCGGCGGCAAGGGCACCTCGATCGAGGAGTTCGCCTGCTATCACCTGGCCCGCATCTCCGGACGGCCGGTCCGCGCGATCATGAGCTACGCCGAAGAGCTGACAGCCGCGAACCCGCAGCACGGCGCGAAGTACTACTTGAGAACCGCGGTGACGAGAGAGGGGCGCATTGTCGCTCACGATGGGCGCGCCTACATGAACGCTGGCGCGTACGGCGGCGGTCGGCCCAATCCGGAGAACACCGCGGGCGGCGGCGGCGGCTCGCTCGACGTTTACAACGTGCCGAACGCGCGCATCGAGTCGTACATGGTCTACACCAATCTGGTTCCGTCCGGGAACATGCGCGCACCCGGCGCGTTCCATCGCGGCCACGCCGGCGAAGCGCACATGGACCACATCGCACGCGAGCTGGACATGGATCCGCTGGAGCTGCGGCTGCGCAACGCGCTGCGCCCTGGCGACACCACGATCCATGGCGAGCCCGTCCACGAGCCGCGCGCCGTTGAGGTGCTGGAAGCGCTGCGGCGCGAAGCGCGTTGGGGCGAGACGCCGTCGCAGCCAAACCGAGCCGCCACGTCGGGAGTGGGAAGACCGAGATGGTGTTCCGCCTGCTGCCCGATGGGACCATCGAGGCGCTGACGGGTGCGCCCGATCAGGGCGGCGGCGCGCACACCGTCTTGCAGCGGGTGGCGGCGGCCACGCTCTCGATTGAGCCGCGCCACATTCGGGTGCGCTATGGGAACACGGCCGAAGCGCGGCTTGACGCCGGCGTGGGGGGCAGCCGATCGACGCACATGATCGGCCGGGCCGCAATCGAAGGTGGCCGGCTGCTCAAGCAGAAGCTTGAGGACCTGGCTGCTGAGGTGATGGGCTGGCCAGCCGGGCAGGTGCATCTCCAGAACGACGCGTTCATTGTCGAGGCGGCAGGCGGTGCGGAGCGAGCGTCATTTGACGCGGTGGCGAGCCGAATCGCGGCGGGCCCGATGGTCGAAGTTGTCGGCGCATATGATCCGGCCGAGCACCACCTCGAAGAGGGGGGCGACCATAGCTACTATGCCTACGTAGTGGACGTCGAGGTGGATCCAGAGACAGGCCAGGTACGGGTCGTCAACGCATTGGCGGTGGTGGATGTCGGCGCGGTGATCAACCCGATCGCACATCAGGGCCAGCTCGACGGCGGCTTCGTGTACGGGCTGGGCCAATCGCTGACCGAGGAGCTAATTCACGAAGAAGGCCGCATCGTGACCGCCAGCCTGGGCGACTACAAGCTGCCGACGCAGATGGACGTGCCCCGTTTTCGGACGATTCTGCTGGCGCGGCAGCCCGGCCCCGGTCCGTTCGGCGCAAAGGCTGCTGGTGAAACGACCAACACGGGCGTCGGCGGCGCCATCGCCAACGCGATCAGCGACGCCGTTGGCGTCCACATCACGGCTACGCCGATCACGGCCGAGCGCGTCCTCGATGCGCTGCGGGCGCGGGGCGCTGTCTGACAAGATCGAAGGAAGAGGTTGACGGACCCTTTCGACGATCTCAGGGCGGGTGGTCCTCAGCAACAAGCTCAGGATGAGCGGCAGGACCGAGAACTGTCCGAGCAAGATGTGGAGTGGGACCGACTTACCGACGCGCTCAATGACTACGGCATCGTTCACGTCGCTCCCGGTGCTGACCCCGATCAACCAGGGCCACACGATCCGACGGACCTCTTCTTAGCGTTGTGGAGCGCTCTGGCCGTGCGCCTCCAGGAGGCGGCTGTTGTGCTGCTTCTCACGTACCCTGAGCTGGCCCCGGCGGCGCAGGCGGCCATTGCGCGACTGACCGGCCGAGAGGCTGATCGGGCGCGCCGGCGCTACGTTGCCTCGTGCGCGCTCCAACGCATGTGGCGGACCCGCGTTCAGATCACTCTTGGTGTGCAGCCGTTGATTCCGCCGGCTTATCTGGGTGAGCTTGGCTTGCCGTCGCTTGACGATGATCTTGGCCGCGCAACGCTGCTTGCTCTGGCGCGCCAGGAGGAGTCGCTGTACGGATACAACGCGTGGGCCGGCTACACCTCGCTGATGGCTCTCTTCCTGCAAGAGATACAACTGAAAGGCTGGGGGCGGAAGGCTGCGCGAGTCAGTTAACCGCCAACGCATCGACCGCTTCCTGGGCGCCATCGGGCAGGCGCTTCATCGGCCGCTTCGGCTCTACCTGGTAGGTGGGTCGGTCCTTGTCGACCTGGAGCTACGTTCCTCGACGCTCGACATCGATTTCGTCGTGGATGCCGACGATCCGCGGGCGCTGGCGGAGTTTGAGCGGCTGCTTCCCAGACTGAAAGATGAGCTAAACGTCAACGCGGAACCTGCGAGCCCGAAGGACTTCATGCCCGTTCCTGAGGGTGTTCTCGATCGGTCGCGTTTCGTGCGCAGCTATGGTCAAATGGCGGTCTACCACTACGATTACCGTTCGTTGGTCCTGTCCAAGATCGCACGCAGCTCGGAACGAGACCTCGCCGACGTAGAGTTGCTCATCCGCGAAGGCGTCGTGGGCTGGGAGGCGGTAGAGCATGCGTGGGACGAGGTGAAGCGAAGCGAAAGCGGCTGGTTGCGGCAGACGCCAACCGAGGTCGCTGGTCGCATGGAGTCGATGCGGCAGCGGCTAAGGGCCGCAGGATTGCCACACCTCGCCTCATAGCGGCAAGCCTACATCATCATGTCGCTGAGGCTAACGACGGACCAGTCGCCGCCAAAGCCGGTTCGGCCATTGCCATTCGTGTCGCCGGGGTTCCTGTCGGCGGAGAACATGTACAGCGGCATGTGGTTCCACGTGACCTGCATGCTGCCATCAGCTCGCGGCGCGGCGCCAAGGGGCCCGCTCATCACCATCATCATCGCGTCGGCCGACATATCCATCATCGCGTCCATCCCCGCGCTGCTGACGAGCAGGGGTGGCCACGCCGCGGCGCAGGCGTCAGAACAATTGCTCACGTCCGGCCCATCCGCGGAAAACCAGTAGAGCGTCCTGCCGTTGTCGTCGGCGAGAATCTGGCCGAGAGTGGAATTCATCGAGATGCCGACGGGCGCCATCATTCCCTGCGCGAATGCGACCGAGCCGGTGACCGCCACGAGTGCTAGTCCAAGAACCACGAGACTGAATCGTCGTGCCAAAGCGAACCTCCCATACGTTTCCTTGATTGCCGTGGGTAGTGTACCCGCTCGCGCCTACATCCCCGTGGTGAGGGCGACGACCGCGAATTCACCGAAGCCGGTAGCGCGCGGCCGTGGCTCGCCGGGGTTGTCGGACCGACTGATGTAAAGCGGCATGTGGTTCCACGTCACCTCGCGTGATGCCGCCGAGCGGCCCGCTCATCATCATCATCTCCATGGTGTCCGCTGACATGTCCATCATCGAGTCCATCATCGATGTGTCGACGAGCAGCGGGGGCCAAGCCGCCGCGCAGGCCTCAGAACAGTTGCTCGCATCAAGCCCGTCCGAGGAGAGCGTGTAAAGCGTCTTGCCGTCGGCGTCGGTGAGTATCTGACCGTAGAGCGCCAGGATCGCGACCGGGAATCGTCGTGCCAAGACAGACCTCCTCTAATTTTGATTGCCCAGGGCGCGTCTCGCCACACGACGGATGATACGCGTCGGTGCGGTTGATGGATTCAGCGGCAGCGCTCAGCAGTGAATCGGGCTCGCCGCCTTGAAGCAATCAGCAGTTCCCTTCAGTGCCTTGCCGGAATAGAGCGATAGGCGAGCGCCACCTTCGTCGGGGCCGACCGGCAGATTGCGCTCTCGCACGGTGTAGCCGCGACCGTAGCCGTGGTCGACGCCCTGCGGCGTGAACTCGATGCTGCCCAGTCGGGCGCCCGTGGCGGTGATGCGCAGCTCGTCGACGTCCGGGTTTCGGTGGACAGGCGCGGAGCCGCCGCCACCACCAGCCGAGGCCTGGGTCATGTGCAGCGCCCAGGCCAGGTTCGCCTTGTTGTCCAGGTAGGCGCCGCCGATGAAGGGGATGGGCGTGCTGCCCAGGCGCTCGACGTCGTCGATGCCAAACTTGTAGACGTGCTGATAGCCGTCGACGATCTCGGTCGACAGTGGATTGAAATCGTAGCCGATGGTAGACGTCTCTTCGAGGAACTAGGAGAAGGCGCCGCCGTACTTGACGCGGACCTGGTAGCTGCCGGGCGTGTCGGTGGCCGGCAGGACCGCTGGATACTGGAGGCGTTCGGGGCTGACGGCTGGGCGGCCCTTGCCGTAAACGTGGTCGATCATCTCAGCGGGGATGAGGAAGACCTCGGGCGCGGACTCGTAGATGTAGCGAAGGGTTTCGGACTGCGCCGCCATCGAGACGCGGTAGGTGATCCCCTTCGGGATGACGATCAGGTCCCCGTCGCTCGCCTCGAGACGGCCAAAGTCGGTGTCGTAAACCATGGCGCCGCGCAGGACGACGTGCAGCTCGTCGGCGTTGCAGTTGCGGAAGAAGTGGGGCATCGAGTCGCGCCGGCGAGAGAGCCACACGGTGAGGTCCTCGCTGGTGAAGAGTTTCGCCGCCTCGCCTTCGGCAGATGAAGCATCGGTCGGTAGGATGGCCGAGACGTCGATTCCCCAGTTCTGATAGGTGCCGTCGACGCGGCTCCATTCCATGGGATGGCGGGCCCGGTACATCATGGTCTCGCTTCCCCAGAGCGAGCGACGGTTGTAGAGGTGCTTCACCATGTCGATGCCCTCGTGGGCGACCCTTCCGCGATGCTCGTACTGTGTCTCGGCCAACTGGGCCTCCCTTCGCAAGTCGAACGACAGTCGCTCTACGCGCCCCCAGGCCAGGGGCGGCAGGGTCCATTCTATGGCGTTGCAGCGAGGGCTGCCACTAGCCGTTGACTCGCGGTTGGCCTTTGGATATGCTCCCCCCCAAGCTTCATTGCGCGCACACGCCAGTTACTTGTGCGGGCACACGCCGGGTTCCTACGCGCAGACACGCAAAGGAGGGGAGCGGTTCAATGGACGCCGAGCAGTTGTTGAAAGACGCGCCGTTGTTTCGGGGCCTGGATGGGAAGCACCTGAGGATGCTGGCAAAGATGGCCCACGAGCGCACCTTCACGCGTGGCGAAGTGATCTTTCGGGAAGGTGACGAGAGCTTTGGCATGTACATCATCGCCAGCGGCCAGGTCGAAGTGGTGCAGGAACGTGGCGGCGAAGAGAAGGTGCTGGAGACGCGCGGGCCGGGCCAGGTGTTCGGCGAGATCTCGGTCCTGGTGGACCACCCACGCATCGCAACCGTGCGCGCCACCATGCCGACCGAGTGCTTCGTGTTCTCCGAGTGGAGCTTCCGCGACGTGCTGTACCGCTCGCCGTCGATGATGCGCCACCTGGTGCGGCGCCTGGCGCGCTGGGTGGTGAATGCAGAGGATCGAGCCGCCGCCTCCGTGTAGGGGACACTGCTCACCCGCCGCTGATTGACAGCGGGTTGCGT
>JAERMM010000301.1 GCA_016844585.1 Chloroflexota bacterium | reverse complement strand
GGAGCAAGCCGCCGCCCTGCCCGACTGGAAGCACAGGCTCTGGAAGTCCCGGCCACGCCATCAACATTTCGAAGACGCTCTGCTCGTCCCGCAGTTCGGGGGAGATGAGCCGGATCCTTGCCAGATGAACAGCATGCAGGTGCCGGGGAACTCCAGCACAGTCCCGGCTCTATCTGAGGAGGCGTTGCAGTCGGAGATACGGCGGGCAGCGCGCCGCCGTCGCAAGGCATCGTGCGACAACCTTCGCTTCGTTGTAGATGGCGTCGATCGAGGTCCGGTCTGCGCCAGCGGGTCAATGACCTTGCTACTGGAAGCCTCTCCCTCCATCGCGAAAGTCGTCGACAGCCAGATGGAAGGGCCTCCGGTCACGATCGCCACGTACATCCTCGGTGACGGCGAGGACAACGTAGAGCGCTGGAACTTCAAGCTCCCCACGGGCCAGGTTATGTCGTGCCGGTTCGTGCACCAAGCCGACGGCACCGTCGAAGCGACTGTTCACGCCCCGCGAGATGCCCGCACGCGACGGCAAGAGCAGGCTTCCTGCGGCGTAGATGGGACGCGCCGCGTTCTCATCGTTGGATTCCCCGGATTCGGAACGAGCATGATTGCGCATCGGCTAAGTCAGTTCGTGGTTCCTTTCATAGGAGCCGCCTGCGATGCTCGGGTATCTCGACGTCCATACAGGCTTCTGAATATTCTCCGGGTGGAACGCTATGACTTGAGGACGGTTGAACGCGCGACGATCGATACAGTGGGTGAAGTCATTGGCGAGCGCATCCATGTGACGCACCATGTGCACAGGGCGAGTCCGCTCCGGCATGTCGTCTTAAAGGCCGTTTACCGTGGTGAGTATCCGCCTGCGTCGATTGAGCGTATTGACAGGGCAACCGCGGAGCAGGCGCGAGTCATGAGTGCCTTTTTGACGCGGGCCGAGCGGCTTGGCCTGCCTGTCGATCCTGCACCTCAGGCGTACGCAGGCCATTTGAAGGCACGCTCGAGATTGTTTGCAGCAGCCGCCGCGCTCGCTGTCGGGACAATCGGTTGGTCCGTCTTGCTTGACGCCTGGACGCTGCGTTCGCTTGCTTTGCCGCTCGCTGTCGCCATGACCGCTCTCTTAGGCTTGGCGGGCTTGGCGTACGGCTGGAGTCGAAGGTTGACGAACCGTTACTGGGAGATGGAGAGCCGCATACTAGGCACCAAGACGGTCCTCGATGGAGGACGGGCCATCTTCTGCCTAATGGACCCGCAGAGCACCTTTGCGGACTGGCGCTGGCTGCGGATCGCAGATGCACTTAACGCTTCGGTCCAGAATCGCACTCTCAAGGAAGGATCGCGAAAGGAGATCGAGCACCTGATTCGTTGTTACGGCGAGCGACGAATGGCGAGGAGGCTTGCTGGCGCGATTGTGAAGGCACGTTTCGCGCCACGAAGGAGACAATGACAATAGCCGACATTAGCCGGGGGTCGCCAAGTTTACCGAAGGCCCGTTATCCGCCTCGCCGCGCCCCCACGGAATGGCCCGGTCGAGATTCTGCTGCTGCAGGGACGCCCGATTAGCGAGCCCGTCGCGCAGCACGGACCGTTCATGATGAACACACGCGCCGAGTTGGAGGAGGCCTTTGCCGACTACCGTCGGACGCTGTTTGGCGGCTGGCCCTGGCCCGAAAACGCGCCCGTGCACGACCGCGACGCCGGCCGCTTTGCCAAGCACGCCGACGGACGCGTGGAGAAAGGGTAGAGTCAGGACCGCAACGTCGCGCCGCGCTCGGAGAGCAACTCTCTCAAGACCGATCGGTGGCAGCGGTTCTCGTCGGCGCAATAGCAGCCAACCGAGAAATCGGTCGCGTGCGAGAGCGCGGCGAGCAGATCGAGGAGTCGTCTCGCTTCGGGCCGCTTCATCTCGCTCCGGTAGCGACTGACGAACGACTTCCAGCGCGCGGGATCGTCGCCCGCCGCCTGCGCGCGCTTCAGCAGCGCTTCACTGGGTGCCACGTCAGGGACCCAGACGTCATAGAAACCACGCGACGCGGTCTCGGCTTTCGGCACGCCGCGCGGAGGACGACGCACGGTGCCGAGGCGCAGTCCCTCACCGCTCGATCGTGGACTGCCGAGGCGGACGATTCGAATGGCCATGCGTTACGTGATCGACGTGCCGTCGATCGGATGAGGATCCTGAGACGAGGCGACGTGAGTGTCCACGTAGTTGGTGACGATGTCGTGCTTGGGCCCGACGCTCGAGTGCAGCCGGACCATCTGTTGCCGTGAAAATTGCGCCGGCTGGCGCTGACCGGTTCTGCCGCATTTGAAGAACCGTTTCGGTGGGAAATAGCGGTTGTCCAGCTCGAACCGGGGCAGGTATTCAGTCACGAGCCAGCCGCCGGTGAGTGATTCGTGCAGGGCTGGACACTCGAGATCTGAAGACGCGGCAAGCTCTCGCCCAGCCTGATTGAGACGCAGCCCCGCGGTCGAGGCTTCGTTCAGCATCCACCGCAACGGAATCCGTGCCGCCGCATCGTCCTGATAGCCGCCGCCGACATCCGAGTGACATCCACGGAACCAGATCTCCACGATTTCTTGATGCTTGTAGCGAGGGTCGTTCATCGCCCTGTCGGAATCGATGCCGCCCCAGCTCGTCGGAAGAAACCAGGAGCGCTGCTCGTCGAGGCCGAGACCGTGACGGACCTTGCCGATGATCGGATTGTGACGCAGGTGCGGGAGGCTCTGCGGCCAGATGCCGCCGTACGACTTGACGGTGTCCCACAGGCCAAGGAAGTGCACGCACGGCTCGCGCACGTGCTGGTCCCGCTTGAACCGTTTCACGGCGTCGAAATCCTGCAGGTGAGGCGTGTAGAGGTCGTAGGCCTTTGCGAACGTCGCGTCGAAGTTCCCCGTGCCTTTCGGGAGCAGACCACAGCGAAAGATCAGGCCAGCGAGCACGCGCACGGTGAACGCCCCACGGCTGAACCCGAACAGATAAATGCAGTCCTTCTCTTCGTAGGCCCCCGCGAGCGCTGTGTAGAGCTCCCTGACGTTCCGCTGCAAGCCGTAGCCAACCGCCAGGCCGGCCACTCGGGCGACCGGAGGCGGAACCCACCACGCGTGGTACGGCGGGTCGAGCACGGTCAGCCCGCATCGTTGCTCGCGGTCCTTGTCCTTGTAGCCTTTGACCTCGTTCGCGTATCTCGGGTCGGTGCCAATCCCCTGGTCGTAGAACGCGATCTGCTGGGCCGCTTGGCTCAACTCAATAGATTGAACCAGGCGACAGACGTTCGAGATTTGCTCACCCCATGAGTTGCCGGTTCCGTCGGAGCAAATCACGATGTTCTTCGGCATGGCGGATCCCCAGTCTCGCACGAGGCAGGACTCAGGGCTCAGGAATCCGAGCTGGGCAAGACTGAAGGCGGCAGCACTTAGGTATCAGCACTGGGCACGGGTCTGGCCCTTACTGCTATTCCAGCCGCCGCCAGCGTTGCGGCGACCGCGGGAACGGGGCTCGCGCGCACGGGGGAAGGGTCGCACGAATGGCCGATG
>JAERMM010000300.1 GCA_016844585.1 Chloroflexota bacterium | reverse complement strand
TGTGGATCGTATCAGCAAGCAGGCCGGCGCTCCCACTCACCATCACGACGGCAACCTGGATGAGCGCGGTGATTCCGAGGCCGACAAAGCTCCATTTGAGGGCCCAGATTCCTCGTTCGTTGGAAAGGAGGGCGCTGCTGACTGACCCGTGGCCGTGACCCTCCATCCCGTGGCTATGGTCGAGGTGCAAGGCGCCGAGGATCAACCCCTTCAGTCCCGCACCGTGTTCGTGGGCGTGCTCGTGGTCGTGCTCGGTGAAGCGGAGGTCGTAGCTCTGCTGCCGGTTGCGATCGCGCATCCGGAGGGTCACCTCGAACTCATGGGGCTCGGGAAGGATCTCCGTCGCTTCGAGGTACTCACCGCTCCGGTCCTCGAACGCGAAGTCCTGGCGGCAGCCGTCGTTGCGCAACGTCTGAACGAAGTAGGTCTCGTTTCTCGGAGGGGCCGTCGGCTGCCCGGCGCGATCGACAAAGTGCAAGCGGAACCGTGGAGGCACGCCCGTTTCGAAGATCGAGAGCCGGAACTGGCCCTGATCAGTATTGATCACCTTGCTCTCACTATGTTCGTGAGCTTGCGGACGGTATCGGGCTTCCATCTCGTAAAGCTGCGCTCAGACCACGTGCGAGGGCGCAAGCAGGCACGGATGTTGCGGATCCCCTCGCTCGAACTGGAGGGTCGGGTGTGCGATGTTGAATTCCTCACGCAACTCGCCTGCAATCTCTGTGAGAAAGCCGTCGTCCGGCCAGGGTTCCCGGATGACCAAATGTGCAGTCAACGCGACTTCGGTCGTGCTCATCCCCCAGACGTGCAGATCATGCACCTCGGACACAGAGGGCAAACTGGAGAGATAGTCTTTTACCGCCGTGATTTCGACGCCCTCTGGAACAGCATCCATTGCGAGGTTGAGGGAATCTTTGAGAAGCCCCCACGTGCCGACAAGAATAACAAATCCGATAAGGAGGCTAATTGCTGGATCCAGCCACGCCCATCCCGTGGCCAGGATTGCGAAGCCCGCGAGAACGACCCCCAGAGACACTCCCGCGTCCGATGCCATGTGGAGAACTACGCCGCCCATATTCACGTCCTTCTTCCGACCGGCCATGAACATGAGGGCCGTGCCGGCGTTGACGAGGATGCCGACGGCCGCCACCCCGATTACCGTTCCGCCCTCCACGGCCGTTGGTTCAGCGAACCTACGGACGGCTTCCCAGGTCACCCCGCCGACCACCACAAGGAGCGTAACCGCATTAACCAGTGCAGCGAGAATAGAGGACCGGCGCCAGCCGTACGTACGTCTCTGCGTGGGTTGGCGCTGCCCCAGGGCGACAGCACCCCACGCGAGCAACAGTGCCAGAACATCGCTCAGATTGTGGCCGGCGTCGGCCACCAGGGCGAGGGAGTTTGATAGGACTCCAAAGGTGACCTCAATGACAACGAAGGTGACGTTTAACGCCACACCAACAGCGAAGGCGAGATTGTAGGTTGCGGGCCCGTGATCATGCCCGTGCCCGGCGGGCGTGTGCTCCGTTGTTACCAGGCGACTGGGCGAGTCGGCGTGGCCATCGCCGTGGTGGTCGTCGCCGTGGTGGTCGTGCGAGTGCCGATGTGCCATCGAGTCCCTTCGCGAGCGCAAGCCGTGGGATACACGGATAGGGAACTAGGGCTCCCCTTCTGGGGAACGAACACCCGAAAAGGAGAATCCCGGCCCATCATACATAACATTGCGTTAATGCGCAATCATTGAACGAGAGGGCGCATCCCGTCGGCGCTCGTACCGGTCCGATTTCCTAGACGCTGAAGTTTCCCGTCATACTTGCCTGGCCCGTAACCTTGAGAATGCCAGCAATTGCGGACTATTGCTTACTTACTTAATACTCTCGCATCATCGGATCCGATGAGGGATGGCGCCAAGCGACAATCCTCTTCCAACGCGTAGCGCCCCGCTCTCCTCCGCAGCGGCGCGCGCAGGCACGACAGCGCGCGGTCACTTGCCGCGGTTCGAGCCGGCGGGGCAGAATCGGTTAGGGGCAAAACTCGGGAGGCTCAGCTCTGCAGGCACTCACATGGCTGCGGCGTCGTCGCGACGAACGACGGGCGTTGGCTCATGGGCTGGCGCTCGCAGCGGTTGTCCTTACCCTCCTGCTGCCCACGCTGGTCATGGCGCTGGACCACCATGGCGTCGAGCGACTGCCCGACCACGAGCATCTCGCGCCGACCGGCCAATCACCGCCCGGACATGAACACCGCTTCCATGTCGCCCACACTCACGGCTCAGGCGGGACGGTCGACGCCGTTTCGACGTTGCCAACCGTCCGCCAGGTCATGCACGGGATACTCGCGACGGGGTTGGCCGAGGCCACCGGAGCGCCCGTCGTCCTGAGTGGCCTGCTTCTGTGCTTTCTGGCTGGCAGGCTGGCACTGACACCATGCACTCGGCTGGTCCAATTTTCGTCTGCGCCTCCCACTCGTCCCCCGACCGTTCCTCTTCTCGGCTAGCTCGAATCAGGCCGTCCTGTGCGGCGGCTCAAGCTGGAGAAGGAGTTATCTCATGCGATTGTTGGTATCTGTTCGAACGGCAGCGATCGGCGCTTTGCTCGGCCTGCTCGTCATAGGGCTCCTGCCGCCGACGGCCCTGGCTCACGAGAGGCGGGACGTCGGCAAATACTCATTCGCGGTCGGCTTCAACGGAGAGCCGGCCTACCAGGGCCAGCCGAACGCCGCCCTAATTACCGTCACGGTGCCTTCCGAGGACGCCCGTCCCGTCGAGGGCCTAGCCGATGCCCTCAAGGCGACCATCGCGTTCGGCGGTGGCCCGCCAAAGGAGTTCAAGCTGCGGGCCGTGTTCGGGAGGCCGGGGGCATACGTCGCCGACTTCATCCCGACGCGCGCAGGCGCCTACATCTTCAACTTCAGCGGGGCGATTGAAGGCACACCGGTCAACGAGCGCTTCGAGTCAGGACCGGGTCGATTCAACAACGTCGAGTCAGTGGAGGCAATTCAGTTCCCCGAGGCAATACCGCCTGGAAACGACGTCGCCCGCATTGCGCGGGCCGCTGACGATCGCGCGACAGCCGCTTGGGTGTGCTGGCATCTGTCATCGCCGTCATCGCCGTTGGTATGGCAGTGAGCCGACGAGGCTCGGGCGCTAACCCGGCAATAGAGCCGGCCCGACGCACCGGTTGAGGGGGTACTCCGTGACCCGAACGAAGGGAAATGCGCCGAGTGCAGGTTAACCCGACGCAAGTAGCTGTCGGGCGGGGGGGAGCTGCCAACGCAACTCCCCCCCAACGGCATCGCCACCCGTCGTGGCTGCTTGCGATTGCCTTCGCGCTTGCTCTAGTTCCGTCTCCCGCGCATGCCCACGCAGAGCTGAGCCGCTCCGACCCGGCGCCCGACTCAATCATCGAGCGCGCCCCGGCGCGGCTGAGCCTGTGGTTCTCCGAGCAGCCGGAGCTGCGTTTCAGCGAAGCTCACGTGGTCGACCGCAATCGGAGGGCGGTCGATCGCGGCGACCTCCGCGTTGAGCCCAACGACAAGCTCGGACTCAGCGTTGGGCTTCCTGAGCTGGCGCCCGGCACCTACACGGTGACGTGGAGGGTGCTCTCGGCCGTCGATGGCCACGTGACTCCCGGGGCCTTCGCCTTCACCGTTGGCCTCGACCAGGTACCGACAGGCCTCGCCGTTGGCGCGCAGGCCGAATCAAGCCCCGCCCTGCCGGACGAGGTCCTGTTTCGATTCTTAGCCTATCTCGGCCTGCTGGCCATCGTGGGAGGTTTCCCATTCCTGGAATGGGTCCTCCTTCCCGCGCTTACCGCCGCGAGCGCCAGCCGCGAAACCGTGACCAGCACGCTCGCGCGGGTCTGGCAGCTCGCCACCATCGGCATCGTCCTGGCCTGGATCAGTCAACTTGGCTCCCTTGTGGTGCAGACAGAGGTGGCATTTGGCGTTCCGTTCGTGGAGGCCGTGGGCGAGCGCATGGCGTCCGTGGCGCTGGGCACGCGTTTTGGGTTGTTGTGGTGGGTGCAGGTAGCGCTGCTCTTCGGCATCAGCGGTGTGGTGCTCCTTGGCCGCCGCGGACAACTGCTGGCCATGCTCATTCCGGTCGGTACGGCGCTCGGTGGTGGGCTGCTCTTCGTTCGCGCGCTCGGTTCACACGCAGCCGCGGTGCCGGATGCCAGCGCCGCGGCGGTCGCTCTCGACTCGATCCACCTGTTTGCGGTCACTACATGGATCGGCGGCCTCGGGTATCTACTCGCAACTATCTGGCTCCTCGTCAAGAGCCCGGCCACGGGCGAGCGCTTGAGGCTCGGCGCGCATCTCGTGCCCCGTTTCTCCACGATGGCTGCAATGTGCGTTGCGACCCTTCTCTTCACCGGCCTCTACCAGACCTGGCTGCATGTCGGCAGCGTCCCTGCGCTGACCGGAACCAGCTACGGCCAGGCGCTGATCGTGAAATTAGGCTTGATCTTCCCTCTGCTTGCACTCGGGGGGGTGAACCTCCTTTTGCTCAGCCCTCGACTGAGAGCGGCAAGCCGAGATGATCTCGGGCAGGGCGAGGTTCTGCGGCGTCTGCGGCAGACCGTCGCCAGTGAAGTGACTCTGTCCGTCCTGATGCTGCTTGCCGTCAGCGTGATGACGAATCTTCAGCCAGCCCGAGACGCCTTTGCTGCCCAGGGCATCTCGCGCAGCGCGCAAGGGGACGGAATTGTTGCCGAAGTACGCGTCCGACCCGGATTGGCAGCGATCAACCGCTTCGACGTCTACGTGACCGACCGTTCAGGTCGTCCGATCGTCGACGCAGAGAAAGTCGCGCTAGACCTGACCATGCTCACCCACGACATGGGAGACACGGAGCTCATTGCAAACCCGCGTGGCGACGGCCACTACGTCACCCAGAGCGGGGCGCTCAGCATGGCAGGGCCCTGGCGCATCGAGGTCCTCGTACGGCGCAGCGGGCAGGACGACGCCCGAGTGGCCATCCAGGTGCCAATCGGCGACCAGCCAGCCACCAACGTGTCCGCGGCGGCCGCGAACCCGGCCGAGGGGCACTTGCTCCTCGGCATCGAGCTGCTGCTAGTCGCGGCGATCGGAATCGGCCTGACGCTATGGTCGTGGACGGTGCGCAACGTCGTCGCGCGCTACGCCGCGCCGCTGGCCCTGTTTGCCGCGACACTGGGTGGGGGCCTCACGGCGCAGGGGGCGATGGCGCTGGCGACACCGCGCAATCCCTTTCCTCCCACGCTTCAATCAGTCTCGCGCGGCGCTGTCATCTACGCCGAAGAGTGTGCCGTCTGCCATGGCGAAACCGGGCGCGGCGATGGACCGGCCGGCTTCGGCCTCAACCCGCGCCCGGCGGACTTCCGCGTCCACATGGCCGCGGGCCACACGGAGGGACAGCTCTACGACTGGGTCACCAACGGCGTTACGGGAACCGCGATGCCCGCCTGGCGCGATCGCATAAGCGAGGAGGATCGCTGGAACACGATCAATTACCTGCGTCAGGCGTTCGGCCCGGGCAATAGCGCTCCGACTCCGAACCGTCCTTCGCCCTAGACTACGCACATGGGGAGATTACAAATGCCAAAGCTCGCGCCCTATGCGCTCACCTTGCTTCGCGTCATCGTAGGAATCACGTTCATCGTGCATGGGTACGCCAAGACAGGGTTCGTCGGCGGATTTGCCGACGGCCTGGCCGCGATGAACCTACCCCTCCCAAACATCGCCGCGATCGTCATCATCGCGGTTGAGATCATCGGCGGCGGCGCGCTGATCCTGGGGATAGGCACGCGCTGGCTGGGCCTCGTCCTGGCGGCCGAGATGGCGTTCATCGCAATGTTCGTAAAGATGCCGACGGTCGGCTTTATGGCAGGCCGTGGCGTCGGCGCCGAGCTGGACCTGAACCTATTCGCTGCGCTGCTCGTCATCGCAACCGTTGGCTCCGGCGCGCTGTCCGTCGAGGGGACATTGCTCGGCAGGAAAAAGGCTCGCGACTGATCCGCGGGACCTACCCCGCGAGGCCCGCCGCCACGGCGCCCGCGTCCGCGACTTCCTGATCTTGCTCGGCAGTCGCGCCACTGGCGCCGACGGAGCCGATCAGCCTCCCGTCCAATATCAGGCGGGCGCCGCCCAACGCCGCTACCATCTTGCCATTGGTCATCTCGACCAACGCCGTGATGAACGTCGGATTGCGCGTCGCCATCTCTACTAGCTGCGCACTGGTGCGCCCAAAGGCCACGCAGCCGTAAGCCTTCCCAATCGCAATATCTGGTGTCAGGAAGTTTGCGCCCTCCATGCGTTGCGCAGCGACGAGGTGGCCGCCCTCATCGAGAACGACGATGCTGAAGTTCCTCCCCAACTCCTTCGCCTTCACTAATGAGCCTTCGATGACTTTGTTCGCAAGCGCCAGATCCATCGTAGCCTCCCAAATTCAGGGACTGACGTTCCCCACAGGCGGCCCGATTCTACGACAGTGCGGCAGAGCGCGCTCCGGGGCCTCTGCTCTTGTAGCCTCGCAGTCCTGGGTGTACCATCGGAGCACTGACAATCTCTCATTATGAATCGGTGGAGGTGCAAACATGACCATCTGCGTATCTGTGGGCGGGGCGACG
>JAERMM010000299.1 GCA_016844585.1 Chloroflexota bacterium | reverse complement strand
CGAAACGTCCCTTGTGGGAGAGAGAGCAGTCGTGAACGATCCTCCTCGGTAGCCCCGGCGCAAAGGAGAGCCAGGGGCGGCCCCGGGCGTCCTTCATGATCGCGCATTGCATCGGATCGCTCACGCAGCCGCGCCGCACCAGCATCGCCTTGAGGCAGACTCTCGCGCCCAGCCATTCCCGGCGACGCGCCGGATGCCCCAGCCGCCCGTATTCTCCCCGCTCCTCGGCCGTCAGAACCCGCGCGGCGGTCGATTCCGTGTCCACCAACCCCGTCAGGTCCAGGAGGGACACCTCGACGTCCTCGTCCCCGAGCGGGAGCGAAATCAGCTCTAAGTCTTCGGCAAGCATGACCATAGCTCGATGAAACTTTCAGTGGTCTGACGAATGTTCTCTTCTTCTCCCCGGCTCCCACTGCACGCCGCCAGCCGAAGGACTTCCCGTATGACCTTCTGGTTCGCCGCGGTCAACGCACTCACAAACAGGGCGACGCGTTCCGCGAAGTCCGCCTGAGGAAACACCCGGCTGACGATGTTCAAACGCAGGGCTTCCTCGGCGGTGAGCAGGTCGCCGAGGGCCACCAGCTCCAGCGCTTTGGCCGCGCCGACCAGCCTGGACAATCGGTAGACCCCCCCCAAACCCGGAATCAGATTGAGCCACACTTCTGGCAGACCCAGGCGCGACTTCTCGGCGCACACCCTCAGGTGGCAGGCCATGGCGAGCTCGAGCCCGCCGCCCAGACACGTTCCGCTGATGGCGGCCAGCGTCAGCTTGGGGGAGCGCGCGATGCGAGTGAAGATGGCGTTCGAGAGAACCAGGAGCGGCCGGAGATCTGACGTATCGCGAGACTTCATCGCATCGACATCGAAACCTTTGGAGAAAACCCTCTTGGAGCCCGTGATCACCAGCACGTCGAGACCATCGGACTCGAATTGGTCCAAGGCTTGCGCGAGTCCCTCCACCATCCCCGAAGTCAGTCGATTGTCGGGGGGGTTGGCCAGGGTGACTGTCAGAATCCGCTCCTTAGCCACGACCTCGATGGCCCCACACGGCTCTCCTCCCGAAGCTTCGGCGCTCACGGCCGCTCCGACACCGGCTTCCTGGCCCGCGGATGGGCCGCCGCGCCCGCCAGCAAGAGACCCATGCCCCCATCGATCGGTACCGTCGCACCGGTCACCGCGCTAGAGATGTCGGCCGCATACCAGACGGCCACGTTACCCACGTCCCGCGGTGTGATGGAGCGGAGGAGCGGCGAGTGCGTCGTTGTGAACTGAAGAGATTCTTCGAACCCTTGGGTGACCATGCCGGATACCGTGGGAATCGGCCCCGGGGAGAGAGCATTGACGCGGATGCCATCGGGCCCGAGGTCGTAGGCGAGATAGCGCACCGCGGACTCCAGGGCCGCCTTGGCGACCCCCATCATGTTGTAGCCGGGGGCTACTCGATTACCCCCGGCGAAGGTCAGGGTCATGATCGACCCCCCTCCAGCCGCCTTCATGAGCGGCCGCGCGGCTCGCGCCATGGCGACGAGCGAGTATGCGCTGACATCGAGGGCCAGGCGCCAGCCCTCCCTGGTCACGTTCAGGAACTCGCCGCTCATCTCCTCCAGCCTGGCGTAGGCGATAGAGTGTACGAAGACGTGCAGGTGGCCATCGAAGGCTTCCCCCACCTTCTCGAAGGTCCGAGCTATGTCTTCGTCTTTGGCGACGTCACACGGAAAGACCAGGTCCGAATCGAGCTCGGCGGCAAGTTTGGCGACCCGCCGTTGAGTAGATTCGAGACAGGTGAACGCGACCCGTGCTCCATGCTCATGGAACACCTGGGCGATGCCCCAGGCGATGCTCCGAGGATTCGCCACACCCGACACCAGCGCCTTTTTCCCGGTCAGGAGTCCCATACCGCCACGCTCTACCCGAGGTACTCGAGCACGAACACGCCGAACATCCACTTGCTCGACTCGGCGACCACGCTGGCCAGGATGTCGCCCTTCTCAGGAGGGGTCTCGGAGAGGAACCCGTCTAGCGCATGGATGATCGCACAGGCCCCCGGATATCCGCGGTCCCCGAGCTTGCTGTAGAACTCGAGGCCCGGATTCCTCTGATCCTTTCTCATTTCGGACACGACCTGATCGAGGAGGTGCCTCGTCGGCACGTTCATGAACATGCACTTGACCCGCCGCCAGTCCATCCCCACTCGATCCATCAAGCGGTCGGCGGCTTCCATGCCGAGCTTGATGGCGAGCGAGCCGACCTGGTCGAAATTCTGGCTCAAGTGGTGCCAGCCGTTTTCGTAGGCCTCGAGGGGATTCACGCGGTGCCCGCCGACGCGGCAGTACATGTCCGGCCCGAGGCCCAGCCCCACCGAGTCAATGTAGGTCCCGAGGACGCGCAGCCGTTTCTGCCCGAGGTTCGGGTCGGACGTGAGCACCAGGGCGCCGGCCCCGTCGCAGAGAAACCAGCGGAGCAGGATCTGCGCTTTTGTGAGGACCTTCGCGTTGTAGTGCTCGGCCCTCAAGACAGGGGAGGCCAGCGTGGAGGTCATGAGCAAGGCATTCTTGTACCGCCCGAGCTGAATCTGATCGGCAGCGAGCTGCAGCGCCTTGTAGATCGACGTACAGTTGGAATGGATGGAGTACTCGGCGCACGCGGGGATCTTGAGTTCTTCCTGGATCAGCGTCGTGGTCGGCGGGCAGGTGTACTCCATGATGTTGCCGCCGTAGACGAGCAGGTCCATGTCCGTGGGCTGGAGGCCGGCCATGTCGAGGGCCCTCTGGGCCGCCTTGACCGACATGACCACGTTGTCCTCGGTCGGTTGCCGGGTCTGGGGGTCGAGTGCGTAGTGGCAGAACTTCACGCCCAGCATCTCCTTCATGATGGGGCGCATACGATCGATCCACCTCTCCAGCTTCGGCGGCGCTCCCGTGATTCGGCCCAGCACGTCCTCGATACGTTCGAAGGGAATCGGTTCTCCGGGCGAGTGCGATCCGATCCCCGCGATATAGACGTCCCTTCCTCCCTCGGTCCGGTCACTTCCCACGTGCTCTCCTCCGTGCGGTCCCGATTCGACCGGGTTCCGAGCGCCTTCCCTGCTTGGCTGCCCTGACGACCAGCCGGTCGAACGCCTCCGAATTGATGGCACGATGCTGCGCCGCGAGAAAGTGCCCCAGGAAATTCTCGTAGCTGGTGGCGTACGACTCGTCCAGCAGCCGCCGGGCCATTTCCAGCGCCACCGGATGGAACGGCAGGAGGCCGTTCACCGTTTCCGTCAAGGTCTCGTCGAACGACACCTGGTCGCAGATACGATCAAGGATACCCCAGCTCAGCGCTTCCTCGGCACGGACTTTCCGGCCGGTCAGGATGATGCTCTTGGCCCGGCCGAACCCGATGTACTTCGCGAGCCGGAAGGTCGCCATCCCGGGGAGAAACCCCAGCTTGACCTCGTCGAAGCAGAAGACGGACCGTCGCTCGGCGATCCGCATGTCGCACGACAGCGCAAGCTGGAATCCGCCACCCGTGCACTCGCCCTGCACGGCAGCGAC
>JAERMM010000078.1 GCA_016844585.1 Chloroflexota bacterium | reverse complement strand
TTCGACGCGGCGGTATTCACGAACCTGGCCCCAGAGCATCTGAACTTCCACGCCTCGATGCGGGAGTACGCTGCCGCGAAGGCTCGCCTCTTCGAGATGCTCGACACGCCGACCGGGAAACAATGGCTGCGCATGGGCGTGGTAAATGCCGACGATCCAGCAAGCGTCACCATGGCCTCGGCCAGTCCTGCCGGGATCGTCAGCTACGCGCTCGACAATCCGGCCGACGTGATGGCCAGGCGGATCGAGCTTGGCATCTCAGGCAGTCGCTTCCGTCTCATCACGCCAGTCGGCGAGATGGGAATTGAGACTCGACTGGTGGGGCGGCACAACGTCTCGAACTGGCTGGCGGCCGCCGCGGTGGCGCTTGGTTGGGGGATTGATCTCGACATCGTGGCCGAAGCGGCTGCGACGGCCTCGCCTCCTCCCGGCAGGATGCAGCGCGTCCAGGTTGGCGCTCCGTTCAAGGTGGTGATCGACTTTGCCCACACGCCACAGGCGCTCTCCGCCACGCTGGATGCGCTTCGCCCATTCACCGAGGGGCGGCTCCTCCTCGTGTTCGGGATGGCCGGAGGGCGAGACCCCACGAATCGTCCGCGCATGGGTGAGATAGCGGCGAACAAGGCGGACTTCTTTGTGATCAGCACGGACGATCCGATCCATGAAGACCCAGAGGAGATCGCAGCCGCGGTCGCGGCGGGCGCGCGTGGGGCGGGCGCTGTGCACGGGGATCACTTTGTGGTCGAGCTTGATCGCCGCAAGGCGATCGAGCTGGCGATGGCCCGCGCGGTCGCGGGAGACATCGTCCTTCTCGCGGGCAAGGGACACGAGATGCGGATGCTCGTTGGCGACCATTCGGAGCCGTGGAGCGACTTGGATGCGGCTCGCGATATACTCGCCTCACTTGGACACGGCGAGCGAGATCGAGGCTCGGCGGGTTCGTAGGACCCGAGAGGGATGCGCAAGATGCTGCAAAAAACGGCTGCCATCGACCCGGAGGACTTCGCTCGCTACAAGGCGTACGATCGCCTGAACGCGATCTCCGACATTCTCACGATCTCGGTCGTGATGTTCTTCTCTTACTTCCTGCCAACCCAGGCCTTCTATCAGGTCGCCATTTATGGCCTCTGCGTCTTTATGGCGATCTTCAGCCTGCTCTGGCACTCGCTCCTTCCGGAACGGTTCCTCGGGCCCACGAAGCTGTTGGCGAAGAGCTTGATCGACACACTCTTCGTCACTCTCCTGATCCAGTACACCGGAGAGGAGCAGAGCCCGTTTTTCTTTCTCTATTACCTGGTCCTGCTGGCGGTCGCCCTGTCTCTTGGGGTGCGGTACACGTTTCTCATGTCGGGCGTCATGACCATTGCGTTCGTCGTCATGTCGGGTGTCGCAATCCTTCGCCTCATTCTGGAGCCTAAGGCCTTCATCGTTGTTTGGGCCTACATCGTGTCGCTCTGGCTGGTCGCGTATCTGGCCGCGTTTCTGGCCAGCGAGGCTGAAAAAGCCCGAAAAAGGGTGTCGGATGCCAAGAGTCAAGTCGAGAATTTCTCCAGAGTGGACTGGCTAACCGGTCTGTATAACATGAAGCACTTCGACACCGTGTCCGCCCAGGAGCTGGCGCGCGCCGAACGTTATGGCCATCCGCTCTCGGTGATGATGCTCGACTCCGACAATTTGAAGCTGATCAACGATAGGCACGGCCACCAGCGAGGCGACCAGCACATCATGGATCTGTCGCGCACTATCACGCATCACTGCCGCGTAAGCGACACCGCGATTCGATACGGCGGCGACGAGTTCATCATGTTGATGCCCGAAACAGATACGATGGGCGCACGCTTCCTCGCCGAGCGGATCCGGGCTGCTGTTGAGGAGCAGGGCCTTGAAGTGAACGGCCGCACGGTTCCGACGACCGTGAGCATCGGGATCGCCTCGACTCCAAAGGACGCGACTGACGCCATGGGGCTGGTGGCGCGTGCCGACGCTGCGCTCTACGCCAGCAAGGAGGCCGGCCGAAATCGAGTGACGATCTTCATGGATGGAATGTCAGGTGAGCGCTGGCCGGTCGTCAATGGCCATCAAACGACCGTCCAAACCACCGAGCCACCGACTGAGGCAGTTTCGTGAACCCACCGAAGGCGGGGAGGTAGGACCGTTGCACGACACAGGAACGCTGACGACGTCCCAGTACATCGAGCGCTACGGCCATGATTGGACGAGCCCGGATCTGGTGCGCGACTACGTCGAGCGTAGCGACCGTGAAGCCGACCAGCGCGCTGAGGGCCTTGAGATCATGGCCGCGATGGTCCCCTACGAGAAGTCCGCCCCGGTTCGCATCCTCGATATTGGCTCAGGGCAGGGTTCAGTGGCGGCCGTCCTTCTGGACGCCTACCCGAACGCGATGGCTGTTGGTCTCGACGTTTCCGATGTCATGATGAAAGTCGCCGGCGAGCGTATGGCGCGCTACGGGAACCGCTTCCGCTACCATCTTGGCGATTTCGTTGACGGAACGCTTCCGACCGATCTGGTGGGCCCCTTCGATGTCGTTGTGTCGGCGCGAGCAATTCACCACCTTCCAACCGATCAGAAGCGCAGCCTGTTTCGCGCCATCTTCAACGCGCTGGCGCCCGGCGGAGGGTTCTTCAACCTCGACATGGCTCCGCCGCGCGAGGATCTCCTCAAGGTCCACTACCGTCGGGCCGGCTCCTTCATGCGCGGTGAG
This sequence comes from Chloroflexota bacterium, assembly GCA_016844585.1. GTDB lineage: Bacteria > Chloroflexota > UBA6077 > UBA6077 > SHYK01 > JAERMM01. The sequence continues at coordinate 7,423 of JAERMM010000078.1, read as the reverse complement.
CCAGTCGGCTCCGCCCGCACGCCACGCCCGCCCACGCCCGGGCATTACTGGGAGACGGTTGAGGACCAGCTGAGCTACTTGAGCGGGGCGGGATTCTCACCCGTCGACTGTTTCTGGAAGCGACTGGCCAACGCGTTGGTCGGCGGTTACAAACAGGCGTAGTGGCAGGGCTTGCCGTTAGCTTGTAGGTCGCACAGCGGCGATGTCGGCCGCGTGCCTGCCTGTGTGCTCGGCGATGTGCTCGTAGATGCCCGCGACGGTGAGGCGACCGCGTCTCGGATGATCGAAGTAGTGATCGAGGTCTTCCTCGCCGATGCCGTCGAGAATGGCGAGCGTGGCCTCGCGGCTCTTGGCCAGCTCGGCCAATAGCTGCTCAACGGTCCAGCCGCGCCGCTCCGCGATCATTCGCTCGTTGTAGATGTTCACGTCGTCCGTCGGAAACTCGCCCTCTCCGAGAATCGCGCGAATCTGCATGCGCTCGCGCTCTTCGATGCTGGTGATATGGGCCAGCGTGTCCTTCGCTGACCAGCCGTCGTTGGGGCTTGGACTGTTCCACTCAGGGCTATCCAGCGTGTTGAGTGTGGCCAGGAGGGCGTCGTTTGCGACCTTCAAAGTGTCACGCAAAGCTGATCGGCGGTCGGCCATGTCTCCTCCACGCGCGCGTGCCGCGCTCGACTCCGCAACGATACTCCAAGCGGTCGCTTCGTGGTGAGTCGATTCGCCAATTGCATCTTGCGGTCGTAGCGATCGGCGGCCGTCCCCGCGATGGGAGACAGCAGGAGGAATGGAATCGCCTGCACCTCCTTCACCAGCCCGAGCTGAAACGCGGAGCCGGTCAGCTCGTGTCTCAGTCTAACGCCGATAGCCGCAAAACCGCGACGGCGCCGGACCATTGCAAGCCTGTTGCAAGCAATTGCCCGATGACTCGCTGCGTGCTACACTCGCGCCGCCGCGAACCAGACGGACGTGGCTGAAGGCCACCCGTGGCAAGACCATCGGGGCCTGACGGGAGGATCGTATGGTGGCAGAAGAGGTTGAGCGGCCGAGGCTGAGGCCCCTGGGGGAGACCACATACCAGAAATGGGTTCAGCAAGAGAACGTGCCGCTGCATTCCGGTTCCCACGTGCCGGACCTGCACGTCGCCGCGGTCGCACATTGGTCGCGCTTCGGACAGAAGGGGGCGGTCATCAATCTGGCCGATCAGGAGCAGGATGACGGCTGGCTGATCGAGATCGCGCCGGGAGGGCAGACCGAGCCGATGCGACACCTCTGCGAGGCGACGGTCTTCATCGTCGAGGGGCGCGGAGCGACCTCTATCTGGCAGGCGGGCAGATCGAAGAAGCAAACAGTCGAGTGGCAGACGGGGAGCCTGTTCTCGCCCCCACTGAATTGCTACTACCAGCATTTCAACCTGGATGGCCAGCGCCCCGTCCGTCTCTTCCAGGCAACCACCGCGCCGCTGGTAATGAACATGTTTCGGAGCCCGCGCTTCCTCTTCGACTGCCCCTCGGATTTCACTGAGCGCTACGATGGCTCGGAAGACTTTTTCACCAACCCGGGCCGCGAGGTGGGCGAGCGCTGGTGGCAGACGAACCTTGTGCCGGACACGCGCACCTTTCGTCTCGACCCAGACGAACGCGGCAACGGCAGCTGCAACATGCGATTCCTCATGTCCTCAAACGCGATGCGGGCACACGTCAGTGAATTTCCGACCGGAACCTACAAGAAAGCCCACCGCCACGGGCCCGGGGCGGAGCTCATCATCCTGAACGGGGTCGGGTATTCCCTGCTCTGGTCGCCGGGTGAAGAGAACAACCGTGTCAAGGTTGACTGGCAGGAAGGCTCCGTTTTCTCACCGCGAGGCGGCGAGTACCATCAGCACTTCAACACGGGCCCAACTCCGGCTCGCTACCTCGCCTACACGTTCGGCGACCTGGTCATCCAGAACACGCGGGCGACGAACGGATCCGACGTGAGCGAGAAAGAGGGTGGCTGGCAGATCGAGTACCGCGACGAAGACCCGGAAGTCTATGCGCTGTTCGAGCGCGAGTGCGCCAATCACGGCGCGCCAGTTATTCAGCCAAAGGTGACAGGGTTACGCTAGCTCGATACGGGGCTAGCGCGCGATAGTCACCGGATGTCCCAGAGGTGTGCGTTGCGGCTGAACGTGCCGTAGTTCGAGCTGCCGGCAGCGGCGCCATCCACGTCGTCCAGCGCCAGAATTCCCTTGCGGACGCCGACGTGGTCGGAGCTGAAGTAGAAAATGAGGATGGGCAGGTCGGCGGCCACGTAGTCCGAGATTGCCTTCATCGCCTGCATCGTGTCTCGTTCCGAGAGGCCCGTACGGAAGCGGCCCACCAGCTCGCGGCCCCGTGAATCGTTGTAGCCGCCCCGGTCCCCCTGCCAGCCGCTCTCCGCGGACGAGCCCGGTCCCTCGAATCGACCGAACAAGACGTCGTACGAGCCGCCTGAGCTGGCCTCCCAGTTCGGGTAGTGGGCACGATACTCGAGATTGCGGATCAGAGGCGCGGGCACGGTCCACTCGTCGACCTCGAGACCGATCTTGCGCCAGAAGCTCGCGTAGAACGGAATCTCCCAATCGTAGGAGCCGCCGGTCGTCCAGATCGCGTTCTTGAAGGCGCGTCCATCCGACGTGTTTCGAAGAGCCCCGTCGGAATTGATGGTCCATCCAAGATCCTGCAGCGTCGACTTCGACCGATCCGGGTTGTAGGCGAAGGGGCGGAACGCGTCCTTCGTAGCCTCATAGTAAGAGTTGTTAGGTGTCACAAGAGACCAGGCGGGTTGCATCTTGAAGTCGGCGATCGCCTGGCGGTCGATTGCTTGATAGAGCGCGGCTCGGACTCGTGGGTCGAGCACCGCTGGCTCCGTCTGAACGTCCGGCCGCCACTGGGGCGCCAGGAACCTCGTCGTGCCCGGCGCCACGTAAACGGTGCCGTCGCCTGACACGTCCCAACGATCCTTGAGGTCAAACCCAAGCTCGTGGCTGAGCTGTCCGTCGAGCAGGACGTCCACCGTGCCTGCGAGCAGGTTCGCAAAGAGCGTGTTCTGGTTGCCGATGAGCTTCATGCGCACGACATCTACCCTCGGCCTACCGAGAAAGTAGCCATCGTACGCTGCGAACGTCAGCTCTTCGCCTGGGGTGAACGACGCCAGACGGAAAGGTCCGGTGTGTACATACTGAGAGGTCCAGTATGGAAGGTTGATGAACTCGTCGACGTCCTTAGTCGCAAGGTAGCGCGAGTAGACCTCACCCAGAAGGTGCAGTGGATGGGGCCAGAAGTCACGGATACCGAGTAGCCCGCCCAGGTAATAGGGGCTCTTGAAATTGACGACGAAGCTGCGGTCGTTGGGCGCCTCAACGGACTCGATGAAGCGAACCGCGTCGGTGGGCGCGGTTGGGATTCCGCGGTCGTTGAGGATCTGGTAACTGAAGACGAGGTCTCGTGCGGTAAAGGGCGTTCCATCCTGCCAGGTGACACCCTGCCGAATCGTGTAGACCACACGCATACGGCCATCTGTCAGCTGCGAGATCGATCCATCGTCGAGGGTCGGTGCGCTCTGGGCGAGTTGGCCGACCGGTCGGTGGACGTGCACGTCGGAGGTCACCAGGCCGCTGGAATGAACCTCACGGACAGACGCCCAACCACCAGCGCTCGTGCCGCTGCCGATGGCGCCCATCGCCTCGATGTTGCCAATAATGCCAATGGTGATCGCCTTGGTCCGAGGAGGGCTGGCGAGCGCGTCCTGGGATTGACGCTCCCCCGGGTTCGACGGCGCCGCGCACGCGGTGGCTGCCAACAGCGCGATCATGAGGAAAGGAAGACTATTCGAGGCATTCCGTCTCATAACCGACCGACCTCCTTGAGGTATGAGGTACCACTTACGACTTAGAATGCAAAGGAGCGAACTGCTGCTTCGTTTACCTTCACGCCGAGGCCCGGGCCGGTGGGCATCTCCAGATAGCCGTCCTTGACCTTGATGGGCGTCTCCAGGACACCCTCCCGTAGTGGGTTATCTGTCACGTCGCATTCGACCCAGTCGAGATCGGGCGACGGGCTCTTGAGGAGAGACGCGCTGGCGGCGCGCGCCTGGAGCGCCGCGGCCAACAGCAGCCCTGTTCCCCAGGCCGGCGGACTGTAGAGGGCATTGTAGCTGTCGACGATTGCAAGGAGACGCTGTAGCTCGGTGAATCCACCAACAGCCGCGAGATTTGCCTGCACCAGGTGGAGAGCCCGAGCCTCCAGGAGCGGCAGAAAAGCGGCGGCGGATTGCAGCGACTGGCCTCCAGCAAGGTACATCGCGCTCGATCGTGCGATCTCGGCGTAGGCCTCGGTGTCCTCGACGGGGACCGGTTCCTCGAACCAGTACACGCCCAGATCCTCCAGCTTCTTCGCGACGCCAACCGCTGTCTGGACGCGGTAGGCAGAGTTCGCGTCAACACAGAGCACGATGTCGTCGCCGACCGCCCCCCGAATGGCTCGGACATGGTCTACATCCTCGGCCGGGCTCAGACCGCCAACCTTGATCTTTATGCCGAAGTAGCCATCCTGAAGCAGACGCTCAGCCTCGGCCAGGCGGGGCGCCACGGCGTGGTCTTCGCCAGCGTAGAAGATCGCGGTTGCGACCGCCGGGTATCGACCGCCACCTTCCCGTCCCATGAGTCGCGCAATCGATTGCTGGAATGTGTGGCCCTTGATGTCCCACAGGGCCATGTCCACGGCGCTGAGCGCCCGCGACAGACCGGGTCGGACCGCGCGCGCTGCCCGATCCATGCGCGCGTAGAGGGTTCCGGTGACAAGGGGATCCTTCCCGAGCAGAATCGGCTCGAGCACCTCCTTGATGCCGACGGCGAGCGTCTTGAGCGGGCCGTAGGTCTCACCCCAGCCCTCAATCCCGTCGTCCGTTCTGACCCGCACCAACAGGCTATAGCGATGGGTATAGTTGCTCGTCGCGATGGATCCTTCGAATGGGTGCTCGACGGTTCCGCGGATCGGAAACACGTCTACTGCGGTGATCTTCATCGTGCTGTCAACTTCCCCGCGGCCATCCAGCCATTGCGAAGCGTTACGTTACCATCATCGTTGCTCTCGAGGCGAGCCATCCTTTCTTCCTCCGCCTCCGAACTCGTCAGAGTGCCGGCTGCCTACGTCGGCGAGGGGCAGGGCGCCGGCCCCCTCTTTGTTGCTCAGCGGGCGGGGCTCTTCCTAAAAGAAGGTCTTGACGTACAGATCCGCTTGATTGAAGGGTCACGAAGCGTTGTGAGCGCGCTGTTGGGCGGCGAAGTGTCGTTTGCCAACTTTGCGGCGCCAGCGCTTCTGCAAGCCTGCCTGGATGGCGCCGACCTGGTGTTCCTCACCAGCGGCGTCAACCAGCAATTCCTGGGCGGCCGGCCTGGCCTCACGAGAGTCGCTGACCTAGCTGGCGGCCGAATCAGCGTAGGCGACCCCGGGCAGACCGGCGACCTTTTGGCACGCTACCTGGTTGGCGTGCTGAAAAGAGAGGGCATCGATGACATCGCGCTGGTCTACGGCGAGAGCAACAGAGCGCGTGTAGACAGCATTGTCTCAGGGCGTGTGGACGCCGCGGTCATCACGCCGCCGCTCGCTATCGAGGCCAGGCGCGCTGGGTGTCGCTTCCTGGTGGACTTTGCCGACCACGGGCTCAACTTCACGCTGGGAGGCATCGTCACCACGAGAGGAACAATCGACACGCAGCCGGACCTGGTGCGCCGCTTCATTCGCGGATATGTCGGCGGCATGCACCGCTACAAGACTGATCGCCAATTCGCGATGGAGGTCCAGCAGGAGTACAGCGGCTTCCGCGACCAGCAGATCGCCGAGGAAACCTACGATATAACTGAGCCAGGCTTTCCTCGCGCTCCGTACCCGGTTACCAGCGGTTTGCAGAAAATCCTCGACACTATGGCCCTGACCGACGAGCGCGCAGGGTGGGTCGATCCGCGCACGATGACCGATGACCGCTTCATTCGGGAGTTGGACGAGCGTGGACATATTGCGGCGCTGTTCCATGAGCTCAGCCGCCGTGGAGGGGGAGCCTCGTGAACCGTCGATCTTTTTTCGCTGGAGTCGTGGGTCTGGCTGGCGCCGCCGTCGTTCCGTGGCGGTCTCCCGCCGTCCTCAGTGCCCGGAGCTTGCAACAGAACCCGGTTCAGCTCGGCGGCAACGCGTCTCTCGGTGGGCGTCGGCCGTTCCCTGATGACAACCCCTGGAATCTGGACGTCTCACAGGCCCCAATGGACCCCGACTCTGCGAGCCTACTGGCGAGCATCGGCCTCGACACCGGGCTGCACCCTGATTTCGGCACGGTCTGGAATGGCGCCCCGAACGGCATCCCTTACGTGGTGGTCACCTCGGACCAGCCCGTCGTTCCGATCAGCGCTTTCGACTATGCGGACGAGAGCGATGCTGGTCCCTACCCGATTCCGCCGGACGCGCCCATTGAAGGCGGGCCAAATAGCTCCGGCGATCGCCACGTGCTTGTGATTGATCGGGACAATTGGCAGCTCTACGAGCTGTACGACGCCCACCCGGAATCAGGAGGCGCGAGCTGGCGGGCGGGCTCTGGGGCCATCTTCAATCTTGGCTCGAATGACCTTCGCCCAGCGGGCTGGACTTCTGCCGACGCCGCCGGGTTGCCCATCTTCCCCGGTCTTGTGCGCTACGATGAGGGGGTCGGGCAGGGAGCTATCCGCCATGCGCTCCGATTCACCGCTCGGCGCACCCGTCGAGCGTACGTGCCTCCCGCGCGACACTTCGCCAGCCGTCTGACCGACCCGGGCTTGCCACCGATGGGCATGCGCGTCCGCCTGCGAAGCAGCTTCGACTTACGGCCTTTCAGGCCAAGCGTGCGTCCGATCCTGATCGCGCTGCAGACCTACGGGATGTTCCTTGCGGACAATGGGAGCGACTGGTACATTAGCGGCGCCCCCGATCCGCGCTGGAACGACGATGAGCTTGCAACCCTGAGGTTGGTCAAGGGACGGGACTTTGAGGTTGTCCGGATGGACGGTCTCGTGGTCAACTGATCTCGACAGCGCGATCCTGAATCGTTTGCCGTGATCCGTTGCATCGCGAGCCCGTGGCCACCAACGCTCTGGCACCGGCCTTTACATGCGGACGGACGATCGCTCGCCGATGTACACAAGGATGAGCCCAACCAGAACACACACAACGCCTGCCTGGGCCCAGAACGGATCTCCAGTCATCGGACTGCCACCGAGCACGTTTACGCCCTGCAGTATCCAGACCGCGCCAAGCAGGGTGATCATGACCCCTGCGACGGTCAACCTCTTGCGCACGGGCCAAAGCTCTCTTATTGCATTCGCTTCAGTTTCGCGGAGTTCTGTGCCATGAATTCTCGGATTTGATCCGCCATGCTCAGA
>JAERMM010000077.1 GCA_016844585.1 Chloroflexota bacterium | reverse complement strand
ACCTCGAGCCGTAACAGAATGAGCGCGGTCCAGGCTGGAGGTATAATCGTGTGGCGGGACAGGATTGTGCTCCGCCGAACTCTGAATGGCGAATGGGTGTTTCCGAAGGGGTGGATTGACCCGGGGGAGACACCGGAGCAGGCCGCCACGCGCGAAGTGCGAGAGGAAACAGGGGTCCGCGCGGAGATCATGCGTGACGTTGGCACGGCTCCCTATGAGATTGACGGCGAGACTCGGGACGTCGCCTACTACCTTATGCGCGTGACTGATAGCCCTCAATGGGCTGAGCATGCAGGGATCGACGCCGCGGCCTTCCCCGTCGCTGAGGTGGGTGGTATTCTCAGCTTCGAGAATAACCGTGAGCTATGGTCCCGTGTAGCCGCGGATGTGCAGCAGGTCATTCGTAATCGGCGCGGATGGTCACGATAACTTCAATCGTCGAGAACGGAGAGAGAGCAACGTGGGTGGATATGCGTACTTCCGGAAGCGAATCGTGCCTCTGGAAGAGGCCAAAGTAAGTATCGTCACCCACGCGTTCAACTACGGCACCGGCTGCTTCGAGGGTATTCGGGGCAACTGGAATGCAGACCATCAACAAACCTACCTTTTTCGGATGCGGGACCACTTCGAGCGCCTCAAGCGGAGTGCCCGCGTGTTGCGTATCGAGATTGCCGAATCGGTCGAAGATCTCTGCGAAATCACCTCTGAGCTGGTTCGCCGAAGTGGTTATCAGGAGGACGTCTACGTCCGCCCAATAGCCTACAAGTCAGGCGAGGTGATTGGGGTTCGCCTCCACGACATCGAGGACGACCTGAATATCTTCGTGGCCCCGTTTGGCGCCTACCTGGACGCCGACAAGGGCATTCGTTGCTGTACGTCATCGTGGCGGCGGGTGCCCGACTCCTCCATCCCGAGCAGAGCGAAGGTTACTGGGGTGTATGTCAACAGCGCGCTTGCAAAGAGCGAGGCGTGGGACCGCGGATGCGACGAGGCGGTCATCCTGAGCCAGGATGGGAACGTGTCCGAAGGGTCGGGGGAGAATATCTTTATCGTGTCTGGAGGCGAGTTGGTTACACCTCCGCCCGCCGAGGACATCCTCATCGGCATAACGCGCGGCACGGTCATGGAGTTGGCCCGCACCGAGCTTGGCATCGAGACAATCGAACGCGCCATTCCGCGGTCGGAGCTCTACACGGCTGAGGAGTGCTTCATGACAGGGACGGCCGCTCACCTGACACCCGTGGTTGAGATCGACAACCGATTGATCGCTGATGGAGTCACAGGCCCGATTACGTCAAAGCTGGCGGGCCTGTACAACGCGATCATCAGGGGCAGGAACTCGACCTATCGCCATTGGTGCACGGCCGTTGCTCCAGCGGCCGCTGTCAGCGCTTAGCGAGATGAAGCGCTGCCGCTTGGCCGATCGTGCCCGATCGTGGTTGATGGAAGGCTAGAATGCCCATCGTAACGGTTTCACGCCAGTACGCAAGTGGCGGTGGCCCAATCGCCGAGCTCGTCGCCCAGCGGCTTGGCGCGGTCTTGCTCGACCGTGAGTTGATCCACGAGGTCGCGGTGCGCCTCGGTCTTCCCGAAGAGGTGGTGAGCGAGCATGACGAGCGCGGAGAGAGTGTCGTTGCGCGTCTCGTAGGTGCGCTCCGCCTCAGCTATCCAGACGCGTCGGCTCCGCCCGATCTGCTCGACCAGCCTGGCGACGTCCCAGATCTATCGAATCGGGCGTACGTGCAGGTTATCGAGCAGGTCATTCAAGAGGCCGCGCGACAGGAAGATGTGGTCATCGCTGGCCGTGGCAGCCAGTTCGTGCTGCGCAACCATCCTCGAGCGCTCCACGTCCACGTCTACAAGGCCTTCGACCAGCGGGTCCAGGCCGTTATGGCCGAGCAGGAAACCGGCAGGAGCGATGCCGAGCGGTTGGTTCGCGACTACGACGCAGCCCGTGGGCGCTACGCTCGGCACTTCTACCACGCTGATTGGCGGGCCGCCGAGCACTACCACTTGCTTATTAACAGCGGGAGCTTTGAGAGGGAGGTCGCGGCTGACTTGATAGTCGCGGCGGCCCGTAGCCGCGGTTAGACCGCCGAACGCGCCCCAAACCGGCCCGACGGTGGCCGCGGATCCAGTGGAGAAGCCCCGTAGCGACGGCTGTGCTACGACCAGTCGTACGAGGCGAACGTCCAGTCGAGTAACGCTCGGCTGTCAGAGAAGATGTCGGCGCTGCGCATCATGGCAACGTACACGCGATGACCGTCCCGCACCGCTGAGCCCACTATGGTCTTGCCAGCCGCGTCGTCATACCCGATTTTTACGCCATCCGCGCCGGGATACCGCCACAGCAGTTGGTTGAGATTACCCATCTGGTATCCCCTACCGCGCGGCGTCTCATAGGATCGGGCCGAAGCCAGCCGCTGGAAGATCGGACTACGCATGCCCTCCCGAGCCAGCATTGCCATGTCGTAAGCGGTCGTCAAGTGGCCAAAGGCGTCTCGACCGTGGGGGTTTACAAAGCTAGACCCCGTCAATCCAAGCGAGTGCGCTTTTTCGTTCATCAACCGCGCAAACGCTTCGCGCGTCCCTCCGACGTAGTCGGCGAGCGCGAGCGCGGCGTCGTTTCCCGATGGGAGCATCATCCCGTAGAGCAGGTCCTCAACAGTGAGCACCTCTCCAGGGGACAGTCCCATCACGCTGTCCTCAATCATGACTTGACTATCCACGCCCACAGTGACGAGATCGGTGATGCGGGCGTGGTCTAGCACGACGAGCGCGGTCACGATCTTCGTGATGCTGGCTGGGGGCACGGGAGTGTTCGCGTCGCGAGCCCAGAGGACCTTTCCCGAGGCGCCGTCGATGACGATGGCGTAGTCGGCACTCACCAGGCCAGGTGAAATGTCGCGGACCTTAGTCGGACCCGGGATGTCCTCAGCAGCAGTTCGCTCGGGCGCCGGCTGAATCCAGGAGGGCAAAGCAGCCGGTAGAAGATCGGTGTCGGCCGTCTTCTTCGCTGCGCCCGGATCACCCGTCGCTGCCGAGACTGGCAATGCGTCCGCCGCCAGGGCGACAATGCCCGAAGATGACGGGGACACCAACGTCGCAGAGAAGGAGCCTTGCAATCCATCGTCCGCTGCTCCGACCGATCGGCCTGCCAGCATCGCAAGGCACAGCAAGACGGCAAGCCAGGCGTAGAGACGCTCCGCACGTCGGAGACTCCGGAGCGCGGGCCTCATCTGACCGTCACTCTCTCGTGCTCGCCCGCGAGCGTACCTGTTCCACCAGGTACTCCCCGTCCTCACGCGGGAGTCGGATGTACGTGTAGTCGCGAACGAGCGGAAGAAACTGGTAGCCGCTAGGGAGGACAAGGGGCACTGCGTGGGGCGCCTTGTTGATCGAGCGGATGATCGCCTCGCGCTTGATCGGTACCATCCACTTTTTACTCCGACGCACGTCCGGAGCCGGACTGCCTACTTCACCTGTGATGCTTGCAACCCCGTAGATGCTTCCCGGCCCATCCGCATAGTAGACCAGCACGTCGCCCATTTTGAGGTTTGCCTGGGGGTCGCTCGGGAGTCGGCCCTCGCGCAGGTCAAAGAAATCGCAGTAGTAGACGATTTCGGTGTCCAGATCCGCCGGGTAGCCGTGTACGCGTAGCCAGTACTGGCCGCGCGCGGGCGACTCTGCCCCTTGCAGTTCAGCCGACGCGTCCGGCCGACCTGGCCCGATGGCGGGAGCGGCGAGTGAAGCCGTTCCGCCCTCATCCTGGGTCACAACGTCCTCGCTCATATATCGAAGAACTCCTTCATGACATCGTAAAGTTGTTTCCGATCCTCGGGTAGGGCGGGATTGAGGCCCTGGTGGTTGATGACGTTGATCGATTGCTCGAACCACTCACCCCAGCAGGTCTCGCACACATGCTCGAACACAAGCTTGCCGATATCCCCTGCCAGTGGTGGCTTTGTTAGACCGGAGGCGGTCCGCCCGCACCGGCTGCAAGTGAGCAGCCGCGATTCTGCCACGATGGTTCCCTCGCCTAAAGACTCGCCAGGCGAGCCTTCAAGAAATTGAGCGTCTCGATCTCCGTGGGGTCTACGTCGTTGACGAGAGCAAGATAATAGCTTACGAAATCGCCAAAATAGGTCGCCGACATGATGTGGGCAAGCGGCGTGGTTCCGCTGGCCTCAACACGCTCGGACGGAATCCCCCAGCGGCCCACCACCTCTTGGGTTATTTGTTCCCGCAGATTGATGCGCGGGTGATTGAGATTGCTGGATAACATGACCAGTGAGATGCGTCCCGAGGTGTCGGCCGGGAACTGGTAGCCTTCCACGGCGTTGTGATTCAATTCCGGCAGCTGCTCGTAAAACGCCCAGTTCTTGGCGTTCTCGTTGAGCTGGCTCTTCCAGCGACGCGCGACCTCAGCCATAAGGCCCCCCCCGTAGATCAGCCCGATTTTGCCGAAGAGGCGCTGGGCGAGTCGCTTCGCTGGATTCTCGGCTGTATTGATGTGCGGACCGAGCCTGGACCGCATCTCTTCGAGAAGCAAGGCCGTCGACTCAACGGCGGTGGTCTGGTCGGCGAGATAACCCAGTTGGGTCACAACGCCAAGAATCAATAGGGTGGAGTAGCCAATCGCCTCCCGCGGTTGCCCGCCATATGCAAATCGAACGGACGGAATACCCAACGACCCGGCCCGTTCTGCGAGCCTGCCACCCGTCGTGATTGCCACAACTCGGGCGCCGACCGCGAGCGCCTGATCGCACGTCGACAGCGTTTCCTCGGTCGCGCCAGAGAAGCTGGTGAGTATCACCAGCGAATCCGGCCCGACGAACCGTGGTAGGTTGTACCCACGGACGACCGTGATGGGTACCCTGCACTCAGACTCTGCGATTGACCGCGTAAGGTCGCCACCGATCGCCGATCCGCCCATGCCACACACGGTGACGTTGGCCGCGTCTGCATGGCTCCGGGGAAGGGTTGAGCGCTGGACCACGGACCACGCGTCACGCATCTGATCAGGAAGACCCTCGATGCGCCCGAGCATCCCTGCCCGGTCAACGTCCTCGAATTGTCCTCGCTGGTCGAGGTCGATCACGAAACGCCCGCGATCTGACGTCCGACGGCAAGAATCCGAGGCACGCGATCCGCGCTAATGGTCTCGGTGTAGATCCGTAACAGCGGCTCGGTCCCGGAGAAACGAATCAGCAGCGAGCTTCCATCCTGCAGAACGAACTTCTTGCCGTCGATCTCGTTCACGCTGCGCACCGCGGATCCGTCGATAGACGCGGGATGCGCGTCTGCAACGCGCTGGAGAATGGCGGCGCGCTCGGCGGGGTCGAACGTTACGTCGACGCGGTCATAGAATGACGGGCCGGCCTTCTCCGTCAGGTATTCCAGCACGCCGGAAAACGGCCGGCCAAGATGGACCATGAGGTCGATGGCATACAGCCCAGCGACCATCGCATCCCTCTCCGGGATGTGGCCTGCAAAACCAAATCCGCCGCTTTCCTCGCCGCCCATGATGGCGTTTCTCTCCATCATCACGGGCCCCACGTACTTGAAGCCAACAGCTGTCTCAATGACTGGAATGCCGTAAGCCTCGCCGAGACGGTCGGCCATCGTCGTGGACGTCACGGACCGGACTGCTGGTCCGCGCTGTCCGCGAACGTCAAGCAGATATAAGAGGAGGAGTCCATACGTCTGCAACTGGTTAACGAAGACTCCCCGCTCGTCCACGATTCCGATCCGGTCTGCGTCGCCATCGGTTGCGAGACCAACATCAGCGTGCTCGACCTTGATTCGATCGACGAGCGCGTCGAGGTTCCTTCCGATCGGCTCAGGGTTGTGCATTCCGGGAAAGAGCGGGTTGAGATCGTCGCGAATCTCGATGACGCGCGTCGTGCCACCCTCGAGAATCCGTCGAAAATAGCCGATCCCGGCCCCGTGCATGGAGTCCACGATGACGGTTAGACCCGCGTCACGAAGCCGTTTGACGTCCAGTAAACGCTCGATCTGCTGGAGATACGGCGGCGCAGGATCGAAGGTCTCCACCATGCCACTCTGCTGGGCAGCCGCGAGGGGAATCCGCATCACGGACGCTTTGCCTGCCTGGATGTCGCGGATTCCAGATTCAAGCTGCTCGACCACCTCAGGCGAAGCCGACCCCGCGTATTCAGGCTTGTATTTGAATCCGTTCCACTCTCGGGGATTGTGGCTGGCGGTGATGATGACGGCGCCGCCGGCCCCCCGATCGAGGACCGAGTAGGAGACGACCGGGGTCGGCGCTGGCGCGGCGCAGAGGGCAACCTTGATCCCATTGGCGGCCACAACCTCGGCTACCGCCTGCGCAAAGCGCTCGGAGGCGAAACGGGTGTCGTAGCCGACCACGAGCCCGCGACTTGCAAGCCCGTGCTCCTGCAAGTACCCCGCTACAGCCTGGGCACAGACGCGGACGTTGTCAAATGTGAACTCTTCCGCGATGATGGCACGCCAGCCGTCGGTTCCGAATTCGATCTTCACGGGCGCTGTCGCCATCTACGACCTCACAGGCGTGGCTGAGGGTGTGACACGCCGCCGCCAGTAGTTCAATAGGTCCTCCATCGTTTGCGCAAAGGGAATGTGGGGGGACCAGTTGGTTACCTTTCGAAACTTTGTCGAGTCCCCCCACAACAGGCGAACGTCCGATGGCCGCAGACGATTCGGGTCGACGCGTTTCTCGATCTTCCTGGTGCTGAGGCCGAGCAAAATATCGAGCATTTCGCCTACGGCGATCGCGCGGTCAGACGAAACGTTGTAGACCTCGCCGGCGGGACAGTGCTCGAGGGCCAGCCAGTAGGCGCGCACGACGTCGCGCACATCCGTCCAGTCCCGCTTGCTGCTCAGGTCTCCGACCTCGACCACGGGCTCACGAAGGCCCGCTTCGATCTCCGCGACTTGCTTAGCGAATGACGAGGTGACCAGGACTTGGCCGCGGCGTGGTCCCGTGTGATTGAAGGCGCGCGTCACGACGGTATGCAGTCCGTAGCTCTGGAAGTACTGGTAGGCCATCATCTCCTGACCGATTTTGCTTACCGCGTACGGACTCAAGGGGCGAAATGGGTTCGATTCGCGTATCGGCGCCTCGTCCTCAGGAACCAGGCCGTACTGCTCGCTGCTACCCGCCACGTGAACGCGCGGGCTAATGCCAGCCTGGCGGATCGCTTCAAACAGGTTGAGCTGGCCGATAACGTTGGTCTGGATCGTGTGGGCGGGCGCGTGCCAGGAGGTTGGCACAAAGCTTTGGGCCGCGAGATGGAACACCCAGTCTGGACGAACGGCGGCGACAACCTGGCGAGCCGAAGTAGCATCACATAGATCGCACTCGAGCACATTTACCGCGTCGGCCCGTGCGTGCCGCGCAAGGGAGCCCGCGTCCTCGATGCTGAGTCCTTCCATGGTATTGAGTCGGCCGGAGGCTGCGATTTCATCGAGGTTATCCAGGCGGCTTCGCCAACGCATGGTGCCGTAGATCTCGACGTCCCCGCGCTCGAGGAGATACTCGGCCAGGTGGCTTCCCACCATTCCGGTCAGCCCGGTTACCAGTACTCGCACGCGATCAGTCCTCCATGAAACCCGTTAGGCGCTACATCGCCGCGTAGCGCGCTGCCTGGATCTCACCCGATCTATCGGATCCTAGCGCTGGGCGCCTAGCGTTCGGCCACCTGAGCGCGCCAGTAGCCCAGAATGTCATCCAAAGTTTGGTCAAGCGGAATTCGGGGCCGCCAGCCAGTTTGTTCGCGCAGCCGGGTGGCGTCGCATGCCTGGAATGGCGCGTCCGTCGGCCGCAACAGCTCCGGGTCTTCCCGCACCTCGACGGGAACGCGGCTCCGCGCCACGAGGCGGTCGAGCAGACTGCGGATGGAAACCGTCTCACCGCAGCCGACATTATAGGCGGCCCCCGCCTTCCCAGACTCCAGCGCGTCGACGTAGGCCGCGACGATGTCCCGAACGTCGGTGAAGTCGCGCTCCGCGTCGAGATTTCCTACCGTTATGATCGGTGGGCGAAGCCCCGCCTCGCATTCGGCGATCTGGCGAGCGAAGCGGGCCGAGACGAATCGGTCGCTCTGCCCGGGTCCGATGTGGTTGAACGGCCGTACTCGCACCGTATGGGCGCCATACGTAAGGTGGTACTCGTAGCCCAGCAGGTCTATCGCGACCTTGCTGACAGCATATGGGCTCTCAGGACGGAGTGGCGCCTCCTCGTCAAAAGGGAGGCGATCATCGCCGCCGCGGCCATAGACCTCACATGAGGCGACAACTAGCGAGCGCGGCTTCGACTCCAGATGGCGGGCCGCCTCCAACACGTTGACGACGCACGCAACATTGTTGTTTATGGCTCCCAACGGATCTGCGAACGATTCCGAGACCGACGACATGGCAGCAAGGAGGTAAATGCGATCGGGTTCCGAAAGATCGACGATCCGGCGACAATCTTCGCTCGAGGTCAGGTCGCCGGAGCGAATGGACAGTCGAGGCGATGAGGCGAGTTCGGTCAGCCGCCAGTCCACCGAACCTCGCGCGACGCCAATGACATCGTCGCCTCGCTTGACCAAACGGGCAGCCAGATGCTGCCCGGCAAACCCACCCACCCCTGTGATCAATGAGCGCAAGGTCGGGCGCTAGCTGGCCGCCACCGCCGCGCCGAGCCCCGCCAACGAGCGCAGGCGGTCGGCCTTGTCGGTGACTTCCCAGGGCGCGTCGATATCGGTTCGGCCGAAATGGCCGTAGGCGGCCGTGTTCTTGTAAATGGGGCGTCGCAGCCGTAGGTCCTCAAGAATCCTCGCAGGGCGCAGATCGAAACACTCGACGATGAGCCGGTTGATCACATCCTCCTCGACGTGGTTGGTGCCGAACGTCTCACACATGATGGAAACCGGCTTGGCCACCCCGATGGCGTACGCAATCTGAATCTCCATGCGATCGGCAAGCCCAGCCGCGACGAAGTTCTTCGCCACGTACCGCGCGGCATAGGCCGCCGAGCGATCAACTTTCGTCGGGTCTTTGCCGGAGAAGGCCCCGCCGCCATGGCGCGCCATGCCGCCGTAGGTGTCGACGATGATCTTCCTACCGGTGAGTCCAGCGTCACCCATGGGGCCACCCACGACAAAGCGTCCCGTTGGATTCACCAGAAACCGTGTGTTGACCAGCATCTCCGAAGGGACGACCGACTTGATGACGTGCTCGATGACGTCCGCTTCGATCTGGTCGTGGTCGACCGTGGGGGCATGCTGCGTGGAGATGACGATCGTGTCGACGCGAACGGGCTTTCCGTATCTGTATTCAATCGTCACCTGCGACTTGCCATCGGATCGAACCCAGGGCAGCAGGCCACTCTTGCGCACCTCGGCCAGGCGGTGTGTCAGGCGGTGAGCCAGGGCGATCGGCATCGGCATCAGCTCGGGGGTCTCGTTGCAGGCGAACCCGATCATCATGCCCTGGTCGCCGGCGCCCAGTTCGTCGCCTTCGTCGGACTCGCGGCCGACCTTGGTTTCGAGCGCAGCGTTCACCCCCATGGCGATGTCCGGCGACTGTTTCTTGATGGAGACGATAACGCCGCAGGTGTGTCCGTCGAACCCATACTCGGCGCTCGTATAGCCAGCGTCAAGGATTGCGTTGCGAATCACTTCCTGGAAATCGATCTGTGCCGTCGTGGTAATCTCGCCCATGACGGCCATGACCCCCGTCGTGGTCGCAGCCTCCGCCGCCACTCGACCGAAGGGGTCCTGTGTGAGAATTGCATCCAGAATTGCGTCCGAAACCTGGTCACACAGCTTGTCGGGGTGGCCTTCGGTTACCGATTCCGACGTGAACAGCAGGCTGGGCGACGACATGAAAGTGTTGCTCATGTGCCCATCTCCCATGATTCGAGGTACTGCGTCTGCTCTGCCGTCAGATTGTCTATCTCCATGCCGAGGCTGCGCAGCTTCAGGAGGGCGATCTCCTGGTCGATCTCGACCGGAACGTTATAGACCTTGCGCTCGAGTTCCTTGGCGTGCGTCGCCATGTAGGCGGCGCATAGAGCCTGGTTCGCAAAGCTCATGTCCATGACGGCTGCCGGGTGCCCGTCCGCGGCGGCGAGATTCACCAGGCGACCCTCGGCCAACAGAAAGACCGTGTG
>JAERMM010000298.1:4785-5978 GCA_016844585.1 Chloroflexota bacterium | reverse complement strand
AAGGCGAAGGGGAGGTATGAGCCAAATGGACCCGTATCTGGATGTCCTGAAGAAGTATGCGGTCTTTACTGGTCGGGCAGGGCGCAGAGAGTACTGGATGTTTTTCCTCTTCAATATCATCATCTCACTGGTCCTCAACCTAGGCGCGAGTTTCATCTCGAACAACCTGCAATTCATTCCCGTTCTCTACTCTCTGGCCGTGTTCCTTCCTAGCCTTGGTGTGTCGATTCGCCGATTGCACGACACTGGTCGGAGCGGATGGATGCTGCTTCTCAGCCTGATTCCGGTGATCGGCGGTCTCATAGTTCTGTACTTCATGATCCAGGACAGCGAACCAGGCGACAACGCCTACGGCCCCAATCCCAATACGACTTCTCTCGCGGGTTTCTGACCCGACCAGAGTCATCTGCAGGTTGGGTTCGCCGGTCGTCGCTACACGAAACATGAGGGCGGGCGCCCGACTGGCGTGACCCGCCCTCACCGCCATGTTAGTCGAGAGGCACGGCCTCGGTCGCACCGCGGGCTGCCGGTGCGCGGGTGGTACACTCGACCCACCGGGGTGGGGAGGAACCTCCATGAACCACGTGCCTTGTACCGGCGCCTTCGCCCTTCTAATTCTTCTCTCCATCGCGTGCGCGGCGCCAACGCGTACGCCCGCGCAGACGCAGTCGGATGAGGGTCAGCGATCCACCACGACCCCAAAACGGGCGAGCGCTGTCATTTTCAGCGCGCCTGTCAACCTCAACGGCCCTATCACCTGGGGAACCGCCGGCTCCGCTCGCGGCCAGGACGCGGTCATCCAACTCGTCAGCTCGGGTCTCACACAGATCGACAACGTCGGACAAACCCACCCCGTGCTCGCAGAAGCGGTACCGACCGTCGACAACGGCCAATGGGTGCTCCTGCCGGACGGCCGCATGCAGCTCACATTCAAGATCCGCTCAAACGCACGCTGGCACGACGGAACGCCGATCAGCGCCGCGGACGTCGCCTTCGCCGACCAACTCCGGAAAGACCGCGAGCTTGCCGTTTTCGGCTTCAATGCATTTGCGCCCCTCGAGTCAGTTGAGGCAGTCGACTTCGCGACCGTGCGGATGACCTGGACGCGTCCTTACATTTACGCGGACCTGGCATATGGTTATTCGACGGCGACTTCGCCACTGCCGCTTCCTACGCATCTGCTGGAGAAGCCG
>JAERMM010000298.1:0-4779 GCA_016844585.1 Chloroflexota bacterium | reverse complement strand
AGGCGCGCTTCCTCGACCTAGCGTTCTGGTCGACAGAGTTCGTCGGCAGCGGCCCCTACCGACTTCGTGAGTTCGTAGTCAGCAGCCACGTGCTGTTGGAGGCCAACGACGCCTACGCGCTGGGGCACCCGAAAATCGATCAGCTCGAAGTGAAATTCATACCGGACTCGAATACTGTCATCGCGAACCTCCTCGCCGGGACTGTCGACGTCACGCTCGGTGCGTCGTTCTCGCTGGAGAACGGCCGCCAGATCCTGGGCCGCATGCCGGGCGCCGGCATGTATCTCGCGCCTCGGGGCGCGATCAACGCCTTCCCGCAGTTCCTGAATACCGACCCGCCGATCGTACTCAACCTGCAGTTTCGACGAGCGCTGCTGCACGCAGCAGACCGACAGGCCATGGTGGACAACCTCATGTTCGGCCAGACCGACATCGCGCATTCATTCGTGAACCCCGTCGAGGCAGTCTATCGGTCCGTCGAGAGCAGCATCGTTCGCTACGACTACGACCAGCGACGAGCAGGGGAGCTGGTTGAAGGCCTGGGATACACCCGCGGCGGCGATGGCATGTTCCGTAATCCGGCCGGGCAAACGATCCAGCTGCGGGTGGACGTGCAGGGCGGCCGAGGCGATCCCACAGAGAAGTCGGCGCTCGCGCTTGTCGACAACTGGCGGCAGGTGGGCGTGGACGCCGAGGTTTTCGTGATACCCACCGCGCTGCAGGACAACGCGGAGTTTCGGTCGACCTTTCCGGCCTTCGACCTGGCCCGACGAGGCAACTATCGGTTCAGTCTGTACAGCGTGCTCGGCAGCACGGAAGCCCCGCTGCCGGAGAACCGATTCCGCGGCGGAAACCGGGGCAGATACATGAGCGCGGAGCTCGACGCGTTGATCGAGCGGCACGACGGGTCCATCTCAGAGAGAGATCGGAATGCGCTGCTTGGGCAGATCGTCCACCACGTGACCGATCAGGCCGTGCTGGTCGGCCTCTTCTTCGACCTCGACGCCACGGTTCATTCCGAGCGGATGCAGAACATCACCGGCTTCGCCGAGCGCACGACCCAGGCGTGGAACGCGCATTTGTGGGACGTGAAGTAGAGCAGTAGCGGGACGACGTTTAAGTTCGGGCTTCATGGCGGATGGCGAGCCGGACCACGCGGTTGCGCCGAAACCCCCGACAAGAACGCCGGGGGCATTGGTCCTCCGATTTCCGGCATCGCGGCTACAAATGAACACGACGCCCTCGGCATTTACGCTCGCCCGGTAACCGCGTTCTCGTCCGCTCGCCCACGCTCTACAATCTCAGCGAGCACCGCTTCATATGAACCTGATTGATCGCTCCGCCAGGAGGTCTTGATTGGTCATTTCCCGACAACTAATGGCGGCCTACGAGCCATACGTACGATCCTTAGAGATGCTCGCCGGGACAGTCCTCAACGGTCGAAAGCCGCCCATCGAGGAGAAAGACTTCGCCGCCCTGCTCGATGGCCATCCAGGATCAAGGCTGCGTGACTTGATTCCTTTGGCCACACGGAAGGCCAGCGGGGCTTTCTTCACTGGCTCGACGCTCGCGTCGCGGGCCATGGACCAGATTGCGCATACCATTGGGCCACAGTCGATTCTGCTCGATCCCACGTGTGGCGTCGGCGACCTACTGGTTGCGGCCGCGCGCCATCTTCCCGTCGACGTTGATCTGGGTGTGACCATCACCAAATGGGGCCGCCAGATACACGGCTTCGACATCTTTCCAGAGTTTGTCCGAGCAGCGAAGGCGCGTCTCGTCCTCCTAGCCAGCACCACGAACGGTTCTTCAGCCCACGAGCCGGCGCTGAACTGCCCTGACACGTTTCCAGGTCTGGCGGTCGGCGATGGGATTGGCGCAACGGTTTTAGCAAGCAGAGCTTCACATATCCTCCTTAATCCACCGTATCCCAGAGTTCCCGCCCCGAAGGGCTGCGCCTGGGGAAGCGGACAGGTATCACAGGCTGCTGTGTTCCTTGATGCATGCCTCGAAGCTGCGACACCTGGAGCAAGAATTGTCGCAATCCTTCCGGACGTTCTCCGGACTGGCAGCCTGTATGCGAGATGGCGCGCGATGGTGGAGGCCCGCGCAGGCGTCGACAGCGTGCAAGTGTATGGCGCCTTCGATGCTTGGGCGGATGTGGATGTTTTTGTCCTGCACCTGATCGTCGGTAGCGGCAACCCCACTGTGAACGTGGCGTGGTGGCGCCCGGCCGAAGCTGCCGCAACGGGGCGCGTGAGCGAGCACTTCGATGTACATGTTGGCCCAGTCGTTCCGCATCGGCACAAGGGGCGCGGCACGTGGCATCCTTACGTGTACGCCAGCAGGCTGCCAGCTTGGGAGGAATTCGAAAGCGACGAGAGTGGAAAGCGCCGTTTTGTCGGTCGTACATTTGTGCCTCCCTTCGTCACCGTTCGCCGGACATCGGCCCCCCGCGACCAACGGCGGGCTGTCGGCACGATCGTCAACGGGAAGAGGCCTGTGGCAGTCGAGAACCATCTTTTAGTCCTCGTGCCCAGAGACAGCGATTTGGAACGTTGCCACCAGTTGCTAACTGTGCTCCGGGATCAACGCACAAGCGACTGGCTCAACGAGCGGATTCGGTGCCGCCACCTCACGGTGGGCGCCCTGCGCGAATTGCCTTGGTGGAGTCCCCCCAGTGAGCAATGAATCACTCCGCTTCTCGCCCGAGATCCTGCGTCGACTTGGAGAGGAACTCATTCCCCATGTTGACCAGGGAATTATCGAATTGGTCCGTAACGCCTACGACGCGGACGCGATTGATTGTTGCGTCGAACTCATTGGAGCCGAACGATTAGGTGGTACGCTCCGCGTGACCGATACCGGCGTTGGCATGACGGAGCCGGACATTCGTAACGGTTGGCTTGTTCTCGGGCGATCCGGAAAGGCGGCTCGAAAGCCAACCGGCCTTGGGCGTCTACCGGTTGGCGATAAAGGACTAGGGCGCCTCGCAGCGTTGCGGATGGGCTCGGTAGCAACCCTCCGAACCCGTCCGAAGATCCAACCGGGCCGAGAGTACTCCCTGGTGCTCGATTGGGCCCGCTATGACGCCGCAGACGTCGTGGAGAACGTGGGACTGGAGATAGTTGAGAGGGCCGCGAATGAGGCGCCGGGCACGACCATCGAGGTAGCGAACCTTGGTGTCCGCCTGGGTCAGCGCGAGATGCAGCGTCTCGCGCGTTCCCTCTTGCTCTTGGCCAACCCATTCGACGACTCGACAGGGTTTCACCCACGGCTCATTGCACCTGCTTTCGACAAGATCGCAAAGCGCGTTCAAGATGCGTACTTCGACGAGGCGGAATACCATCTCCAGGCGGAAGTTGACGAGAAGGGGCGCGCCAGCGCGCAGGTCTTCGATCGCACTAGGCACGTGCGATGGACAGCCACCCATGAGGATCTGAGCAAGGCCCCCCGCAAGAGCGCGCCGCCATATAAGACCTCGCAGTGGGCGGGGTGCACCTCTATCACCGCCGGTTGCGCGCGCACCCGTACGGTGATCCGGGCCATGACTGGCTTGACATGAATCTTGCCCGGGTCAGGAGTCCTGAGCTCAGGCCGTCAACAAACACTTCGATTGGCCGTATCCTGGTCCCTGATCCCGCCGAGCAGCTCGCTCAAAAAACGGATCGCACTGGCTTCATTGAGAACGAGGCTTTTTCGGAGTTGAAACGGTTCGCGACCGACGCGCTCAACTGGATGGCAAACGAACGCCTCGGCGAGCGTGAAAAACGCCGAGCCGAAGAGCGGGTCGATGCGCCGAAAATCGTCTCTGAAGCTCAGGAACGCCTGGAACAGGCGATCAAGCAATTGCCGGCTGAGACACGCCCGTCGGTCCAGCAGGCGGTGCGTCGCTTGGAGTCGGCACGCGAGCGGGAAGCCCGGACGCTTCGCGAGGACGTGCAGCTCTATCGCACCCTCGGGACAGTCGGCACGACTGCGGCGCTCTTTGCTCATGAGTCGGCGAAGCCAGTCACGCAGATCGAGAAGATGACAAGGACCATCGAGAATCGCGCGAAAAAGGAGCTCGGCGAGCGGTACGCGGCTCTGCTCGCAAATCCGGTCGAGCTTGTGCTGCGCTCGGCGCGAGCGCTCCGCACCTTTGCCGAATTCCCGCTGCGGTTCCTTGCGCGTGAAAAGCGCCGTGCTGTCCGCGTCGACGTACACGCGGCAGTCTCCGATGTGGTCGAGCTGTTCGAGCCATTCCTCAGCGACGCACGGATCAACGCTCGGCTGGAGTTGGTCGATGAGACCCCGCTCGTGCGCGGGAGCGTGGCCGCGATCGAGGCGATCGTAGCCAACCTCATGACCAATGCGGTCAACGCGCTGGGCGCCGAGGAAGCTGCAGCGGGCGCGCGAGACATCGTCATTCGTACCGAGCTCACCTGGCGCTGGACCCCGCCCTTATTCGGTCTTCCTGGGGGAGCACGAGAAGAGCGGCTCCTGTTGCGGGTGCTCGACACCGGGCCGGGTATTACCCGACTTAGCCTTGATGACATTTGGCTCCCCGGCCGGACGACCAGAGTCGGCGGAACTGGCTTGGGCCTAACGATCGTACGCGACACCGTTGCCGACCTGGGTGGTCAAGTACACGCGGTGGCACAGGGCGACCTGGGGGGGGCCGAGTTCATCGTCGAGCTTCCGGTTGTGCAACAGGAGGGACGGTGACCGCCGTCGCGGAGGCCGACATCCAACGAGTCGCGATCGTCGACGATAAGCCGCACGATGCAGATTACATGG
>JAERMM010000076.1 GCA_016844585.1 Chloroflexota bacterium | reverse complement strand
CTCCTACACACGCACCCGCGCCCATCTGGCAGAGACCATGGGGAAGGTCTGTGAGGACCATGCCCCGGTCATCATTACCCGAGCTAACGAGAGTTCGGTCGTGATGATTTCGCTCGAAGACTATGAGTCCATGGAGGAGACAGCGTACCTGCTGCGAAGTCCCAGAAACGCCCAGCGGTTGTACGAATCCATCACCGAGCTGAAATCTGGCGGGGGCACGGAACGAGAGCTGTCTGAGTGAAGCTCGTCTTCTCAGAACACGCCTGGGAAGACTACCTCCACTGGCAACGGACCGAGCGCAAAGTCCTCCAGCGGATAAATACGCTGATCAGAGAAATCCAGCGCTCCCCGTTCGAGGGCATCGGAAAGCCTGAGCCGCTCCGACACGGGCTCTCGGGTTACTGGTCCCGCCGCATCACCCACGAGCAGCGCATGGTCTACGCCGTGGAAGGCGACCCTCTGTACATCGTCCAGCTTCGCCTCCACTATTGAGCCCTTCGCTCAACCTTTCCGAGCCATCGCCCGCAGCACGTATTCCGGCGGCAGGTGCGAGTCGCGGATGCGACCACCGAGGTGCCAGATGGCGTCCTCGACAGCATTGGAGATGCATGCGAGCGCCGGAATCGTGCCGCTCTCACCCGAGCCCTTGGAGCCCAGCTCGCTGTACGGGTCGCTGAAGCGTGCTGGCAGGTAGTCCATAAAGGTTCCCGTCAGAAGCTGGCCATTCTGGTCGTAGACGAACTCCTCCGTTAGCGCCCACCCGAGCGCATGCACGAACCCGCCCATCGTCAGTCCATCCACAATCATCGGGTTGATGATGCGCCCGCAATCCTCAGTCGCCACGTACGTCAACACCGTCACTTTCCCGGTTTCCGGGTCGACCTCTACGAGCGCGCCGTGGAAGATCAAAGAGCATGCGTTGTAGAGAGGATCGGGCCCGGGCCAGGTGAAACGATACGTGGCCTGAACGCCGACATCCGACCCCAGGCCAAAGCTGTTGGGGGCAATATGCGCGGTAGCCGCCAACTCGCGGAGTGTGACTCCGCGGTCCGGAACGCCCCTGGCCATGATGCTGCCGGCACGAAACTCGAGATCGGCAGGATCTACGTCAAGGTGGCGACTCGCCAGGAGAAGGAGCTGATCGCTGAGCTTGCGAGCGGCCCCCCAAACAGCGCCTGCGCCCGTGGACGAGAACCGCGAGCCGTAGGTTCCGGACGAGTTCGTCCAGGGCTGGGTCCCGGTGTCCAGGCGCACGGATACGCGTATGTCTGCCGGGTTAACGTCGAAGCGTTCGGCAACGATCTGGGCGATCGTCGTCTCGTGGCCCTGGCCCTGGCACACGGTGGGCGGGACCACGGTGAGCTTGCCGTCCGGCCCGATCTGAATCGTCGCCACGTCGACCGCGGCTCCTGTAGGGATATTCAGGCCGAACTCCCTTGCCATTCCAAACGCCCGCGGCCCGCTGTTCTCGGTGGCGGCCGCGAACCCGATGCCGAGCAGCCGACCCTGCTGGCGAGCCCTCTGCTGCTCTGCCCGCAGGTCGTCGTAGTCCAGCAATCGCTTCGTCAGGTGCAGCAGGCTGGCTGCGTTGCCACTATCGTAGACCGCGCCGCTCGGCCCCGTGTACGGAATGGCGTCCGCGGGAATGAGGTTCTTCTCGCGGACATCCGCGACATCCATCCCCAGCTCGCGGGCCAGACGGTCGACTGTGCGCTCCAGAAGAAAGAAGTACTGGATCTTTCCATAGCCGCGGTTGGACGAGACCGGCACGCGATTCGTCAGGACGCAGCTGGATTCGATGCGGATGTTGCGAACCTTGTACAGGCCGGCGCAGCCCGCGAGGGCGGGCCCCACCGAAAAGGGCTCCTGGAGGAAGACGTAGCCGCCCTGGTCGTCGATCAGGCGCATCTTCCAGCCGAGAATCGTGCCGTCGCGCTTCGCCGCCATCTCGATGCGCCCGATGCGGCCGGTGGCGTGATGGTTCCCCGCCAGGTGCTCGAGACGATCCTCGGTCCATTTCACGGGACGGCCGATCTTGCGCGAAAGGATGGCAAGCAGCACGCCCCGCTGGTGGAGCGCCGCCTTGGCGCCGAAGTAGCCACCGATATCCGGGATGATGAGCCGCATGTCTCGGTGGTCGATTTTCATAGCCTTGACCGCCGATGTGTAACGACCGACGTTGCCGATGTTTGCGTACAGCGTCGTCTCGCCCGTGGTCTGGTCGTATGAAGCGATTGCCGCCAGCCCCTCTAGAGGCGTTGCGCCATGCCGATGCGCCTCGAAGCGGTCGCTGACGATCACGTCAGCCTCGGCGAACGCCGCGTCGACGTCCCCGAAATTCCACTCCCGGTAGCCAGCCTCATTGCCATGTTCCGCCTCGGGATGAAGAATTGGCGCGTCCGGGTCGAGTGCATGCTCTGGGTCTGAGACGACTGGCAGCTCCTCGTACTCGACCTCGATGGCGTCGAGCGCGTCCTCCGCGATGTAGCGGTCCTCCGCGGCCACGATGGCCACGATCTCGCCGACGAAGCGGGCGCGGTCGGTGGCCATGTAGTACCAGACACCGCCTCTTGGATATTGCGAGCCCTTCTCGGGCTCGATGAGCGGGACCACGTCCTCGCCCGTAATGACTCCGTAGACCCCTGGGATCTCAAGAGCCTTCGAGTAGTCGATGCGCTTGATCATCGCGTGAGCGTACGGGCTGCGCAGCATGGCGGCGTGCGCCATGCCCGGCAGCACGATGTCGTCCACGTACTGTCCTCGGCCAGTGAGAAAGCGACCGTCCTCGTTGCGCAGAACGCGCTGCCCGATCCAGGATCGCTTCTCAGCGGTCAATCCTTATTCCACTCGAAGATGTTCCAGGTGCTGCTGTTGTCCACCAGACCGCCGACGCCACGCACGTTCTTGAGCGCGAGGGTCACCGAGTACTCCCAGTAGAGCGGGATGTATGCCGCGTCGCCGAACACTTCCTGCAGCAGCGTCTTGTGCAGCGCGACCCGTTCGTCCGGATTGACGGTTATCGCAAGCTTGTCGTATAGGTCGTCGACTCTCGGATTGTTGTAGCCGGCGCGATTTGAGCCGTTCCAGCGGTTGAGCGGCCCGGCGATGACTCGCGAATCGAGCGCGCTGGTGTACATCATGTCCCAGATCTGGCCGGTGATACTGCCGCCGGGCAGCGTGTTCCGATATTCGGCGTCCGAGTTGAGGGCCCCGGGCACCACGAACTGCTCGACCCTTGCGCCGACCTTCTGCCACCCATCGGCGATGGTCGCAAGGTTCTTCTCCGCCGGTCCCTCTTGAAAGCTGCGCAGCTCGAAGTCGAATCGTTCACCGTTCGTCTGGGAGACGAGTTCACCCTGCGCGTTCTTCACCCAGCCGGCCTGCGCCAGCTTCTGCTGCGCCGCGTTGAAGTCCAGCGGGTATTGTGGGATCGACGACTGGACGAGCGGCGCCAACTGATGGGTCGGCGGGAACCAGCCATCCATCGCCTGCGAGTAGCCCAGTGTAGCGAGCTCCGCAACGGCCTGCCGGTCCGTCGCCTGCATGAACGCCTGGCGAACCAGCCGATTCGTGAAGCCGTTCTGCGGACGCGCGTACTCCGGGCGGTGCTGGATGATGATGAAGCGCATCGCGCCAGTAACGTTGCCCGTTACCTGGTTGCCGGTGCCTTCCCAGCGCCGCTTCAGATCCTCCGCGACCTCAGTGTCGACACCGAGTGGAAGCACGACGTCGGCGTTCCCGGACAGG
This sequence comes from Chloroflexota bacterium, assembly GCA_016844585.1. Lineage (GTDB taxonomy): Bacteria > Chloroflexota > UBA6077 > UBA6077 > SHYK01 > JAERMM01. The sequence goes on along the minus strand of JAERMM010000076.1, from coordinate 7,159 downwards.
ATGGCCGCGACCATTCCGTTGGGGTCGCCGATGAACTTCAGCGTGACCGTGTCAAACGGCGGACGCCCGAGATAATAATCGTCGAAGCGGGCGAACTCCATCTGGACGCCCGGCTCCCAGCGCGACAGCTTGTACGCGCCCAGCCCGACGAACTCCGGCCCGAGGAGCGGACTGTTGAGAAAGCCCGCCTTATCGCTCTTGAAAGGGGCCTCGGCCAGATGCCGCGGGAGGGGAATGAGGCCGGACGCCCGAGCGGCGTCGACGTAGACGGACGACCAGTGCAACACGAACGTGCGCGGGTCTGGCGCCTCCGCGGATTCCATGGACCGCAACACGTTGCCGCTGCGGTTGGGGACCTCAGGGTCCTTGTAGACGCCGAGTGAGAAGACGAGGTCGTCGGCGGTAAATGGCACGCCGTCGTGCCACTTGATGTTGGGGCGAAGCTTCCACGTGGTGTCCATCGTGCCGTCGGCGTTCACGCGCCAGGTGCCTTTCTCGATGGAGATCAACTCCTCGGCAAGCTGCGGGAGGATCGTCCACTTCTCGTTCCGAACGGTCAAGTAATTGTGGACGATCAGGTAGGGCTGGTTGCTGCCGCTGGTCGTCGTGCCGGGCGAGAGATCGAGATGCAGGCTCGCAGGCTCGCGCAGCGCCGTCGCGGTCAGCGTCTTCGGCGCGCGAGGCGGCTCTGCGGGCGCCTGACCCGGGCTTCCGACCCGCTCCGTCGGCGCGGACGGGGCGCATGCGGCAACGAGCATCGTCGCCATGACCAGGAGACCAATGATCCGACTTCTCAGCTTCTGCATGCGCACCTCACTCCTTCAACTCTCTTTGCAGCCTCGGGACAGCGCTGGGGGCGATTATCGTGCAAGCTCGACTCCGACGAGCTCGAGCACGTCGCGTACCAGATACATTCGTGGAGCGTCCGGGGGCAACGGGGGACCGACTGTTCCAGCGCCAGGGGCCGCCATTATGCTTTCGGCGCGAGCTTGGCGCTCGCGGACGGTCGCCTGGTACTTGCTGGGCAGCTCCAGGGCGGCGCGCACCTCGGAGTACTCGAGCCAGGCGACGTCCGCCGCCGCGTCGATGCAACCGGCCTGGGCGAGGCGCTCACCGGCGCGATTCAGGGCGGCGTCGAAGGCCGCGCCGCCACGGCCGATCAGGTCCCGAGCCTCCCGAGCGACTTCCATGGCCACGTCAACTGGAGTCTCGCCAGAACCCAGCGTGCAGATGACCGCTGGGCAGATGACTGCGCGAGACGGAGCGCACCACTGATCGGCACGCACCCGCCTTAGCTTGAAGAATGCCTCGCCCAGCTCCTCGCCATCCACCCCGGCCGGCGGGAAGGCGGCCATCCGCTCTGTGTAGTCCTCGACCTCGCGCCGGCCACCGCGTTCCCACGCCGCTCGAATATTGCGCGTGTAACGAAGCGGCGTCTCCGTCGTAAGGCGTTTCCGGTTTTCGAGGTCCCCTTCTGCATGGGGCGACGGCGCTACACCCAGGTAGAGCTGCCCATCGATCAGCGACGACCGAAGCTCGTACAGCGGCCAGTAGGAGATCGTGAACGCCTGTGTCAATCCCCAGGTCAACGCGGCGATCTCGCAGCTGTACTCCAACGGTCGTGGCCGGGACGGCAGCACACCGCCTGCGCGGAACCATGTCAGCTCTTCGTCGCGAGCGGGTCGCCAGGAAGCTCTGTCCAAGGCTGTCATCCTATACGAACCTCGGCTCAGGCTGCCTCGACGGCGAAGAGCTCAGCGACCGTGTCACTCTCAAAGAGGACGCTCCACGTATCGCCGCGGTCCGCGGTTCCCCAGATCTTGGCGTCTCCATGCACGTAGACGCGGTCGGGGTCGACCGGATCGACCATGAGGCCGCCGTATTCGGTCTTTATATAGCTCGGCAGGCCAGTCAACAGATGCCAGGTCAGGCCGTCGTCGTTGCTTCGAAAGACAGACGACTCCGCTCCAGTCGGACGCGTCCACGCGGGTGGCGTTCCGCGGCTCGCGGTCATGTAGAACGTCGCTCGCTGCCCCGGAGAAATCGCAAATCCACCGGTATTGTCATATGAGCCCCCATCCTCGGTGCGGACCCAGTCGTGGCCAAAGTCCTCGCTGCGGTGGACGCCGCGCGCGCCGCACGCGTAGACGACGTTCTCCTGTGTGGGATGGGTCATCACGAAATGGAGGTCGAGGTTCTCGAAGCCGTCGCAGAGGTCCTCCCAGGTCCGGCCGCCATCGTCGGTTCGCATGATCCCGCCGTGCTCGATTGCGAGATAGATTCGGTCGCCGTCGCGAGGGTCCACATGCAAATATTTCACGTGCCCGTCATGGGGATAGACGGGAAACCACCAGTTCTGGCGGACCGACTCGGGCTGCCGTCGCAGCGCCTCGACCTCTTCCCAGCTATCCCCGGCATCGCGAGAGCGATAGAGCTGCACGGGATCGAGGCCAATGTACGCGGTCTCCGGGCGGAGCGGATCTGCGTCAAGCGTCCACAGCGTGGAGTTGCCGTACTCGAACGTTCGATCCCAGGACCGTCCGCTGTCGCCGGACACGTAGACGCCGTCATCGAGCCCAGCGTACATCAACCCCTTCATCTTCGCGACACGGAGCGCGTGAACACTTCGTCCTTCGAGGAGCGTCGTTTCTTGCTCCCAATGACCGTCGCGCTCGGCCAGCACAACCGCGCCGCTCTCAACTCCCACATACATTCGGCGTTGACCTGACATCACCCGCGCTCCTTTCTTGTCTGAATCGGTGCCTGCTTCGCTCCCCTCGTGTCATTGCTCTGAAAATCCCCTCTCCCTCTGGGAGAGGGTTAGGGTGAGGGCGCCCCCGCAGGCCAACTCAGTCCGAGGCGATCTGCAGTCTCCCGTCCCGGACCACAACCTGGTGACCACTGAATTCCATCGGCGCCTCGGCCGCGATGACGTACCGGTCGCCGATAGCGTCCACCATAACCGCCGACCCAGTGTCTCTGCGCGCCCACTCCGGGCTGTCTTCGGTCACGATACCGCCGCCGCCTCCGGGGATGCCAGGCCCTGCTCGGCGCTCCGGCTGGGCGCCGGTCGTGGCGCCACCGGGCCCCATGCTCATGACGCAGATGTTGAACTCCTTTTCCTCCTCCGCCACAAACCGGGTGAAGGCGCGGATCGAGATCTTGGAAACGCCGTACACACACGTTCCGATGTTGGGCGAGGCGTCGGCTCGGCGCTGCTCGCTGACGTTCCCCTGCCCGAAGTTGATGATGTGGCCGTCGTTCAGCGATTCCATGTATGGGATCACATGCTTGGTACACAGAAACGTTCCGGCCAGGTTCGTGTCCATGATTCGCTTGAAGAAGCCCAGGTCCATGTCGCGAATCCGCGGCCAGCGGGGGGCGCCAACGTGGAAGTGCGTGACCAGGCCAGCGTTGTTGACCAGAACGTCGATACGCCCCCAGCGCCGGTACACCTGGTCCATGAGGGATCGGACCTGCCGCTCGTCGGTGACATCCGTCTTAATTGGAAGCGCCTCAGCCCCCAGCTGTTCGATTTCGGCTACAACGGTCTCCGCGGGCGCAATGTCCGCAATCGCGACCCTGGCGCCCTCCGCCGCGAAGGTGCGCGCGACGTAGCGTCCGACCCCCTGCGCCCCTCCAGTAATGACGACCACCTTATCTCGCACAGCCACTTGCCGCACCCCATCGCTCAGATCATGCCCAGTCCCTGGGACCAATCTCGCTCCCGTGTTGTCCGGACCGATATAGCACCGCGCTCGATAGATAGCAAGTACAATCGGGTTGGCAGCATCTACTGAGGAGCGCGCACCGTGGCTGTGAGTGAGCGGACCTTCCAACAGCTCGCGCTGGAGGATCCAGAGGGGCATTGGGAGCTGTACTGTGGACACTTGCGCAGGAAACCAGGAATGACGTTTGAGCATAACCACGCGGGATTCCGGCTGACGGTGCAGCTCGCGCAGCAGTTGGACCTCCATCGATTCGACGTACGGACCAACGCCGGGCACGTGCGCCGCTCGCCGGAGAACTACTTCATCCCTGACGTGTTCGTCATTCCGCTCGATTTGGCCGAGCCGCTGCGGGGGCGGCGCGACGTGCTCGAATGGTACGATGCCCCATTGCCTCTGGTGGTCGAAATCTGGTCGCCTTCAACGGGTGACTACGATGTGGAGACCAAACTGAGCGAGTACCGTCGGCGCGGGGATCTCGAGATCTGGCGCATTCATCCCTTCGACCGCACGTTGATCGCCTGGCGCTGGCAGCCGGACGGCAGCTATGCCGAGTCGCATTACACGGGCGGCACCGTTGAGCCGCTGGCACTGCCCAACCTGACGATTGACCTCGACGCGCTGTTCGACTGACTGAAACGACTTCGCCACTGCCGGGCGCGAGCACTGGGATCCTCCGCGAAGTCGAGACTGAGCGAGGGCAATTCGTCGTGAAACGAAATGGTGAGCCGGTCGCAGCCGTCGTCCCGGTGGAGCTCTATCGCCAGTGGCAGCGTCGCCGAGCAGCTTTCTTCGAAACGATGCGGCTCGCGGCAGAACGCTCTGGTGTTGCCTCTGAGGAGGAAGCGATGGGGCTTGCCCTGGAGGCCCAAAGGTCGGTCCGTGCCCAGAAATAGGCTGTGCGGGTCGTTCTGGATACCAATGTCATCGTCAGCAGCTTCATCTTCGCGATGGGGAATCCGGGCCGTATCCGAGAGGCATGGCGCACCCTCGTACGGGCCGTCGCAACCACCTGAGCCCAGCTCAGACCGACCTCGCGCTTGACGACATCCGAGAAATGGCCGTGAACGTCCCCGACTGGCCGACACTCCATGGTGTGGCCGATGATCCTGATGGCGACAAGTTGATCGAGTGCGCAGTGGCTGCCCAGGCAGAGATCATTGTCAGCGGTGATGAGCATCTGCTGAGCCGTGGGAGCTTCCAAGGCATCCAGATCCTTACCCCAGCGGCGTTCGTCGTCCTGCTCTCTCAGGAGAGCTGAAGGGGCTTCGCCCCTCGTCCATCAAGGACTTCGCACGCTGCTGCGCGCCCTCCGCTCCGCCCGCGAGGCGGAATACTAGATTGGCGGCGCCGCTACGACCAAGCGAGGCTCACCGCCGGCGTAAGCGCGCAAGTGCGTATCATGTTTCGGTACCAGTGGCGCAACAGGAGAGCCTTTTGAGTTCAATTCGGATCCGGGCCACAGCCGAGAGCGACGGCGAGTTGCACCTTCGCGGTCTCCCTTTACACAAGGGAGAAGAGGCAGATGTGATCGTGCTCACTGAGAGAGGGACGGACGACGAGATGCTCGCCGTGTTGAAGCACGACCCGTCGTGGGCCTGGCTGCACGATCCTGCCGAGGACGTCTACACCGAGGACGACGTCCAGTAGTGCCGAGCCGCGGGGACATCGTCCTTGCGCGCTTCCCATTTACGGACCAGCGCGGCGCAACGCTGCGTCCCGTTCTCGTTCTCGCAGAAATCCCGGGCCGCTACGCGGACTTCCTCGTCGTGTTCATTTCTTCCCGACTGAGCCAGGCCATGGGCGACCTCGACGTCATCCTCGATGCGGCTCACCCAGCCTTTCCAGGCTCTGGTCTCAGAGTCCCGTCGGTCGTACGCATTGCGAAGGTTGCGTCGATCTCCGAGCAACTCATTGTCGGTCGCCTTGGAGGGTTGGACCAGACCATACTTGATGAAATCACCCGCCGCTTGACCCACGTGATTCGAACGGGCCGCCCCCCAGCCGGGACGTGAGAACGCGTCTCTCGGTCAGCATTGATTGATGTGGACGTCGTTCCGGCGAAACATGCTGTCACCGGTGACAAGCGAGCAATCCTCGATCATGCCAAAGGCCGTTGCCGCCGTGCTGCAAGGGCAGTACGAACGCGCGCGGGCCTCGAATGAATGATTTCGACCACGCCTGCGTGCTCGAGGAGCGACGCAACCCACCCGGCGGTCGCCCTGTTTATGCATTGCTTGAGATAGCTGTCGAGGGTGCCCGGGATCGCTCCAACACTGAATTGACTGCCGATCCGCACCTCGCCTCCAGCCTCAATGAAGTCGAGCGCACCTTCAAGGCATTCCCACGACAGTGGCGTAGGCGTTTTCTGGGACCCGAACAGGAGCACGACCCCATCGGCGTCGACTCGCTGCACCACAAAAGGCTTTCGCTGGGACGGCGTTTTCAACACGAGCCCCGGCCCTACCGAACGTTCAATCGCTTCACGAACCGGTCCCAAAGCTGATCCTCCGAGCGTTCCAACTGCGCTTGACCGGGGCAGTGGCGCCTACCAACCTCCTTGGTGGAGTTCCAGCCCTGAAGGATTCGAGCGAAGTCGGCGACGTCCAATCCTCGAACTGTGCCTCGCACTACGACCCGCCACCCTCTTCGCCCCTCAGCGACGCAGCGAATGAATGGATGCGGTAGCCGAAGCGGCCGATCCTCTTCAATAGAGGCCGAAGGCCACGACTGACATTTTCGGCTTCCCGCTGAAGGCCCCCCGCACGATATCCCCGCCGCGCCGCCTCGTAGCAGGCGATGGCGCGCCGCACGTTCTCCCCACGGTCGCCGCTCGGGAGGTCCCCGTAGGCGACGCCCAGGTTGTTCTGAGTCGTCGCCCATTGCACCGGGAACTCCGACTCGGTGCAGACACGCAACGCCGCCTCGTGGCAGGCGATGGCGCGCCGCACGTTCTCCCCGCGGTCGCCGCTCGGGAGGTTCCGGTAGGCGGCGCCCAGGTTGTTCTGGCAGTCCGCGATGGCGGTTGGGTCGGCCAGCGCCTCGGCCGCCGCGAGCCCGTATCGACTCCATTCGATGTCCTCTGCGAAGCGGGCCGAAACGCTCAGATACGCACTGAAGGACCGCGAATAGCGCACCACGCTCCACCAGTCTCGAAGCCGGCGCGCCACGTCTATCCCTGCCCGCACGTTGTCCAGGTCCGCGGCGATCCGTTCGATCCCCTCCCGCTGCGGACCCGCGCGGATCATTCCGTCGGCAAGCTCGAGCACCTGGAGATAGTGGCCAGCGTAGCGGCGTTCGGATTTCTCCGCGCGCCGGCCGAGCCTGCCCCGAGCGTAGTCGCGCACGGTCGGCAGCAGGCGGTAGCGTGTCTGCCCCGAGCGCTCTGCGCGGACCAACAGCGACCGACCGTGGAGTGTGTCCAGGAGCAC
>JAERMM010000297.1 GCA_016844585.1 Chloroflexota bacterium | reverse complement strand
CTCTGGAAGCGCGCGCTCGAAGAAATAGCTTTTCGGCACGCCGATTTTCAGGCCCTTGACGCCACGGTCGAGCTTTTCCGTGTAGTCTCGCGACTCCGAATGCAGCGACATCGGGTCTCTGGAATCGTAGCCGGCGATAACGTTCAGCAGGAGAGCCGCGTCGCGCACGCTCTTGGCGATTGGCCCGATGTGATCTGACGTCGAGCTCGCGGCCGGCAGCTCACCGAATCGGCTCACCAGCCCGTAGGTGGGCTTGTACCCGACCACTCCGCAGTAGGAGGACGGCGTTCGAATCGATCCGTAGCCATCGGTGCCAATCGACCCGTAGATCAACGAGGCGCTCACCGCCGCGGCCGATCCGCCGCTGGAGCCGCCCGGCACGCGCGTCTGGTCCCAGGGATTGTGGGTCGTGCCGTAGAAATGGTTCGAGCAGGTCCCACCCATCGCCCACTCATGGAGGGTAGTCTTGCCGACGATAACCGCCCCGGCGGCGCGGAAGCGCTCCACGGCCGCGGCGTCGAAGTCGGTTACGCGGTTGCGCATCAACGCGGAGCCGTTCGTGGTCGGCCAGCCGGCGACGGCGATGTTGTCCTTTATCCCGAGCGGAATGCCATGCAGCGGTCCACGGTAGTGGCCACCCGCGATCTCGTCTTCCGCCGCCCGCGCCTCGGCCAATGCCCGGTCGGCATCCACCGTTATGAAGGCGTTGATTGGGCCCCCGACGGTTTCGATGCGGTCCAGGATCTCGCGAGTCACCTCGACGGGTGACACCTCTCGCCGCTCAATACGTGGAGCCAGCTCGCTGATGGTCAGTGTGCCGACGTTACTCATGGTGCGCAGCCCCTCTTCCTAGTCCTAGTTCCGGTCCCATTCGGCCACATTCCACGTCACCAGTGATCGCCGGATGCCGGGCGAATCCTGAATGGGCTTGATTCCGGTAATCCCCTTTTTCGCCGAAGTTGCCTGTGCGCGAAGATTCAACGGATAAAAGACGGCGTCGCGCGTGACCCGCTCGACGATCTGGCCTTCCACCTGCTCGCGCTCTGCCGGGACCAGCGTCACGGCGAAGCGGTCGATGAGCGCATCAGCCTCCGGACTCTCGTAGTAGCTGCGGTTCAGTCCCGAGTAGCGGGTCTCGGGCTTCGGAATCGCAGCCGAGTGAACGCGGCCAAGCCAGCTTCCGAAGCCGATGTTGTAGCCGCTCGTCTCCACCCCCTTGACGTTCGCCTGATACTCGACATCGCCGGCCAGGGCGGGCGGCGTAACCGAGACGACCGGCTGCAGTCCTATCCCCTTCCACAGATCGGCAATCACCAGTGCCTGGGGCGGCGTCGTCGTGCGCAGGTCGAACTCGAATGGCTGACCGGCGGCATTGCGGAGGATGCCGTCAGATCCCCTGCGCCAGCCGGCCTCTTCCAGGAGGATGAGCGCCCGGGCGGGGTCATATTCGTACACGTGCAGGCTCGACTGGAGCCGCCGCGCTTTGTCGCTCCCGGGGACGAGGAACGTGTCGGCGATAGCCTCCCTGGGGATGAGCTGCGCATCGACCACCGCGGTTCGATCGATGGCATGCGTCATCGCCTGACGCACGCGAACGTCGCCAAACGGCTGCACCCGCAGGTTTGCGCTCACGAACTGGAACGCACCGGCCGTGTCGAAGATGACGTTCCCATCCGTCCATTGCTCTTTCAGCACGTTCCAGTGTTCGAAGCGCAGACTTGTCGGAGAAGTGTTGACGTCGATTGCGCCGCTGAGCAGGTTTGCAACCAGCGCATTCTGATCGAGGATGAAGCGCACCACGACGTTCGAGATCTTCGCCCTTCCTAGGTAATAGCCGTCTACCGCTCGCAGCTCGAGGTGGCTGCCGTTCTCCCATGCGGTGAGTCGGTATGGACCGAGCCCCACGAACTCTCTGGTCCAGTACGGGGAATTGACAAAGCCCTGGGGCTCCGTGGCCCAGAGCCGCTCCAGCAGGTGAGCAGGAACAGGGTCCAGTGTGGTTTCCTCCGCCCTGTCAGCGAGCGGGAACGTGCTCTTCCAATGCATGACGACGGTGTGCGGGTCCGGAGCCTTCATGTCGTCGATGAGCTCGGCGACTGACCTGGTGATCCACGGAATCTGTCGATCGCTGGCCACCTTCCAGGCCAGGATGATGTCGGCGGCAGTGAATTCCGTGCCGTCGTGCCAGCGTACTCCAGTCCGCAGCGGCCAGGTCGTCTCCATCGTTCCGTCTGGGAAGACCTTCCAGGTCCCCTTCTCGAGCGATGGCCGCTCCGCGGCCAGCCGCGAGACCGGTTGGCCCTGGTCGTCGAGGACCACCAGGAAATCGTGGACCATCTTCGAGATCGTGAGCTGGAAGAACTCGCCCTGGATCGTAAAGGGCCCGAGCGTTGGCGGCTCGACCGGGAGCGCCATGATCATGCTCTTTTCCGGGGCCGGCGATGAAGGTTCAGGGGCCGAGCCCGGCTGCTGAGGCGTCGCAGCCGGGCTCGCGCAGGCGGACACCAGCAGCGCGGCCAGCGCGAGCTTCTGAAATAGGAAGGTTCTGTTGCTCACCGTTCATGCCTCCGCTGGATCGCCTATGCGACGCTTTTCGCGATCGGGGGCGCGAGATAGCCACCGGTCGTCGCCTGCTCGACGGCATAGGCCACTCGAAGGACGACGTCGTCCTCCCAGTGGCGCCCGACGATCATCAGCCCGACGGGGAGCCCGTCGGCAGCCAGTCCGCAAGGCACCGAGACGGCGGGCATCCCCATGTAGTTGAACGGCACGGTCAACACCGTGGTGTCGCCCGGGTTCGCCATAAGCGGGGCGGTCGTCGTGTTCGTGGGCATTGCCAGGATGTCGACGTCCTCCATGATGGTGGCGAACTCGCGCTTGAGCATGTTGCGCACGCGCGAGGCTTTCAGCATGTCGGCCGTCCGCACGAATTGCCCGGCCATCACCCGTTCCCAGATGTGCTGGTCGTTAAAGCCGCCCGGACCCTTCAGGGCCAGGCGAGCGATGAAGCCAGCGCTCTCGTTAGCCGTGGCCGAGGTGAGCAGCGGCATGTACCGCACCGGGGGAGTTGGCGCCTCGCGGACCTCAGCCCCGAGTGCCGCGAGAGCGTCGATGGCTTTCATGACGACCGCCACCACCTCCGTCCCAGGCAGCTCGAAGAAGAATTCGCGCAGCACGCCAATGCGCAGGCCCTTCACGCCGCGGTCGAGCTGCGCAGCGTAATCGGGCGGCTGCGAGTGCAGCGATGTCGGGTCCTTCGGGTCGAAGCCCGCCATCGAATTCAACAGAAGCGCGGCGTCGCGAACGTCCTTGGCGATGGGCCCCAGATGATCCGTCGTGGCGCTCGTGGCTGGCAGCTCGCCGAAGCGGCTGACCAGACCGTAGGTCGGCTTGAGTCCGACGACGCCACAGTACGAGGACGGCGCCCGGATCGAGCCCCAGCCGTCCGTGCCGACCGATCCGTAGATCATCGAGGCGCTCACGGCAGCGGCGGACCCGCCGCTGGAGCCACCGGGTATGCGGCTTTCATCCCACGGGTTGTGGACCGTACCGAACGGACCCCCGCCCGAGGTGCCGCCCGAGGCCCACTCGTGCATGTTGTTCTTGCCGACGATCACCGC
>JAERMM010000296.1 GCA_016844585.1 Chloroflexota bacterium | reverse complement strand
AACCATCTCTTCCACAGCCTCGCCTCGTTGACCGGCTACAGCTCAGCGCCGATCTATGCCCCCGCCCGTGCAGGCGAGGTATTCCGGATCGCGTTGGACGCGTCGAGGGCGCGCTCGTCGTTGGGATGGTCTCCTCAGATGTCCTTGGACGACGGGCTGCGTGCCACGGTCGATTGGATTCGCCAGACGATGCCATCGAACGCCACTGCGGTTCCCTTTCCCCCTGGGAGAGGGTTAGGGTGAGGGTCCGACCCTTCGCCCATCAAAATCGACCGGGTTGGTCCTTCGCCGACCGCCCTCTCCGTCCGTAGGGGGTGAGGGCGGTTTGAGCGAATATGTCGCCATTGTCGCCGGTGGCAGCGGCACCCGGCTCTGGCCCCTCAGCCGGTCGACCCGCCCCAAACAGCTTCTCCCATTGCTTGGTGATCGCTCGTTGATCCAATCCACCGTCGATCGGGTTCGCCCCCTCGTCCCACCCGAGCGAATTCTGATCGTGACCGAAGCCAGCCACTCCGACGATCTGCGCGCTCAGCTCCCTGAGATCCCTGCCGAGAACGTGCTCGTCGAGCCTGTCCGACGAGGCACTGCTGCGGCGATAGGACTGGCCGCGACGTGGATTGCGCATCACGACCCCTCTGCCGTGATGGCGTCGCTGTGGTCCGATGCGGCCGTCATGGACGACGACGGGTTCCGAGCCGCTCTCGTCGCGGCGTTCGCTGTTGCGCGATCAGGCGATTGGCTCGTCACGCTGGGCATGCGGCCCACGTCACCCCACACCGGCATGGGCTACATCCAGGTCGGTCTTGAGATAGGTACATTCGAGGGTCATCTCGCGCATCAGGTTGTGCGTTTCGTTGAGAAGCCAGACCGCGCCACGGCGGAGCAGTTTGTTCGCGACGGCTACGTCTGGAACCCCGGCATGTTTGCCTGGCGGGTTGACGTAATCCTCGCGGAATTTGCTCGGCTGCTCCCCACGATCTACGGACCGCTAAGCGAAGTCTCAAAGTCCCTCGGCACGGCGCAGCAGAATCAGGCGCTCCGGGCCCTCTACCCGTTGCTGCCGACGGAAACCATCGACTACGGGATCTTGGAGCGCGCCGACCGCATCGCGACGATTCCATCCAGCTTCGGTTGGAGCGATGTTGGGAGCTGGGCGGAGATTCTGGCCATCTCCCCGAAAGACGATCACGGAAACGTTGTTCGGGGCCAACACTTCGGCCTCGAAACGTCCGATACGCTGATCCACGGTTCGGGAAAGCCGGTCTTCACCCTGGGGGTCGAAGACCTGGTAATCGTGGACCTGCCAGACGCCTTGCTGGTCTGCCACCGCGACCACGCCGAACGCGTCAAGCAGCTCGTCGAACAGCTTCAGGCCGACGCCCGCTGGGCAGGCCTCCTCTAGCGCCAATCCCGAGGAAGAATCATTGAGCGCAGGCGACACCAGCGGAGGCGGCGCCTACAGCCGCCAGAATGTCCTTTCGATCTACCTGCCCGCCGTCACCCTTGCCATTGGGACTGGCGTCCTCATACCGGCCATCCCGATATATGCGCGCTCCTTCAACATCCCATTCGAGGTCGCCTCGCTTGTCATCATCGTTCAGCAGCTTGGCTCCATGTGCGCAAGTCTCCCAACCGGCCTCCTGGCGGACCGCTTTGGAAGGCGCAGGATCGTATTGGCGGGACCGATTCTCCTCGCTATCTCGTCGTTCCTGGCCGTCACGGCGCAGTCATTTCCGGAGTTGGTGGCGTACCGCTTCATCGCGGGCATCGGCAGCCAGATGTGGCAGATCGGCCGCCTGACGATGATCGCCGACACTGGCGGCGACCACGAGCGCGGCAAGCAGATCACCACCATGCACTCGATGGAGAGCACCGGGCGGCTCCTATCGCCGGTCATCGGAGGGTTCCTCGCCGCGCTCTGGGACGTGCGCGCGCCGTTCGTCGTCCACGCTGTCCTCTGTCTCGCCGCGATCGCTCCCAGCTTCAAACTGGTGAAGGAGACGGCGCCGCACCTGGCCCCGGTAGCCGCGGGAAGGCAGCCACAGGCGGACGCTGCCGGAGATGGCGGGTTCCGTGCGCTTCTAACCTACCCCGTGATGGTCCTGTTTGCGGCGCAGTTCTGTGCCTTCCTCACCCGTGGGCCCATGTACGCCGGCCAGATCAACCTGTTCGCCTCGGGCTAGGGTCGGGCTATGTGATGGATCGGTTCGGCCGCAAGGCGATGAACGTGCCGGGTTTCTCCATCCTCTGCCTTGCCATGTGCCTGATGGGCCTCACGGCTTTCATGCAGGTTCCGTTTCCCGCCTTCGTCGCGGTCTACCTGCTCCTGCATGCCGCCAATGCGGCCACCAGTGGGAACATGCAGACGCTTGGATCGGACCACGCGCCCGCGAACGCGCGCGGCCGCTTTTATGGGGTGTTCCAGCTCCTCGGCAGCACCGGGCAGCCGACAGGCACGTCCGGGTTCGCCGCGCTGTCCGCCACGGTGGGGTCCTGGATGGGCTTCCTTTTCCTTGCGGCCGTGTCTGCCCTCACCGCTTTCATCCTCGGCACCCAGGTCCACGATCGAGTGCGGGACGACATCAAAACCGCCCAGTCGGCCCGCTCGAAGTAGCCCAACGGGTCCTTTGTCATGAATGTGGCTATTCGCAGGGACCCATGTCCCTCTCCACCCTCGCTATCGTTAGTCCACCAATCCTCGCCGCGACCGGAACAGATTATTGGCGTCGTATTTCCGTTTGACTTCGATCAAGCGAGCGAGACTGGGCCCGTGTGACGCCGCGACAACGTTCGTCTCGCTGAGGTCTTCAAAGTTCAGGTACGAGCCGCCGGTTGAGTGCGGCGCGAGGGCAGCCTGGCCGTCCCTTGCCCAGGCGATATTGGCTGCATCCTGGGCTGCGTCTTCCCAGTTGGATTCAAGGCCGATCAGGTATTTAGCATCACGATGGCCAACGACACTGTCCCCGGATCTCACGTCGGACACTGCGCCGCCGAGAGGCCAGACGTCGAGCGAGGTCAGCGGCGAGGGGCGCTGCCCCCCGATCTTGCTGAGCTCCGAAATTGCTGCTTCATCCAGGTCCCTCAGGTAGGTTGACTTCCAGTAATAGCGTCGGCCCTTGGGGTACTCTTCATCGAAGAGGCGCTGGATCATCGTGTAGGGCATGGCGCCGCTCATGTCCAGCAGCGGCGTCCCGAGTTCCCGTAGCGGTTGCATTGCAGGCTCGCCCTCGGACGGCGGCGCGTCGTATGGCCCCGCGATGCCAACGAACGATTGGCCCCAGACCTCCTCGGGGTACGGCTCGCTGGCGGGCAAAGTCCAGACTACAGCGATCGGGCTCGCCTCCCGAGGCGCGGTCTCCATAAACCTATGGAAGCCGGCCAACACCGAGCGCGTGTCTGCGACTGGATAGGTCACGAACACGAAAAACATCTCAGCGCTTACGAGGTAAGCGCGAAACTCGAACGAGGTCACGACGCCCAGATCCCATCCGCCGCCACGCAGAGCCCAGAAGAGGTCGGCATTCTCAGTCGCGCTGGCCTTGACGAGTCGGCCCTCAGCCGTCACGACGTCAGCAGAGATGAGGTTGTCGCAGCTCAGTCCGTACTTGCGGCGCAGCCAGCCATAGCCGCCGGCCAGGGTCAAACCCGCGATGCCAGTGTCGGAGAAGAGGCCGAGCGGAACCGCAAGCCCGAAAGCCTGCGTCTCCCGGTCGACGTCCCCGAGGAGTGCGCCTCCTTCGGCGCGGACGGTACGGGACTCCAGGTCAACCCGTACGGACCGCATCGGCGACAGGTCAATCACCAGCCCGCCCTCGATGAGGGCCGCACCGGCCACGTGGTGCCCGCCACCTCGTACGGATACGCCCAAATCGGAGGCCTTCGCGAATTTGACTGCGTCGATAACATCTGCGACGCCGCTGCACTTCACGATCAGCGCCGGTCGTTTCGCAACCGTTCCGTTCCAAACGCGCCGCGCTTCGTCGTACCCTTCGTCACCGGGCGTGATGACTTCGCCGCGCAGACCCGACGTGAGACTCGTCAACGCTTGCTGATCCATGGCCTCCCCCTCGGAGCGACGGAATGTGCATAATGATTGCAGCACATACATCGGAGTATACATTGGCCATGGTTCGCAAGCAGGTCTACCTCACGGTGGCGCAGAACCGTGAGTTGAAGCGGCAGGCATTGACTCAGGGTGTCGCTGAGGCCGCGTTGATCCGACGCGCGCTCGACACCGATCTGCAAACCGGCGAGCCTTCGCAACCGGCTGCCGCGGGCAGTCTTGATGTGGGGGCCATCCAGGCACTACTAGCTTTCGCTCGCGCGAGAGCTCGAACAGGACCTGCGGTAGATTGGAAGTTTGACCGAGAGGCGCTCTATGAAGACCGACGGTCCTGAGAGTCGCCGCATTCTCGACACCAACGTCCTCCTCTATGCCCATGACACGCACGACCCGGCGCGGCAGGAGCGGGCTCTGTCCGTACTGGAGCGCGCCGGGCTGACAGCCGGCTCCGCGGTGACGGGCCAGGTTCTCGCCGAGTTCGCGTCGGCCGCGATCCGTCGACTTCCTGAGCCGCTCACGCCGACAGAGGCGCAGGTGCAGGTTGCTCTGCTAGCTCACGGGTTCACGACGTTCTCCGTTACGCCGACATGCATCATGGAGGCGCTGCGCGGCGTGCATATGTATCAACTATCGTTCTGGGATGCCCTCATCTGGGCGACCGCCCAGGAGAATCGCGTGCCTTTGATCCTGACCGAAGACCTGCCTGGTGGCCGCGACTCCGTCGAGACAGTCCGTTATCTCAATCCTCTCGCGCCCTCGTTCGATGTGGCACGCATTGGCGCCGATCTGTAGCTGATGTGCCACCCGTCGCGTCCGTTTCCCTCCCCCTCGGGACAGGCCAGGGTGATGGTCGTCACTCGATCACCTCATCCACCTGGGCGAAGAAGTCGCGGCTGAATGAGAGGCCGAGGGAGCGTGCCGTGCGCATGTTGACGAACAGGTCGTAGCGGGTCGGCAGCTCGACGGGCAGGTCGGCAGGCCGCGCGCCACGCAGGATGCGGTCGACGTGGTCGGCCGCGCGCCTGGCAATATCCGAAGACCGTGGCTCGTACGCCATCAACCCGCCAGCACTCACGTTGATACCGCGGACGTAGCTGGCAGGGAGGCGATAGCGATCGGCGAGCCCGATGATCCGGTCGATGTTCTGGTTAGCCAGGGTGGAGTTCCGCACTAGCAGCGCCTCGGCTCCTTCGGCGACCGCGTGCTCGAACGCCGCGTTGAAGCCCTCGCGGGTCTCGATCCGCTCGAACACAAGCGCCACACCCAGGACCCGGGCCGCGGCGTCCAGCGGCTCCCGCGAGGCCTCAACGGCGGGGGACGAGCCCCCGCCCAGGGCCTCTTCGAGGATTGCCACCTTTGAGACCGTGGGCGCCGCCTCGAGTAGCAGTTGGAGGCGTTTCCCTTCCAGTTGTATCTGAGATCCCACGACCCCGGTGACGTTACCGCCGGGTCGCGCCAGGCTGGCGACGAACCCAGACGTTACCGGATCGGCCCCGGCCGCCACCATGACGATGGGTATCGATGTGGTGGCGTCCATAGCTGCCCGGATGCCCGGCGGGGTCGGGGCGACAATCACGTCGACCGATAGACGGGCAAGCTCCATCGCCAGGGCGTTCAGGTCCGCCGCCGGGCGATCCTCGTCCCCAGAGCGATCGACCCTATCGACCTTTTCAAGATTTTGCCCCTCGACGTAGCCCAGCTCCTCCATGCGCGCCCAAAACTGGGACAACTG
>JAERMM010000295.1 GCA_016844585.1 Chloroflexota bacterium | reverse complement strand
CAGCCGCGCTCCCGGAAACGGGCCCGGCGGCCAGGGTCCTCTCACGCATCGGGGCGCTTGGCGCGCGCGCCTTCGGCGGCGGTGGGCGCTCCGCCTACGCGACTCGTGACCTGACCACCGGAAGCATCCCGCGCACCCTCGTCTTCCTCGCCTGGCCCCACACCGTTGAGGGGGTGCTTCGGATCGCCGACCACCTCGTCGACCTCGCGCTCGCGGGGGTGTTCGGCCACAAGTTCATCGCCGGCATGGGGGCCGCCCAGCAGTTCTCCCAGGTCGGGTTCACCGCGCGGATGGGCTTCGACATTGGGATGCGCGCCATGGTATCCCGCGCCATCGGTATGGGCGACACCGAGCTTGCGAATCGCGTGGTGATGCAAGCCGCCACCATCACTGTTGGCTATTCGGTCGTCATGGCCCTGATCGGCCTCTTCCTGACGGAAACACTGCTTGGGATCCTGGGCTTATCAGAAGGCGTTATCGTCGAAGGGGCCGGCTACATGAAGGTCATCTTCGTGGGACAGGCAGCCATTGCCTTTCAGGTCCTGACCGCCAACGCGCTCGGAGCGTCGGGCGACACGCTTACTCCCATGAAAGCCTCGATCGTGATGCGCGTGACCCACATCGCCCTGAGCCCAATTCTGATGTTCGGGCTCCTGGGCGCCCCGCACATGGGTCTCGTGGGCGCCGCCGTCGCCAACGTCGCCAGTCAGGCGCTCGCAACCACCATCCTGCTGGGCGTTCTCTTCGCCGGCACGTCTCGCCTGAAGCTCAGCCTCAAGGGGTACCGTGTCGACTGGCCGCTCTTGCGCCAGCTCCTCCGCGTTGGCCTGCCAGCGTCGGTCACCGGCGTCGAACGATCGTTCGCCCAGCTTCTCTTGATGGGCCTGGTAGTTCAATTCGGCGATGTCGCCGTGGCGCTCTTTGCGCTCTCTCGCCGCATCGAGATGTTCTCCCACGGGGCGAGCCAGGGGGTGGCGCAAGCGTCAGGAATCATGGTCGGGCAGAGCATCGGACGGGGAGTTCCGGAGCGGGCGAAAACGACGGTGTTGTGGGCAGGCGCCTACGCTCTAGGGGTCAACATCGTCCTGGCCGCGCTCATCGCGGCTTTCCCGATTGCCATCCTCTCCATCTTCACGCGAGACGCGGAGCTTCTCGAGCTGGGCGCTGGCTGGCTGATGATCCAGACTGTGGGCTATGTCGGCGTGGGACTGGGCCTGGTGGCGGGGCACACGCTACAGGTCGCCGGCGCTACCTTCTTCGTGATGCTGGTGGCGATCGGGTCCATGTGGGCGCTCGAGTTCCCGCTTGCGCTTGTCCTGTCGCGCGGGACTGACCTCGGTCCATACGGCATCGCGTGGGCCATGGTGGCAGCCATGCTTGTGCGACCCCTCCTCTACATTCCGTACTTCCTTTCCGGTCGTTGGCTCCGTCACCGTCTGTTCTCTCATGAACGAAGGGGCGGGCACTGATGCCCTCAACCCTTCACCGATCCTGCCAGAATGCCTCGAACGAAATATTGCTGCAGGCTGAAAAAGAGGGCCAGCGGCACGACCATGGAAGTGAACGCGGCGGCGGTGAGTAGCTGCCAATTCTGTCCCAGCGAGTTGACCAGGTTGCTGACCGTCACGGTCATCGGCGCTACTTCCGGAGAGCCGCCCAGGTAGACCAGGGCGACCAGGAGATCATTCCAGACCCAGAGAAACTGGAAGGTCGCGAGCGATGCAAGCGCCGGCGCTGATGTTGGCAGCACGAGTCGAAAGAAGATGTCCAGCGGCGAAGCGCCGTCGGTCGCGGCTGCCTCAAACATCGCCCGCGGGAGCGCGCCGAAGAAATTCCGCAGCAGGTAGATTGCGAAAGGGAGCCCATAACCCGTGTGGGCCAGCCAGATGGCGGCGAATGTTCCGGTCAGGCCAAAGCTAGTGAAAAGGTGAAGGACAGGGATCAGTGTCATCTGAAGCGGCACCACCAGCAGCCCCACGACGATGGTGAACAGTGGGGCGCGCCCTGGAAACTCCATCCAGGCGAAGGCATATGCGGCGAGCGCGGCGATGAAGATCGGAATGACCGTCGCCGGGATGCTGACGAACAGGCTGTTCACGAAGCTCTCGGCCATGTTGTTCGCAGTCAGCACATGTTGATAGTTCTCCAGCGTAAAGACGAAAGGTGGCTGAAAGGCTGTCCACCACCCGGTCCGCGAGATGAGCGCTGGGGGTCTGAACGAACTGACGAGCAGTCCCACCGTCGGCGCCATCCACAACAGGCTGATGGCCAGGATCGCAAGGTGAACGCCAACACCCGTCCGCGCCCTCGCGACCGGCACAGCGGATTCTGGCTCCCCGTCGCCCATCAACGCATCTCCTCCTGCTGCCGAAAGCGACGAACGTTGAGGATCATCACCGGTACGATAGCCAGAAGGAGCAGTACCGCGAGGGCGCTCGCTCTCCCGAAGTCGTGCACGTTGAACATTTCCTTGTACATCCGATTGGCGAGGACTTCAGTGTCGAAGTTGCCGTTGGTCGTGACGTAGACGATGTCGAAAGCCTTCAACGCGAAGATGATCATCGTTGTCGTCACGACGGCGATAGTCGAGCCGAGCATTGGAACGATGATCATCCGGAAGACCTGCCATTCCGTAGCCCCGTCCACCCGCGCGGCCTCGATTAGCTCTGCAGGAACGCTCTTGAGACCGGCGGACAGGATCACGGTGCAAAAGCCGGTCCAGACCCAAACGGCGGCCGCGATCAGCGCCAGATTGTTGAACGGAGCATTGTTGACAAACCAGGCCTGAGGTTCGAAACCGGGCAGAACGGCCGTCAGGAACGCGTTCAGGCTTCCGGTTTGCGGCAACGGCGGCGGACGGTAGTCGTACACGAGTTTCCAGATCACTCCCGCCGCAACGAAGGACACAGCCATCGGCAGGAAGATGGCGGTCTTCGCGACTCCCTCGTACGGCACACGATCTGCCAGCACTGCTACCAGGAGGCCGATGGCCACCGTGGCTGAGGTGAAGACCAGGAGCCAGATGAGGTTGTTCCGGAGTGCGTTGAGAACCGTCGGGTCGAGGAAGAGCGCCCGGTAGTTAGCCAGGCCCAACCAGGACGTGGACGTGGCATCAAGGAACGAGAGATAGACGGTGTTGATCGACGGGTAAACCAGGAAGACCGCGAGGAACGCCAGCGTTGGGGCCAGCCAGACCCAGGGCCGGATGTGAAGTTGAACATGATCGGACAGCAGACTGAGAAGCCGCTCTGACACGACGACGTAGCCCACCGTCGCCAACGGCACGCCGATCACGACAACCATGGCCTGAATGAGCCGATCCATTTTCGGCCTCTCGGGTCGGTTCTAGCGGTAGGCGTCGGCTTGAACGCGGTCCAGATTGGCCAGGATGCTGCCCAGGGAATCCGGACTGTTCACATAGTCCAAGACGGCCCGCCAGAATGCGCTATTCATTGCCTCGGGCATGAGATCGGACGCGTCGAAGCGCACGGTCCGCGCACCGGTGAGAAGCTGCGCCGATTGTCGGGCGAGATGGTCAGGGTAATCGTCCAGCGAGATGCGCTTGTTCGGAGAGATAGCGCCACCCCGCTTCACCCAGATGGACTGAGCTTCGGGCGTGACGAGGTATTGC
>JAERMM010000075.1 GCA_016844585.1 Chloroflexota bacterium | reverse complement strand
TGCATCGGCATGATCACGTGCAAGTGCCCGGTCGCTGAGACGGGCTTGAGCAGGCCGGGGCTGGTGGGGCCGCTGATCTCCAGGGCGATCTCGCCGGTGCTGACCGCTTCGAGGGCCTCGCGAAGGTAGCGGCCGTTGAAGGCGATCTGGATCTCGTCGCCCTCGACGCTGGCGTCGAGCTGGCCCTCGTTGTCGCCCATCTCAGCGCTGCTCGCCAGCACGTCCAGGCGGCCTGGCGCCAACTCGCTGTCGCTCGGGGTGACCGAGATGCGCACGATGTTCGAGTTGTCGCGGCTGAAGACGGACGCTGTCTTGGTAGCGCGCAGCAGCTCGGAAACGGGCACGACCGCGCGTGTCTGATAGCCTTGCGGAATGATGCGCTGATAATCGGGAAACTGTCCCTCTATGAGACGCGAAATCACCAGTACCTGAGGCGTGCTGCCCTCGGTGGCGGCCGGGAACTGGAACATCACCTGGTTCTGGTTCGGCGTCGCGGTGATCTCGACCGGATCGTCGGAGTCGGGGATGATGCGTGCAAGCTCGTTGAGCGTGCGCGCCGGCACCAGGAGACTCAGCTTCTCCGCAACTCCCTCGGCTAGCGAGATCGTGCGCACGGCCAGCCGGAATCCATCCGCGGCTGCCAACGTCAGCTCATCCCCTTCCATCGTAAGGAAGACGCCAGCGAGGACCGGGCGCGTCTCGTCGGTGGCGGCGGCGAAAGCCGACTGGCCGATGCCAAGTCGCAGGGTCTTCGCCGTCACCAGGCAGCGCGGTCCACCGCCGACGGACGGCACCGCGGGAAAGTCGTCGGCGTCGATGCCGTTGATGTTGGCCTCGTAACGGCCGCATTTGAGGTGCATCGTCTTTGTGCCGGGCTTGAGCTGCATCTGGATGTCGCCTCCTCCGAGCGACGATACGAAATCGGAAAGCAAGCGGGCCGGCAGGGTAATTGCCCCTTGGTCCTCGATGTCGGCGGGTTCCCAGGCGGTGATGGCCATCTCGAGGTTGTTTGCAACGAGCCGAAGCCGTCCACCGTCGGTGGCGAGGAGCACGTTCGACAGCACTGGCAATGGGCTCTTCGCGGGCACCGCCCGATCGACCGTCGCCAGCCCTTCAGACAGGGCTCGCTGTGTACACACCAATCGCATGGCCCACCTCCTTGTGCGCTCGCATTAGGTTACAGGTAATGGGCGACAGGTTACAGGTTGAGGGTTGGTCAGGGGAGAGGAAACCGTCGCTGCCCACGTCACCTCAGGGCGCGGCCGTCGGAGAGGACGATGGGCTCGGCGCGGAGGACAGAGTCCATGGTGAGCGCGGCCTGGATGCCTGCGAGCGCGGCGCCGTCGTTGCCGCGGTCGCCGATCACGTCGCCGCCGGCGAACACCTTCGGATTGCTGGTGCGGTGGTCATGGCGGTCGACTCGCACGAGGCCGTCCTCGGTCTCGACGCTGTCCGGAATGCTGGCCGGGTCGATCGACTCGCCGACGGCTTCGACCACAACCTCGCAGTCGATGACGAAGTTCGAACCGGGAACCGGATGGGGACTGCGACGGCCGCTGGCGTCCGGCTCGCCGAGCCGCGTGCGCACGAACTCGACGCCGCGGACGCGGTTGGCTTCATCGGCGAGAATGCGCACCGGCTGCGCCAGGAAATGGTATTCGATGCCGTCCTCGGACATGCGGTTCACGTATTCACGGGGGTCGGCGTCATCGATCGGCATCTCGTCGAGGCCGCGGCGATAGAAGATCTTGATGTCACAGCCAAGCCTGCGCGCCACGTGCGCGGTGTCGGTCGCGGTATGGCCGGCCCCGAGGATGATGCAACGGCCGCCCTCGACGGGCGTTCGGCCGTAGCCCACCTCGGCGATGAAGAAGAGCGCGTTCCACACGCCGATGGCGTCCTCGCCGGGGATGCCCACCATACGCGGGTCGAACTCGCCCACTGAAAGAAAAGTGAGATCGTACTCTGCGATGATGGCTTCCATATCGGCCTTGTTGAGGCGCCGACCGCCGAAGAACCGTGCGCCCCACGAAGTCGGGTCGTTGTCCCGTCGCACGCCGAACTTCGCCATGCGGTGCGCGGGATAACCCGCGAAGAGCGTGCCACCGGGAACCGATAGCTGATCGTAGATGTCCACATCGTGACCCAGACGCCGCAGCATCCAGGCGTTGGCCAGGCCGCCTGATCCAGCGCCAATGACCGCCACGCGCTTGCCGCTCGTCGGCCGCTCCGCTACCACGGGGGAGAGGGCCGGGTCGCCATAGTCGCCAGCGAAGCGCTCCAGCAACAGAAAGGCCGGGCGCTCGATGCCGCGCCCGCCGGGGATGCCGGAGCCATGGCCAGCGCCGCGGATCGTGCCGGCTACGGCGGACCAGCCGAGCCGCGGCTTTGCGGCGGGCTCGGCGTCGGAGCGGACGGGCTCGCCGTCGGTGACCGGGGGTGTGCCGCGCCTCGCATTCCAGCCGCGCTCGGCGCCATATTCAGGCGCGAGGTCCCACTCGGGTGGTCTCCACTCTTCCCACGGCACGCCCACATCCTCGAGCGGTGGCGTGGCCTCTTGACAGAACATGTGGCACATGCGGCCGAAGATCGACGGAAACGGATGGGAGCGGCGAATGATCGCGAGCGCGCCGTCGACGTCCCCCTCGGCAATCTTCTGGAAATAGGCAGGAATGTCGACCTTGAACGGGCAACCAGCGCTGGCCGCATCGAGGTCGAAGCCGGCGTCGATCGCCCGTCGCACCTCGGCCTGAGCTTGCTCGAGCGTGTAAGTCGCCTGCACTTCGTCGTGTGTCGTTACCGCGACGTCCGGCTCCAGAATTCGGGCGCGCACGTGACGCGTGATGTCGGTGGGTCTCACTTCCAGCGCCACTCCCAGCCGTTCCAGATGAGCGCCGCGTCGCCGACCCAAGGCAGCTTGGGTCCGGTAACTCCCGCGGGATAGGCGATCGCTCGCGGACGTGAGTGCATGGGATTGACCACCGCGTCCGCGGCCATGACCTTGAGCGCGTCGATGAGATAGGCCTCCCGCTCCATCGGTTCAGGAGTGGCCATCACCCGCTGCCATAGCTCCTCAAGCCTGGGGTTGACGTAGCTCGAGTAGTCGTTCCCCCGCCAGCGGTTCTCCGCCGTGGGAACCTGTGTGGAGGTCCAGACCATGGTGTCGTAGCCCATCGGCCGATTGTTGTAGGAGACGGCGGCGAACTTGGTCCGAAACTCGTTGTCTCGTTGCTCGCCGCTGGTCATCACTCGGACCTCGGGCGCGATGCCCAGGATCTTCCACTGGTCGGCTACGACGGTGGCCTGCTGCTGGTCGATGTCGTCGCTCTGGCTCAGCAAAGGCATTACGAGGGGCTCGCCAGCCGCGTTTCGTATCTGGCCGTCTGCAGCGCGAGCCCAGCCTGCGTCCGCAAGGAGCGTGCGAGCCCGCGGCAGGTCGTAGTCGTGCTTCGGGACGGCGCGGTTCACCGCGGGGAAGGCTGGATCGTCGGTCGAGAGCCAGTAGTCGTAGACCTGGGCCTTTCCCGAGTACAGCCCTTCGGTAATCGCCTGCCGATCGATTGCATGAATGAGGGCCTGCCGCACGCGGACGTCGAGGACCGCCTTCTGGAGGTTGCCCGAGTCCTTCGTCTGGAACTCCAGGTAGTGCGCGCTCCCCGGCCAGTACTCGGTGGCGCCCTTCCAACCGGCCTGTTCGAGCGCAATGTTCTGCGTGTAGTTGATGCTGGAATGCCAGGCGCCGTCGATCGATCCGGCCAGCAGATTTGCCACGATGGCGTTGGCGTCCCCGATAAATCTGAGGACAATCGTTTCGATCGGTGGCCGGCCGAGCACGAATCCGTCGTGCGCCTTCAGCGTCATCTCGGAGCCCTGCTCCCACCGCTCGAGCTTATAGGGTCCGCTGCCTACGAACTCACGACTCCAGTGAAGCCCGTTCGCGAAGGCGGCCCTGTCTGCGAGATACGGCTCGTCCAGCAGATGGCGGGGCAGCGGTGAGAAGTTCGGCGCGTAGATCGTGCCCGCCCACAAGTAGGGCTCGGTCCACTCGATGAACAGCGTGAAGTCGTCGAGAGCCTTCACCGATGTCATGCGACGGTCGACGTCCACCTTCGTCATCGGCATTGCGGGATCGGTGTGGAGCTGATGGGCGAAGACGAAATCGTGGGCCGTGATGGGTTTGCCGTCGTGGAAGGTGGCATTCTTCCTGAGGCGGTACGTTGTCTGGGCCCGTCCGTCAGGTGGAACGATCCAGGTTCCCTTATCAAAACTTGGCAGCTCATCGGTCAAGTAAGGAGCTGGCTTCTGGTCGGGCGTCAAGTAGGTGAGGAATCCGCTCAGCAGCGCCGCGATATCGCGGTTGCCCGAGCCGCTGCCCATGCTCGGCTCGAGGGTGGCCGGCTCAAATGAGAACCCGACGATGAGCGGCTTCTGCGGCGCCTGCACGGCACTCGGACCGCCGGTTTGGGCGTTGGGAGCCGGCGCGGACGGACTGGCGCAGGCCACCAGGATCGGAATCATCGCGACGAGCAAATACCTGACGTGTCCCACGGTGTACCTCCTGTGCAGACTCCGGTCGCGACAGCGTCGTCGCCGCAAGCATACGAGAAGTGCTTGATAGAGGGAGACGGAACCCCCGCGTCTAGTCTGGCGTGGGCACCTGGTGGGAGAGGTAGATCTCCTTGCGCTCGGAGGCCGACTGCATGATGGCAAGGACCACCTCGAGGGTCGCCTCGCCCCATCGGCCGTCGTGAAAAACGGGGCGATTCTCGACGACCGCGCGATACAGCTCGTCCAGCTCCGCGCGGCGGCCGTGCATCCACTCGCTCTTGGACACCGGAACCTCCCAGTTCTTCTCGTCGCCGTAGACGTGCAGGCCGTGGGGCGACTGACGGATGTCCCCGTGCTCGCAGCTCACAACGGTGATGCCGAAGTGCGCCCATGGCGCGTCGGCTGGATGCGTGCGCATCTCCTGGCGGTCACCGCCGTAGCGCTTGGCTCCTTTGACGGCGGCCTCCCGCTCGGGGGTCTGCAGCTCGCGAATAGTGCGGCGGCTGCGTAGGTTCTTCTCTGGGTTCGATGGAGACTCGCCCATCCAGCCGGTGAACTCGGCGGTGTCCCAGTGCGCGTAGCCACTGAACTGGTTCAGCGCGGGGGTGCCGTCCTCGAACTCGATGTA
The DNA here is from genome assembly GCA_016844585.1 of Chloroflexota bacterium. Classification (GTDB taxonomy): domain Bacteria; phylum Chloroflexota; class UBA6077; order UBA6077; family SHYK01; genus JAERMM01. The sequence continues at coordinate 18,385 of JAERMM010000075.1, read as the reverse complement.
GGCTGCCCATGCGCCCTCGGCTCGCCGCGCCGGGTCCCAGATGCCGGTCATGGCTCTCACGCTGCGCACGCGGCCGCCTCCGATTAGGCGGACGATGTCGATGGCGTGCGGTCCCTGGTTGAAGACGACGTTGCCGCCCTTGGATGAGTCCAGCTCCTGTGGCATGCGGGCGCGATACATGAAGTCCTGGTAGTGCCAGGTGTTGATGAGACAGAGCCTGCCCAGCTCGCCGCTCGTGACGATCTCGCGCATCTTGCGGATCGGCGGGTCGAAGCTGTGGGTATGGCCGCAGAGGAGTTTGATGCCGTACTTCTCGGCCGCGGCGTTCATCGCCTCGCACTCGGCGATCGTCGGCGCCATCGGCTTCTCGACGATGACGTGCTTGCCGCGCTCGGCGGCGGCAATCACGTTCGGGGCGTGAAAGTTGTTTGGCGTGCAGACGTAGATGGCATCGACGTCGGGGCTATCGCACATTGCTTCGACGCTTTCGTAGCCCTTGCCCTCGTACTCCTGCTCGAACCGCCGCAGCGCCTCCGGGCGAAGATCGGCGGCGGCGACAACCTGGAGGTTGGGGTGCGCGGCGATGTTGGGGAGGATCTCGGTGCTGGCGACGCCCAGCCCGGCGACCCCGAACCGCAGCTTCTTCGTCGTGATGGCTGCCATATCTCGTGCTCCTTGTTGTGTCATTCCGACCGAAGGGAGATGGTTACGGTCTTCGAAGCGTCAGATGCGGAAACGCGGCGCGCCAGTCGGCTCCATCGATCTCGGCGTGCAGGGCGTCGGCGTGGCGGAAGCTGTTGTGCGCGGGGTCGGTCACGAACGAGTCGAGCGTGTCGCCGGCCTGGAACGCTTGCACGGTGTCGAGGAGGTAGCGGCGAATCGCGATGACGGCGCGGTCGCTCATGCCGAGGTGCTCGCGTGCGCGGTCGACAATTGGCCCCATGGTCTCAGTGGCGCAGGAGTCTTCGTTGAGGAAGTCCTCGATCCCGGTGAAGTCGACCGTGCGCTGCAGCTCGCGGTCCTGGAGGTAATGGTTGCGCATGGTTCGAACCCGACGGTAGTCCGGGCCGATCTGTTTGCGTCGGTGGACTGGGCGCGGCGCGTCCGGCATAAAGCGCCGGAACCCGAAGTCAAACCGCCAGGTCGTGTGGTCGTCGGCCGGAATGTACGTGTGCACTTCGTAGCCCTCACCCTTGTTCGCCAGGTTCACGCCAAGAAACGCGGAAGCCGGCAGGACGAAGCTTTTCACTCGCACGTCAGTGCGCCCGCCCTCACGTGGTCTGACGGCGACGTAGCGCACGCCGAAGTCGGTTTCCTCCGTGTCCCAGTCCGGGTTGTCGGGCGCCCATCCGATGAGCGCTTCACGGTTCGGCGCGGTGCGGTGCAGGTACTCGAGGTGCGCGTTATCGCTCTCGCCCTCGAGACCTTGCAGGTAGTTGCATTCGAGCAAGCACTTGGTCACGTAGGTTTGCTCGGTCGGAATCGAAGTCCACTCGTATTCCGGGAACGGCGGCGTGCGCTCTCTGGGGCCCAGGTAGGCGAACACCATGCCGCCGACCTCGGTGGTCGGATAGGCGGTGTGTCGCAGCCGCTGCGCAAACGTGCTGCCCGCTGGCTCCGCTGGTGTGTCGAGCACGTTGCCTTCGACGTCGTACTTCCAGCCGTGATAGATGCAGCGCAGGCCGCACTCTTCGTTTCGGCCGTAGAAAAGCGAGGTGCCGCGGTGCGCGCAGTGCTCGCCGAGCAGCCCGACTCGCCCGCTGGTGTCGCGAAACGCCACCAGGTCCTCACCCAGCAGACGCACCTTGACCGGCGGGCAGTCGGGCGCAGGGACCTCTTCCGTTAGGAGGGCCGGCACCCAGTAGCGACGGAACAGTCGGCCCATCGGCGTGACGGCGTCGGTCTGCGTCAGAAGCGCGTTGTCTTCGGGGCTCAACATGCGGTGAAACTCACTTCCATACCCGACCGGAAGGATTGGGCATAGGGTGCATCCCTTCGCCTGAATCGGCGCCAACTGAAGCGGGATCCTCCCCGCGCTCGCTGGCAGCAATGACCTCGCGCATGTGCTGGCGCCAGTCAGCAGATTCCGGCAGCGTCGTTCCGAAAACAACAAGGCTGGGGAAGTGATTGGCCGCGGGGTCGCGGACGACGTGAGGCGCTTCGCCGCCCGACTGCACCTGACGAATGGCCTGCATGAGCTGGTGGCGAATCATGACGACGGCCCGGTCGCTTGACGCCAGGTGCTCCTGGGTGCGGTCCTGGATCGCGCCTTCGCCCTCGGTTGCCAGCGCGTCGTGGTCCTGAAAGTCCGTTCCGATTCCCAGCAGGGTCTTGGTCCGCATCTCCTCGCGGTCCTGCCCGTAACGGTTACCCCGATTGCGACGGAGTCGATAGCCGTCCGTCAGGTCGGCGCGATTGCGCCGCACCGCCTCCGGGTCCACCGGCCCGTCACGCCTGAAAACGGTCACGTATTTCCAGTGGTGCTCGTCGTCGATGGGCACGTGCCAGTTCACCGTGTAGCCATCGTTGCTGCCGGCCGGAATGGCGCTGAAGTTAGGGAACACGAAGTTGGTGAATCGAGCGTGACTGACGCCGGGCTCAGGATGGTCCATCCGCGTCAGGCGAACGCCCCAGTCCGTCATCTCGACGTCGAACGTGATGTCCACGCGCTGGGGGGCCGGGGAGGGAGGGGGGCCGTTGTGGCGTGCGTAGATGCGGTGCAAGAACGGCACGTGCACCGGGTCGAGGTTGCCCTCGTTCGCCTGCAGGTAGTTGCATTCCTGGAAGATCTTGCTGTTGTATCGCTGCTCGTCCGCGACGGTCAGGAACTCGTACGCGGGGACGAGAGGCGGCTCGTCGGGGCCCATGTAGGCGAGGATCATGCCGCCCGCCTCGCGACAGGGGTATGCCCGCTGCCGCACGCGTTTGTGGAAGGAGCTGCCGGGCGGCTCGCCCGGTTGCTCCAGGCAGCGCCCGGCGATGTCGTACAGCCAGCCGTGATAGATGCAGCGAAGCCCGCCGTCCTCGACGCGGCCGTACGACAGGTCCGCGCCGCGGTGCGAACAGTGGATCCCCAGAAGGCCAGGGTACCCCTGCTCGTCGCGGAACAGCACCAGGTCTTCGCCCAGTAGGCGAATTGGCAACGGCGCCCCACCCGTCGGCAGCTCCTCGATCAGGGCAGCCGGTTGCCAGTAACGACGCAGCATCTCGCCGGCCGGCGTCCCCGGTCCGACGCGCGTCAGTGTGTCGTTTTCCTCCTGGGTTAGCGACACTGGCTGATCCTCCCTGAGGTCATGACCACACTCTCACCCTAACCCTCTCCCAGAGGGAGAGGGAATCACGCCCAGTAGGCGAATGCGCAGGCGCAGCCGGTCCCGGCGGGTGATCGATAGCAGGGCTCGTACGCGACCATTGTCATCGGCGCCCCTTCGTGCATGGCGCCCGCTGTCACGACCCAGTTACGAAACTCCGACGTGCCGTGAATCAGCTTCTCTTCGGGCAACGCGGCAAGGCGGTCGGCGTCCTTCGCCTGCATTGCGGAAATGCACGCCTGATCGAGTTCCTCGTCGATTACCAGGTGTGAGAGGCCGCCGGTGGCGATCACGGCGACGGTCTTCTCGCTGTCCCAGGACTCGATCGCGCGTCGCAGCGAGCGCCCAAGCGCGTAGCATCGCTTCACGGTCGGCCGGTTCGGTGGGTAGTAGGTGTTCAGGAACAGCGGCACGTGCGGCGGCACTTTGTTCTGCATGATGCGGCCGTACACAAAGTCAAACGCGTGGCCGATGTGCCGTCCTTCTGCGATGGCACGCGTATGTGAGATGTCGAAGGCGTCGCCGACGAGGGACTCGACCATGTGGCGGCCGAGGCTGGGCTCGCCCTTCCAGATATTTGGCTTGAGGTTCTCTTCGCGGCTGAAGTGCGGAATGTGCTCCAGCTCGTCCCCCCAGAAGATGTCGATTGGCGGGATGTGGTCCTCCGGCATGAACACCTCGTGGGTATCGTCGCCGACGACGACCGCGACGTCCGCGTTCACCTCTCTCAGCGTGCGAGCAAGCGTTTCGATGGCGGCTTGACAGCTATTGTGCCGGCGCTCGAAGACCTCGGGCTGCAGCTCCTTGCCGATCCACGAGGCCCGCTCCTCGATCATCTTCGGGATGTCGAGCTTCATGGGGATACCGCCGCCGGTTGGTCGCTCCATGTCTCGCTTGCCGGCATCCGGCCAGCGGTCCGCCGAGCCGTTGAGGCTGGGCGCGTGGGAGGTCGCGAGCCCGAGAACGATCTTAGCCATTGATGCTCACCTCAGATCCCATTTGTACGACTTCAGGCCTCGGCGCCATCGGCCGTGCCTGCATCAAGATGGTCACAGTGTATTACGCTTTCGCATAGCTCGGCCGGGGAAGGATGACGGTGGTGCCGCGCCTGGCGCATTCCTCGACGTACAGGTTGTAGATCGCGGGGTCCTCGTCGTCGTATTGAATGCCCATGATCTCGGCGTGGGTGTTCCAGCCCTGGCCGGCCGGCGGCCTGTGGTTGTCCAGGTCGCCGAGCCTGAAAGCGACGTAGCGCGCGGGTTTGGGCGCCGCGTTGAAATGCTGGTGATACTGGCCTTCCTTTGGTGACAGCACGGTCCCGTCCTGCCAGTTCACCCGCTCCCGCTCCTGCCCCTCGAACCACAGGAGCGAGTAACCCTCGCCGTCGAGGATGAGCACGTGGGCGCCCACGCCGTGCCGGTGTCCCAGCTTGTAGACGCCCGGCGGGAACGCGGTGATGTGCGCCATGGCCTGGTTGTTGGACAGGACGAACTGCATGCCGTTGGCGGACATCCCGCGCTGCGATGGCTGCAGGGAGAAGGTACGCACGTCCGGGACGAAGTTCGTCTTCCATACGTTGCGATCCACCGGACGGCCCGGATCGGAGAAGTAGTCATCCTCGAGAGCGTAGCGGTCGTTGAAAACGTACGGGTTGTTGAAGACGAAGTCGCTGTTCCGATAGATGTTGAGGATCATCGGCGCATTCGTGACGCAGAAGAGCCGGGCTGGCTTCTGGCCGTCGAGATTGAAGTGCTGGTAGTAACAGTTGAGGGGCGGCGCAAACAGCGCGCCGCGCTGCCACTCGACCGTCTGCTTGTGCCCCTCATCCTGCCAGCATCCTGCCAGATCTGCGTCGCGCCGCGGCCGCTGAGGACGTGGACCGTGGCCTCGCAGGCGTGACGAAGCACCTCCGTGTGGCCGCCCGGCGCGATCTCGATCACCCAACCGTCGTCCTGCTGCTGGTCGGCGAGGTTCACGAAGGCGCCCTTCTGGCCGATTCGCGGCCACGGCGCAACCTCCACGGTGTGCAGATTTGGGGCGAATGATCCCTTGTTGATCGGGATTCCCTCGCCACGCTGCCAGATCTGGTACGGGGTTTCCCGCTTTTCGTACCTGGCTCGATAGTTGCCGTCTGTCTCGAGCAAGCCTTCCAAAGCCAACGCCTCCGTGGTGCTTCGCGCGCTGCGATTTTACGAGAGAGCGTCGGTGGACGCTGGCCCCTTGACGCCTGAGTGCTTGACTCTCGTTCAGGACTGCCCCAGAATCGTTCACAGGAAGCTATGTTTTTGATCGGAGACAATGGATGGCGGACGTCTGGACTCCGGAGTGGAGCAACGCGGTTTTTTCGACTCAGGAGCGCGATCGCCGCTGGAAGCGAGTTCGGGAGCTCATGGCGCGTGACGGAATCGACGTTCTGGTGTGCATGCCGTGCACGAACAACCACAACCGCGGCGCCGCGGACGCTCGCTATCTTACTCAGCTCGGTGAGAACTCGGACGAGTCCTCGGTCGTCTTTCCTTTAGAAGGCGACGTCACTGCCTGGCACAGTCGGGGTGGCGTCTGGCCGTCATCCAACTGGCTCACGGACATCCGGCCGGCGCCGCGAGGTACCGGGGGGAGGACCATCGCCGACCGCCTGAAGGAGATGGGCGTCGAGCGGCAGACGATTGGCATCTGCGGGCTGACCTCCTCCTTGCTCGGACACGTGCGTGAGTTAGAGGGCGAGGTGAACTGGCAATCGGTGGAGATCGTGAAGCGGGAGTTCCCGAATGCGCGGATCGTCAGCGGGACGGATGTCCTCGGTGAAGCGCGTTTCCAGAAGAGCGAGGAAGAGGTCGAATTCATCCGCAAGGGCGTTCACATCGCCGAGAAGACCATTCAGAAGGTGGCAGAGGTTGCACGAGACGGCGTCGCAGAGCGTCACGTGTTCGCCCACATGAACTTCGTAAGTGCGGAACTGGGCGGCAGCTTCCAGCCCATGTTTGGCTGGATCAGTGGTCCGCTCGGCAACACGTATCACCGAGTGGAGCAGCCGTCGTTTCGCAACTTCCACAACGGCGACGTGCTTTCCATTGAATTCGAAGGCATCTGGGGCGGATACATCGCTCAGCTCGACCAGACCTTTTCGATTGGTCCGGCGCATCAGGACCTGAAGGATGGCACGAAGCTGGCCATTGAAGCGTACGATCGAGCCTTCGCGGCCATGAGGCCCGGCGTCACTGTCGGCGAGCTGATCGATGCAGCGGAGGTCCGGGGCATGGGCGGCCGTGGCAAAGCGAGCCTGACCATGCACGGGCGTGGAACCGGAGATGACGGTCCGCTCGTGACGTCACGGATCACGCCCGAGCTGCGGGCTGTGGAAATGAAGGAAGGCTGCTGCATGATCATCAAACCAAGTGCCTCCGTCGACGGCAAGTCCGACTACGGCAAGTCCGACTACGGCCATTGGGGTGAGTCACTGGTGGTTCGCGCGAAGGGCGCCGAGCGGCTCGGCACGCGGGCGCAGGCGCTGATTGAGTGCGTTTAGTCCGCCGGACAAAACGGCGGGGTGACGGAGGCGTTAAGCATGAATGACACTTCAGGCCGGATTGGACCTTCCCAGGTGGTCGGCGTTGGGATTGTCCTGGCGCTGCTCGCCGCTGCCTGCGCACCGACGACGGGGCAGCCACCATCGAGCGGCGGCGCATCGCAGCCCCAGGTTGTAACGCGTCCTGGCCCGAACCGGGTCACGGTCGCCATCGGCGCCGAGCTCGACAGCCTGGCCACGAAGCTCGAAGCGGGCAACACGTTCGCATCCGAGTTTCATTGGATGTTGAATAGCCCATTGACGTCGCGGGACCCGGCAGGCGTTGCACGCCCGCTGCTGGCGGATGACCAGCCGTCGAGGGATTCCGGGAGCTGGGTGGTCAATCCCGATGGGACCATGCGGACCACCTGGAAGATCAAACCGAATGCCCGCTGGCACGACGGTCGGCCTGTCACGTCTCGAGACATCGCTTTTGCGTACCGCGTCTACTCTGACGAGGCGATGGCCGTGCGCGATCGAGAGCCCGAGCGGTTCATCGATCGCGTGGAAATGAGCGACGAGAAGACGTTCGTCCTTTACTGGAAGCAGCCGTACCCGTGGGCAAACGAGCTTGGCGCTCGGCAGCTCGAGGCCTTGCCGGAGCACATCATGGGGAAGGTATACGAGGCTGGCGACGCCGACGCGTTTATCACGAATCCCTTCTGGGCCTCCACCGACTACGTCGGCGATGGGCCATACCGCCTCGTGCAATGGGACCAGGGCGCGCAGATGATGTTTCGCGCCTTTGATGACTACTTCATGGGACGCCCCAAGCTGGACGAGGTGGTATTCAAGGTCATCGGAGATACGAATACCGTCGTGGCCAATGTGCTGAGCGGGGCCGTCGACGTGACGGTCGGCGTGACCCTGGGACAGCAGGCAGGCGCGTGGCGAGGGGCATGTGGTGATCTCCCCGGTTCGCTGGCGCTACACGCAGATCCAACTCGACCCAGCGCGAACGCAACAGCCTGCGCTCGCCGACTTGCGCGTCCGACGGGCCCTGGTTCTGGGGCTCGACCGAGCCACGATGGCGGGCATCGTGACCGAAGGTACCTCGTCGGTCGCGGAGGTCCCTGTGTCGCCAATCGATCCGGTCTTCCAACGGGTTCAGCAGGCCATCACGTCGCATCCGTACGACACGTCGCGCGCCGCGGCACTGCTCCAGGAGGCTGGCTGGTCACGGTCCGCCGCGGGGTCAGTCATCAACTCCGCGGGTCAGCCATTCGCGCTCGACATTCGCACGACCGCGGGAACCGACAACGAGACGGAGATGAGCATCATGGCGGCCGACGTCGCCGGGCTTGGCATTCAGGTTACTCAAACCGTGGTCCCTCAGAGCCGGATTCGCGACAACGAGTACCGCGTGACATTCCCGGGGCTGAACACAACGGCCCAGTCCATCAACATCCCGGGCACTCTCGCCGTCGCGGAGGGCGACCAATGTGCGACGGCGGAGCGGCGGTTCGCGGGATCGAATCGTGGCTGTTGGATCAACGCCGAGTACGACCGCCTCTTCGTGACGGCCAGTAGCTCGCTCGATCCGAACGAGCGTGCGAACGCGGTTGTCGGCGCGCTGAAGATCCTCACCGAGGATACGGGCGTGTTTGGGCTGGCCTACAATTCCGAAAACGTCGCAGTCCGCAAAGGTCTCGTAGGGCCCGGAGCCCGCTGGCCCGCCCAGATTGGCAACACCTGGAACATCCAGGATTGGCACTGGGAATGAGCGTGGACCACCTGGACCACAAGAAGGTTCGAGTCGGAGGAGATTCTTGAGGACAGAAGTTGCTGACCTCGTCGCCGCTCTCGAGCAGCCCGCCGACACGCTCGTTCGGCGTGGTCTGTCCATGGATGGCGTAGTTGGCTGCGGACTCAGCCTTGTCGAGATGCAAACCGCGAAGGTGTCCCCAATCGCCTCCGGATGGGTTTCCGACATCGCAGCGTTCGCCGATGCTACTGGGAGCGGCGACCCAACGCTGGATGCCTCCGAAACGGATCCGCTGCGCACCGGCGAGACATCAGCGTTCTCGCTGCTGGTGGCGCGCTCCATTGAGGCCGTTGAGGCAAGCGCGGCCGAGCTGATTGACCAAGGGAGCCATGAGTTCGGAGATCTGCTCAATCGATCCGCAAGGTGGGGCGTTGTTGGCTTTCCCGTCGGGTCTGGCGACGAGTTTCGTGCGGTCATGCTCTTCGTGCAGCGCCGCAAGCCGACACACGATGAGATCAGCGTCATGGGGAGCTTCGTGAGCGAAGCCGAGCGAACGGTAGAACGTGGCATCCGCAACGTGGGTCGCCGTGCCCCCTACCGCGCGCGCAACGAACTCGCGATGGTGCAAGAGATGGCCGGCCTCAACGTCTCTCCTGTCGGACTGGACCTCGACGCCTTGCTTCAGGTCGTGGCCGAGCGTACGCGCACGACCCTTAGTGCCGACATCGCAGCGGTGATGCTTCCCGACGAAGTAACTGGTGCGCTGTCGATGTGCGCTCGATCCCAGTCCGAGATCTGGGGGACGCTGTCCTGGGAGTCTGGTTGGACCGGCGGTGTTTCTGACCACGTGATGCGAACGGGTCGCTCCGTGCTGGTCGTGGACACCCGGGAAGACGAGCGATTGACGCTACGCGACGAGCGACATGGCGAGTCGGTCGTCGCAGCCCCAATGATGATCCATGGGAAGCCCATTGGGGTCCTCCGCATCGGTACTCTTGACGTCGGGCGCTTTGGTGAATCGGCACTGCGCCTCGTCGAGTCTCTCGCCCAGCAAACCGCCATCCTGGTCGAGAATGCGCGCCTGTATCGGCGGACGTTGGAACAGAACCGAGAGCTGGAAGCGCGCAACCGCGATCTCAACGCGCTGAATGAGATCAGCCAGGCGATTCTCGGCTCCCTGGACCTGGAAACCGTGGTTCAATCGGTGCTCGACCGTGCTCTTTCGGTGACGGGGCTCGATTTTGGGGAGGTCCACCTTCTTGGCGACGAGGGAAAGTTTCAGCCAATTGCCACCAAGGGCATGTGGCACCCTGAGCGTATGGGACAGAATGTCGAAGGTGACTGGAGTAAATCGGCTGACGCCAGACAGCAAGCCTCTGGTGAGCCCATCATCATCGAAGACCTCGCGGCCTCGGGGCGGCTGAGGTTCTTCCGACCGGAGAACGCTGTGTCCAGCATCCTCTTGCCGGTCCGGGCGGGAGACACCGCGCTCGGCGTCATGAACCTGGTGAGCCGAACGCCGCACAAGTTCACCCCTTCCGAGGTTCAGCTCCTGATGGCGATGGCGAGTCAGGCTGGGATCGCCATTCAGAAGGCCCGTCTCTATACGGGGACTGTTCAGGCTTATGCTGATCTGCAGCGCTCCGAAGAGGACCGAGCGCGGCTTGCCGCCATCATCGAGGGGGCGCCGTATGCCGTGTCGGTCGTCAACGCCAGTGGCGATCTCATCTACATGAACCCGGCGGGACGCCGTCTGCTGGGCATTCCCGCGGACATCGACATCTCATCGAAAAGGATGCGCGAGTACACGCCTCCGTGGGCTATCCGCCTGTCTCAAGAGGAGTCAGTGCCGATGGCCACGCAGGCTGGCGTCTGGGTTGGTGAAGGGGCGGTCCTAGGCGCCGACGGGCGTGAAATCCCTGTCGCCAAGGTCGTGATCGCCCATCGCGGACCAGATGGCGAGGTGCAGTTCTTCTCCTCCATTGCGAGTGATCTCAGCGACCGCAAGCGGATGGAGGAGCAGCTCCTTCGAGCGCAGCGGCTCGAGACCGCCGGGCGCATCGCGGGGCAGGTGGCGCACGACTTCAACAATTTGCTCGCACCGCTGGTCGGTTATCCGGAGCTGATCAAGATGCGGCTGCCGGCGGGGCACCCAGCCATCGCCTTCTGTGATGCGATGGCTGAGGCCGCCCAGAGACTTGCCGAGATCAACGAGGACCTGCTGGCCCTGGGCCGACGTGGAAGCTTCAACCAGGCGCCGCTCGACTGCAATCTGCTGCTGGGACAACTTGGCGGGACGCTTTCTGAGATCCCGGACACGGTCTCGGTCACGTTCGATCTGGCGCCCGACCTCATGCCGATCATGGGGTCATCCGCCCAGCTTCTACGGGTGTTTGCCAATCTCGTGGTCAACGGCCGTGAGGCGATGGAGGATGTTGGGGAGATCACGCTGACCACCGAGAACGTCTACGCTGACCGTCCGCTTGGAAGCAGCACTCGAGTGCCGATCGGCGAGTACGTCCGCGTCGAGGTGCGCGATACTGGTCCGGGCATTCCCGCGGACATCCAGGGGAAGATTTTCGACCCGTTCTTCTCAACCAAGGGGGCGGGCAGAAGGCGCGGGGCCGGCCTCGGGCTCAGCGTCGTGCAGTCCATCGTCGAAGACCACAACGGATTCGTCGACCACGTGAGCAAACCCGGCGTGGGGACCGTATTCAACCTGTACTTCCCGGTGTGCCGCGACGCCCAGGGAGAGGAAGCGCCATTGGGCGTTCCGGAAGGCTCGGAGTCTGTTCTCATCGTGGACGATGACCAGGGGCAACGAGAGGTAGCCAAACACCTGCTGGCGAGCGTGGGGTACCAGGTGGCTGCTGTGTCATCCGGGGAGGCTGCGATCGCCTTCCTGGACCAGAATTCGGTCGATCTCATCGTCCTTGACATGGTGATGCCGATCGGGATGGATGGGGCCGAGACGTTTGAGCAGGTGCGGGCGCTCTGGCCGCAGCAGCGCGCCGTGGTACTTTCCGGTTTCGCGGAATCCGACCGGGTCGAGAAAGCTCTCAAACTGGGGGCTGGAGCGTTCCTTCATAAGCCGATCTCGCTGGCTAAGCTCGCCAGGGCGGTTCGTTCGGAATTGGACCGGGAATAGCCTCGACAGGTACTATTGTAAGGATGCCCTTCGGCAGCTCCACGCACCTATCCGGGGCCCGGCCAGCACGGTCTGGCTTACTGCGACCGGCGCATTCCACCGCGCATTTCCAGGAGGAATATCTGTGCACAAGGGCGACCTGACATGGTTGATTGGAGGCCCCCAGGGTGGCGGTATTGACACATCGGGGCTCGTCTTCGCGCGATATGCCAATCGCTGTGGTCTGCGCGTCTTTTCGAACATCGAATACCACTCGAACATCATGGGCGAGCACTCCTACTATCGTGTTCGGATCGCCAGCAAAGATCGTCACTCCATCCTCGATCAGGTCAACGTCGTGGTGGCGCTTGATGAGGAGACGCTCATTGGCGACCCGCACGCCGACTTCACATCGTTTAAGGGCCACCTGCAGGAGCTGGTGCCAAGTGGCGTAGCCGTCTACGACTCTGCCGGGAAGTTCAAGCCATCGGAGGCCACGCGCAGCGACATCACGCTGCTCGGTGTTCCGCTGATGGATCTGTTGAAAGAGGCGCTCCGCGGGATTGGCCGCGAAGGTGACGCCAATCGCCTGCGCATAATGACCAACACAATCGCGTTGGGAGCGTCGGTGTTCGCGATGGGTGGTGACATCGAGCTCTTCGCCCAGGTGTACCGAGACGATTTCAAGGGCGCGCGTGCTGAGCTCGGCGAGATGAACGCGCTGGCGGCGAATGCTGGCTACGAGTACGCTGCCCAACAGCTTGGCGGACGCAGCCCGTTCGATATGAAGGCGATCGAGGCGGCGGTTTCGAACGGCCATGCGACGGGCCCGTCCCTGTTGATTCGTGGGATGCACGCTTGCGCATTCGGGAAGCTCAAGGCCGGTCTGCACATCCAGACCTACTACCCGATCAGTCCGGCAACCGACGAGAGTGTCTACCTCGAGGCGAACCAGAGGGACCAGAACCTGCTCGTGGTGCAGTGCGAAGACGAGATCGCGTCGATCCAGATGGCGGTTGGCGCCGCCAACGCCGGTGCGCGCTCGTCCACGTCGACGTCGGGCCCAGGTTTCGCGCTGATGGTCGAGGGGATCGGCTACGCGTCGCTAACTGAGGTTCCGGGGCCGGTGGTGTTCCTGTGGCAGCGCGGAGGCCCGAGCACGGGTCTCCCGACGCGGCAGGACCAGGGCGATCTTCGATTTGCGCTGCATCCCGCTCAGGGCGACTTCCCACACATCCTGGTCGCGCCCGCCGATCCGCAGCAGATCTTCGACGATTCATTTGAGGCATTCAACTGGGCGGACCGCTACCAGATGCCAGTGGTGGTCCTGGTCGATAAGTACCTGTCGACGCAGAGTGCGAGCCTGGACGAATTGAAGATGGAAAACCTGGTCATCGACCGTGGATCTCGATACCGAAGCAACGGCCGTGCCAATGGCGCTGGCGACGAATACCTCCGGTTCGCGTTCACAGAGAACGGCGTCAGCCCGCGCTCGTTCCCGGGCGAGGAGGGCGGCATTTTCTGGTCCACCAGCGACGAGCACGATCCACGTGGCCACATCACGGAGGATGCGGAGAACCGCATTCTCATGATGGAAAAGCGCATGGGAAAGCTCGATCTGGCTGCCAGCGAGATCCCCGGCGGCCGCAAGATCAGTGTTTACGGGCCCGCCGACGCGGACGTGACGCTGGTTGGTTGGGGGTCGGTGAAGGGTTCGGTGCTGGACGCGATCGAGCTGTTGGCCGAAGAAGACGGAGTGCGCGCGAGCTTCGTGCAAATTCGGCTGCTCAAGCCGTTCCCCGTCGAAGAGGTGACGGCGGCCCTATCGAACGCGAAGCGCTTGATCCTGGTTGAGAACAATTACACGGGTCAGCTCGGCGGCCTGGTGCGCGAAATGACTGGAATCCACATCCCGCAGAAGGTGCTGAAGTACGACGGCCGACCGTTCTCGGAGGAGGAGCTGGTCGAGGGGCTGCGCAAAGCGCTCGCCACGGGCGACGCGCGCGTCCACGTCTCGCACCTGAGCGCATAGGTTACAGGGGGTATTCGTTGATCGCTGAGCAGAAGCCGCTGACGTATAAGGACTACTCAACGCCGGTGCACATCAACTGGTGCCCCGCATGTGGTGATTTTGGAATCGTAACGGCGATCCAGAAGGCGCTCGCCAAGCTGCAGATTCCGCCGCACAGGGTGGCGATGTTCTCGGGGATCGGCTGCTCGGGCAAGACGCCGCACTATATCAACGCATATGGGTTCCACACTCTGCATGGCCGTGTGGTGCCGAATGCATCCGGTGGCAGGCTTGCCAACCGTGACCTGACGGTAATCGCCGTCGGCGGTGATGGCGATGGGTATGGGATCGGCTCCGGCTACTTCGTGAACGCGGGGCGGCGAAATCTCAACTTCACCTACCTCGTCTTCGACAATGGTGTATACGGCCTGACAAAGGGCCAGGCTGCGCCCACGCTCGCTCGCGGAATGAAGACGAAGTCAATGCCAGAGCCGGCCATCCAGGACAGCCTGAACCCGATTGCGCTGGCGATCGGCTCTGGCTACACATTCGTGGCACGTGGCTACGCGTTGGATCAGAGCGGCGACGTTCTGGCGAATCTGATCGCCGAGGCCATCCAGCATGAAGGCAGCTCGTTCGTCGACATCCTGCAGACGTGCCCGACCTACAACGATCTGATGACGGTGAAGTGGTTCAATGAGAAGCCGCAGGGCAACTCTCGTCTGTACCAGCTGACCGAGGAGGGCTACGAAGGCGTCGTGAAGGATGTCTCAAACCCCGACGAGATCATCGCGAAGAAGGCCCAGGCCGTCGGGAAGAGCTACGAATGGGGCGATCGTGTCCCCCTGGGCATCTTCTACCAGGCGCGCCTCCGCACCTACGAAGAGGAGCTGGAGGGACGTCTGCCGAACTATGGCACCGCGCCACTCATCGACTGGGACGTCGCGCACCGAGACGTCAGTAAGCTGCTGGGCGCACTGCGGTAGGCGGCGTGAGCCGATGGGACGAAACCGCAGATTCTCGCCGATTCAGTGAGAAGCCAAATCTGCTCCATCTGCGTGAATCCGCGGTTTCCGTGACCTTGGCTCATCGAACGACGGAATATGGAGGCGCGTGAAATGGTTCAGACGACGAAGGCTCCCAGCGCGATGGAAGTTCTGCAGGGCGTGTCGCCCGAGGTGGCCGCGGGCTTCAGCGCCATGAGGACCGCGATCAACAAGTTTGGCCCGATCGACCCCAAGCATCAGGAGTTGATCGCGCTGGCCGGCTTCGTGACCGCGGGGCTCGAGCCCGGCTTTCGTACGCACTGCGGTCGCGCGTTGGGCCACGGGGCAACCCGGGAAGAGGTCCAACAGGCGGTCATGCTGACGCTTGGAGCATCAGCCTCCATCACGCACGTGTCCGCTGCCCTCCGCTGGACCGATGAGGTCATCGCAGCTCGGGGTTGATCGCAGCCCCATCCGGGAGCATTCCCGCTCCAGTCTGGCCCCGGTCGCCCGAATCGACACTGCCGGCCAATGCGTAGGATCCGCATCGCCCATGATCCTGGTCGAAATGGTGGACGCGCGCATAATACGTACCCGGGTCAACGGCTGTGTAACGAAGGAACGACGAGCCCAGGAATCCGCCGTCGTCGTCCTCCGCAAGAATGGATGTCCCATCCGGCCCGTAGAGGTAAATGTACGTATCGCAGTCCCCCCTCGTAGCGAGAGCTAACTGGTCGTCTGTATCCAGATCGAAAGAGAACCAGTCCTCGTCACCCGCTGGGTGGAGGCTGTGCTGTTGAGGCGACCTGTCGAGGACCAGGGGCGTCGCAGCCTCCAGAGAGTTGTCGGACTCATAGCTGTCCGCCACGACTGAAGGCTGAAGCGCTTCTATGGGAGTGGACAGGAATGCCTGAATAGACTCCGTTGCAACGCCAAAGCCGATACCGGAACTCCCCACGGCGGATGCAGCCGCAATGGCAACGAGACGTCCCCGCATGTTCAGCATGGGGCCACCTGAATTTCCGCTGTTGATCGCAGCATCCGTCTGCACGACTATGGTGCCGTCTGTCATGGTGCGGAGAGCCGAGAAGACGCCTCTGCTCAGCGTCGCCTGCCCGCCCGTGCCAAACATGTCAGGCCTCGGGTATCCGAGAACCACGAGTGGTGCACCCTGTTGCTGGATTCGCGCCGGCTCCCAGGCGATCGGAGGCAGGTCGAGATCAGCGACGAGCAGGGCCAGATCCCAGTTGCCATCGGCACGCAAGACGCGAGCTTCAGCCCGCCGGCCGTCTTTGGTCACAATCGCGATCCGATCAGCCTCGGCGACGACGTGCTCGCTGGTGAGGATGCCCTGCTCGACTCGCACACCGGACCCGGCCATTCCCGAGTCGGCCAGCACCTGGACGACCGATGGCGCTACACGAGCGGCCACCTCGGCCTCTGATTGCAGAACAGGACCCACGACCCAGAAGGGGACCACCTGTGGGATGGAGCCTGGCAGTGCGGGAGAGCCGGACAGCATGGGGTAAAGATGCAGGGTATGCGGACCTTCGGCGATCTCGAGCGCCTCAATAGTGAAGCCGGATTTCAGCCAGTCCGCTCGGCCAAGCGATGCGGCCACGTCCGCTCTTGGCGCCAGCGGCGCAGCGCCAAGGGACCTTCCCTCACCAGCGCGACCGTCCAGATACACGTGGATGGCGTCCAGGCCGGTTCCCCCCACCGCGGTCCGATTTATCGCCCAGCCCTGGATCAGGAGGGTGGGGCCTCGGATGGCCGTGTCGGCGGACGGGCTCTCGACGTGGATCAGTACCTCATCTGTCAGTGCATCTGCCGGGGACAGGGACATGCCAAAGAGCAGAGCAAGGACAACCGGAACCTGTGCCAGCTTGGTTGCGAGTAGTCGTCGAACCGGGATCATGAGCGCACCTCCGTTTAATGTGATGATTCACAAGGTAGCGCCTCAAACCTGCCAAAGGGTGCCGCCGGACTGTCATGAAACTGTCAAAAACCCTCAGCCTTGCGGTGTCGGGTGGTCCCACTGGCCGAGGGCTAAACGCAAGAAAAGGGCCGAGTCCGAAGACTCGGCCTCAGCCTGTAGGCGCCCGGGTTTTTCAGTTCACGCTGAACGGCTCTGGGATGTGACCATTGACGCACGTCTGGCGCGCCAACGCCCCGCGCAAGGCCCTGAGCGACTTGGGGACGTCGACGTCCCGCTAGTCGCCGCCACAACCGCCACACCCCCCGGATCCCCCAGACTCCCCCGACCCGCCAGACCCGGACCCGACCCAACCGGCGCTACCACTGCCAACACTCGGCACGAGGAGGGAGGCGAGGAATCCGGCAACTCGGCAGCTTTTTCCAGAGCGTCAAACCCGAAGAGGGCTGCACCGACGACCAGTCCGGACGCCAGGCCGGACGTTGCCAACGTCGGATTCTCCACCGCCCTTCGGTGTGCCGGGCTGGAGCTTCCGACCTTCATCCGTGATCTGTCCGTCGATTGTCGGAGCGGGTTGAACGGCCCGGGGGCGGGGTACCGTGAGAAGGCTTGCCGCAGCCTCTCCAGGTACCGACGCCCCCTGCGGCTCAGCCGTCCGGGGGTGCAAGCTGCTACCAGCGCCAGCCCGACGACTCCCACAGCGAACAGCGTAAGCACGATGTGGCCGCCTTCGAGCAGGGCAGTGATCAGCTCAAGCCCGCCGAGAAGAGCAATAAGCCCCGCGCCTTCTAAACCGACCACGGCAGCTTTCCAGGCCAGGTCGGGAGGTCTGATCAACTGCTCTTGGGCTAACCAGCGCTCGTATGGCTCACAAAGCCTGGCCACGTGTTCGGGCAGCTTCCGGCGGAAGACTCTGTCCGATGTCTTGGATGCGCGCTCCAGGCGAGCGAGATGTCGTCCGGGTGGCCCAGTCCTGTCCTGTCCGACCCAATCCCTGCGCTTCGATCCGCTCTCGATTCTCTCGTTCCCAAAGCGCTCTCGCACCGCCCGATCCAGGATCACAAGTCGTGTGACTTCCTTCATTGCACCGGTCCGAGACCCGTCCCCTTCCAGACGCACGCGCAGGTACGCGAGCTGATACGGATCGGGGTCCGACGGAATCAGCATTGCTGGGAGGTTGGTCGTGTTATCGAGAGCGGCGACTACAGCGCGACAAGCAACCAGGGTCAACACCACCACAGCGAAAAAGGCGAGGAATGCCGGGCCCGACATTGGCTCGATCAACCCCAGCAGGTTGATCGAGCCAGCGAGTCCGAGAAGAATGGCGACGACTATCAACTTCACTCCCATAGCTGCACCTCCATATGGTCCTCTTGCGACACACGGAGCCTGCTTGCTTCTCCTGTCGAATCCAATCTACGCGACGGAAACTTTCAGCAACCCTTCAACGAGCCTTCAAAGGCTGTCACGATTGCAGCTTGTCACGCTTGAAAGCTAGGTGACAGCTTTTGACTGCCAATGAGAGTTAATTCCAGGGCCAGCGGAGATAGAATCCAGGCACCGGTCGCCAGTGGCCGGGGCGTGGAGGGGTGCGGTGGTGGTTAGTCAGCAGTTTCCGCGGCTAGGAACGGGCCTGGGATTCCGCGGCGAGCTGAAGGCCGACATCTTCTTGAATCGGAAGGAAATCGACTGTCTGGAGATCATCGCGGACCATTACCTGGAGCCGACGGCGAAAGCGACGCTG